>NZ_JAUORY010000013.1:0-119585 GCF_030548145.1 Aliiglaciecola sp. 2_MG-2023
TCAAGTTTTGAAACATCGTTTAGTGTGGCCGCAGGTCAAATCAATACCCTCAACAAATATAAACGCCGACGTCGACAGAAATACGGTTAGGATGAAGCTTTAAAGAGCTCAAAAAACCTAAATTTATGGCTTAAAGGTCCCCGCAGATGAAATGCGGTACGACGGCTGAATTTCAATCGGGTATAGCAGCGTAAAAACCAGTTTTTATCTATTTTTCTCAAAAATTCTAATTTTCGCACCCATTAAATTGCTCCTAAGCGTTAATTAATCTCGTCAAATCGGTAGATGACTAGTAATGACTGTCTATTTATTTTTTTTTGAAAATTATGCCTGTCCAATTGTAAAAAAACACCGCTAAAAACGGTGTTTGTTATTGAGCAAAAAACAGTTATTTATAAACAGCTAGGTAAATGAAGAGCAGGATCCGCTTCTCGTGCTTTTATTGCATCCTCTACCGTTAATCCTAAAGCTTTAGCAATGCCTTCGCCATAAGCTGGGTGGCACTGGCTACAGTTTCGAATATGACGATATTTGATAAAATCAAAAGTATCCCCCATTTGTCTAGCCGTGTTTTCAAAAAGCGCTTGTTTTTGTTCGTCATTCATCAAATTAAACAATAAACGTGGCTGACTAAAATAGTCATCATCATCTTCACGAAAATCATAGCGTTTAGCATAACCATCGATTTTAAGAGGTGGCTCAGCAAATTGTTGCTGCTCCTGCCATTGATTAAAGCTATTAGGTTCATAGTGTGGTTTGTCACCATAGTTGCCATCTACACGGCCTTCACCATCACGGGCATTACTATTTACAAGACAACGCGGTTTGTTAACAGGAATCTGATTATGATTAACACCCACTCGATAACGCTGAGCATCCGCGTAGTTGATTAAACGCGCCTGCAGCATGCGGTCAGGTGATACACTAATCCCTGGCACTAAATTACTTGGAGCAAATGCCGCTTGTTCAACATCCGCAAAGTAATTTTCAGCATTTTTGTTCAACTCAAATTCACCTACCTCAATAAGTGGATAATCGCCCTTTGGCCACACTTTAGTGAGATCAAATGGATGGTAAGGAACTTTATCAGCTTCTATTTCTGGCATAATTTGCACATACATCTTCCACTTAGGGAAATCCCCTCGCTCAATAGACTCGTAAAGATCTTTTTGATTGCTTTCCCGATCCATAGCGACAACTTCAGCGGCTTCCGCATCAGTTAAGTTTTTGATGCCTTGTTGAGTGCGAAAATGGAATTTGACCCAATATCGCTCACCGGCGTCATTCCAAAAACTGTAAGTATGCGAGCCAAAGCCATGCATGTGTCTATACGAAGCTGGAATACCACGATCACTCATCACAATAGTAACTTGATGCAAGGCTTCTGGCAGCAACGTCCAAAAATCCCAATTATTAGTAGCAGAGCGCATATTGGTGCGAGGATCTCGTTTAACCGCTTTATTCAAATCTGGGAATTTGAGAGGATCACGTAAAAAGAATACTGGGGTATTGTTACCAACCATATCCCAAATCCCTTCTTCGGTATAAAACTTCAAGGCAAAACCGCGAATATCACGTTCAGCATCGGCAGCTCCACGTTCACCTGCTACCGTACTAAAACGTGCAAACATTTCGGTTGTTTTGCCTACCTCACTAAATATTTTTGCGCGAGTATATTGGCTAATATCATGGGTAACCGTAAAAGTACCATATGCACCAGAACCTTTAGCATGCATTCGGCGCTCTGGGATAACTTCACGCACAAAATTCGCAAGCTTTTCATTTAACCAAAGATCTTGGGCTAGCACAGGGCCGCGCTTACCAGCCGTCAGACTATTTTGATTATCAACAACCGGCGCTCCACCATTGGTAGTTAGGTCTGTTGGTTGATATGGGCATTTTTTGTCGCTCATCACATTGCTCCTATTGAGAATTAAGTAGAGTCACGAGTAAATCAATCTGCGAACAATTAATTCAACGCGCAGCTGCTTCAGCATTTCTGAGTATAGAAGATATCAAGCCCTTTAACGACCTTTAGAATTTTATTCATTAACATCTGAAAAAGATTGGAAACATAGAAGCTGTTGAGCTAAAAATCACTTAAATTTCACCCCAAAACAGCTCTTAAAATTGCATAACTGAGCGCCCATTGACGCTTACAAGACGTGGCGAACAGATGTGAGATTAAACGCGGTTCTGTTTCTTCAAAAAGATGTCGCTAAGATTATCAATTGCCTCAATCTCTCCAATTCAAGCAATTCCTATATCCTTATCCAACGTTGCCAATGCACATCTACTCACTTAATTTCTTGTTTTGCTCTTCAGTTAACACTTGTAAATATTTTGGGTCTATTTCAACTAATGGATCGGCCATCTTAAGTAGTGATAGATAATCAAAAATATCATTCTGCAACTGACTAAGAGATTGGATTTTATCTGCGTTCTTGTTTTTCGGTGCACTATGTTCTTCAAGTTGCTTTAACAGGCTATCAAGATATTCGGTATTAACCTGCATTTTAGATGTTGAGGGTTGATTGTCGTTAAACATTGAGCTTGATTCAATTAAAGACAGCCTCGTTTGACCTTGATGTTCTCTTTTTGCTAACTGTGATTTTTGTTGTTTGGCAATCAACTCTGCTTGTTTAAATGCTTGTTCCGTTGCAGCTTCTTGAGTTAACACAATATCTGCAGGAATTTGTTGTTCAACATCAACCTCAAGGGGCATTTCAAGCTCAAATGATAAAGGCTCAATCTCAACATTATCCATAGCTTTTGCAGCTAAAGTTAATGCTTCTTTTTCAGCATATTGGGCTCGCTCAGGCTCCTCTACAGAATCTCGCACAAACTCACTTTTATCTAGCAGTGGCTCTGAGGCCATTCTGGATGAAACTGGTGGGCTGCTAAGTTCACGAATTTCTAGTTTTGATTTTTTTGTCAATTGTTCATTGTCCAATGTAGCTTGGTCTGCAATATCATAAGTATCAACCCTTAGCTCCGGCGCTTTTGTCAACATAGGATCAAAACGATCATATTGATTGTATACTACTAAGCTAATAAACATCACTGAAGCGGCAATGGAAGTTGGCCATTGCCATTTTCGCCATTTTGCTACTGGCGCTTTTACATCAACCACCTTATCACTTGCTTGTTGTTTGGCGAGTTCCAATATGCGCTTATCCAATGCTGCAGTCGGTACTGGTTTTTCCTGTGCCTGATATACGACACTCACATCAGGATCAGTAATATTCTCATTTTTAGCTTGATTTTTATTACTCATGACCTTCACCACTACTTACCCAATCAGGCATTTTTTTAGATAAACATTGTTTTAACTGACCGTAGGCATAACGTAAACGGCTTTTAGTTGCTTGATGAGAAGAATCAATTACTTCTGCAATTTGTTTCACCGTCATAGTCGACTCTTCTTTGAGTAAAAATACTTCCAGCAAGTTGACAGGTAACTTTTGCATACAGTCTTTTAAAAACATGCTTTGCTTATCAGCTTGCAACGTTTTTTCTAGTATATTTTGCTCAATTTGATTGGCACCAAGTTGGCTATCTACCTCATCGGCGCTATCGTCAATCAGCTTATCGACAATGCGCAAATGTCTTATTTGGTCAACCACTCTATTTCGTGCCATTGTATATAACCAAGTGGAAAATTTAGCGTTTGGCTCAAACGACTCAGCATTCACTATCACTTTACTCCAGGTGTCCTGAAATAAATCTTCTGCTAATTGCTGATCTTTTAATTGACGCAGCATATAGCGATACAAGCCGCCTCTATGACGTTCATATAAAAGCTCAAACGATGCCGAATCTCCATCTGCAAATCGTTTAAGCAATTCTTCATCTACTACTTGATTCAAACGCGTCCATCTTCCTTAAATAATGAATAAGACTTGGCAAACCTTGACGTCTGCGCCTTATTTTCTTAGTTTTGCTTTTGTTCTTGAGTGGCAACCGAACGAGAAGTTTCCGACTGTAAGGTTTTTGCCATTCTCACCAAAGAAACAAACTCAGCACGATAGCCGTAATCATCCTTACCTTTGTTGTTATTAGCAAGCTCAATCACCTTTTCAAAATCTAAATTTTGGGTGTATTTACTATTTTTCAACAATTGAGCAAAGCCAACAACAGAAGTTGCAAATTTAAAATCCATGGATTGTGCATCAAAATCAGTAACATTTTGTTTTTCAATAACTTGGTCGATTAGGATACTAGTGTCGTTGTCCATAGGTTTATAACGCAACTTTACATGGGCCAATTCATTATTCAGACTAGCTGCGGCATTTTTATGGGTCTGTTGATAGCGTAAATCGTCATTAAATTTAGCGCCATCTTGCAATACGATTTCGTAAAATGCTGTAACAGTATGGCCAGCTCCGATTTCCCCCGCATCGACTTTATCATTATTGAAATCTTCTTTATTTAAGCGACGATTTTCATAGCCAATTAAACGATATTCCGCCACCGTATTAGGATTAAACTCGACCTGAATTTTCACGTCTCGGGCAACCGATTGTAAAGTAGCATCTAATTCTTCAACTAATACTTTTCGCGCTTCAAGCAACGTATCTATATAAGCGTAATTGCCATTGCCTTTATCCGCTAATTGCTCCATCAAGTGATCATTATAATTACCTTGTCCAAAACCTAAGGTGGTGAGTTCAATTCCTTGCTCTTTTTGTTTTTCAACTAATTCAATTAATTGCTGATGATTGACCCTGCCAACATTAAAATCGCCGTCAGTAGCTAAAATCACACGATTCACACCATTTTCCTTAAATGCTTGTTTAGCTAATTTATAAGCAAGCTCAATACCCTCTCCACCATTGGTTGATCCACCAGCGGATAGGCGGTTTAGCGCTTGTTCTATTTTTACACTCTGATTGGCTTTGGTAGGCTCAAGTACTACACCAGATGCTCCGGCATAAACCACGATGGCTACACTATCGTTTTCTGTCAATTGATTGGTTAACATCATCAGAGCACGCTTAACCAAAGGTAATTTATTCGCAGAATTCATAGAGCCAGAAACATCCAATAAGAACACTAGATTTTTATTGCTCGCCTCAAGTTGCTTTTCGGATTTATCATTTAAAGCATGGGCTTTTAAACCAATTCGCATCAACATACGGCCTTGATTCCAAGGCGAATTTGAAACCTGCGTATCAATCACAAAAGGATGAGAGGATTCTTCAGCCACTGGATACTGATAATCAAAATAATTTATGAATTCTTCAATCCGAACAGCGTCTGCCGGTGGCAGCCATCCTTGGTTTAACATTCGTCTAGCATTGCTGTAGCTACCTGTGTCCACATCAATTGAAAATGTTGAAACTGGATTATTACTGGTGGTAAAAACCTGGTTTTCTTCTTCATGTTGATAGTTTTCTGTATAAGCAGGGTTCCCTGGCGCTGGCACTTGAGGAGGATAATATCCAGGAGAAGTGGCTTCAGATAAGTCAGCCATTGCGAACAGCTGAGATTCATGTCGCTGGCGACTATGTAATTTTCCTTGCGCTTCAGCTCGTTGTGCGGTCATCATAATTTTTTCAGCTTCAGCTTCAGCTCTGTGCTTCGCCTGTTTGACTTGATTATCGCTTTCTGTAGACGAACAAGCGGCAAGACTAAAAGCGATAACTGTAGAGGTTAATAAATAGCTAAATCTACGCAGTTTAAATCTGTTTTTAAGCGTTAAATCGATAGAGCGAGTAGTCGTTGAATTGTCTGATTTAATAGTGTTCATTTTTATTCCTTTTACACATAGTTATCAGTACCAACGAATAGAATTTTAAAAGGGGTTATTTATTTTTCAATAAAGAGCGCGGTTTATTGCATGGCAGCGTCTCGCAGCTAGTAATAAATCAACTAATTTTTAGTAAATTTCACCAAATACAGTTAATCAAACTCACAAAAACCCACAAACCATCTCCATATCTAATTGATTTATAAAGACTTTAACCAATGGCACAGTGAGTGCTTAGTCTAGTAAATAGAACAGTCATCAAATACGACTCACTAAACAGTGTCGTGACGATATTCACTTAAAATATTTGGTTAAATTTGGAAAATACAATGGACGCGCATAATTACAACAACCACGCTTCAATTTCACGCTCAACAATAAAGCAGTTATCACTGGCAGCTTTTATTTGCTCAAGTTTTTTATTAACAGCCTGTGGACAGGCAGAAGCCAATAAAAATGACCAGCAAGAAGCTGAACAGGTAAAAGTCATCCCTATTCCTGTTGAAGTGAAAAATTTAGAGCGCGGTAATATTTCCTCCAATTATGCAACAACAGCAGTATTAGAAGCTAAAGAAGAAGCATTTGTTGTTGCCCGCGCATCGGGAATAATTGATCAAATATTAGTTGAAGAAGGTGATTACGTTGAAAAAGGTCAAGTTTTAGCGAAATTAGATCCCGAACGTTACGAACTAAACTTGTTGCGAGCAGCAGCAGATTTACAAGGTATCGAAAAAGAGCTTGCGAAAGTCAATAAGGTTTATCATAAAAAACTGATAAGTGATGATACTTACGACAAGCTTACTGCACAGTATGAATCAGCCAAAGCAACACTGGCTTTGGCTAAACTCGATTTGAAAGAAGCAACCATAGTTGCACCTATCAGCGGTTATATCGCCGAACGAAACGCTAAAGTGGGTAACCTAACCGAATCGTTCCAGCGCGAGCGTATGTTTCATATTGTGCAACAAAAACAACTCTACGGAATTGTCTATTTACCGGAAAAAGAATTGTCTCGGGTGCACAAAGACCAACCAGCAAGCTTACTTTTATCAGCGCTTTCGAATACAACAATCAATGCTTATGTTGAGCGTATCAGTCCGGTCATTGATTCAAAAACCGGGACTTTTAAAGTTACCCTTAGAGTACCAAACGAAAATAATTTATTGAAAGCAGGCATGTTCTCTCAAGTCAGTTTAAATTATGACACCCACCTTGATGCGACTTTGTTGCCTCGCAAAGCACTGCTGGCCATTGACGATAAAACCAATGTATTTGTGGTAGACGAAGACGGTATCGCAAACAAAATTGCGATTACAGTTGGCTACCAAGAAGGAAACTTCGTTGAAGTTATCAAAGGCCTTACTGGCACTGAAAAAGTGGTGGTAACCGGGCACCAAAACCTCAAAGACAAAGCCGTTGTTGAAATCGTCAACAGCTAATTGAGGAGTACATTATGAATTTAATTGAAATTGCGGTCAGACGTCCGGTGACAGTGTGGATGTTTACCTTAGCTGTACTCTTATTCGGATTTGTTTCTCTATCACGTTTGTCTTTGAACTTACTACCAGAGCTTTCCTACCCGACTCTAACCATTCGCACTGACTATGTAGGAGCCGCTCCAGGAGAGATAGAACAATTGGTTACCAAACCGGTTGAGGAAGCAGTAGGCATAGTCAAAGGTGTTCGCAAAGTCACTTCAGCTTCTAAAGCTGGACAGTCTGATGTAGTGCTGGAGTTTGAATGGGGCACCGAAATGGACATGGCCAGCTTAGAGGTTCGCGAAAAACTCGATGTTTTACTTTTACCCCTAGATGTTAAACGGCCTTTATTATTGCGATTCAATCCAAGTTTAGATCCTGTAATGCGCTTCGGACTAGGAACAAACAATGCCGCTTCGCCCGACGCTAACGACTCTAAGGTAGCACAAGCGACTATGGATGAAGCGAACATGAAACAGGTTCGTACTTATGCCGAAGAAGACATAAAACGCAAACTGGAGTCGGTTGAAGGTGTCGCTTCGGTTCGAGTCGGCGGTGGCCTAGAAAATGAAATCCATGTTCTGATTAATCAACATCGTACTAGTCAATTAAATATACCTTTAGCGGAAATCATTAAACGCTTGAAAGACGAAAATGTAAATGCGTCCGGTGGCCGAGTGGAAGACGGTTCGCAAGAATATTTAGTCAGAACCCTAAATCAATTTCAAACCTTAGACGATATGCGTAATTTGTATATTGCTACACGAGAAGGCAAACATATTCGTTTAAGCGACGTAGCCCAAATCAAAGATGCCTTTAAAGAACGCACCTCAGTCACCCGATTTGACGGACTCGAAGGTGTTGAAATAGCAATCTATAAAGAAGGTGACGCTAATACGGTCAATGTAGCTAACGCGGTAAAAGCCAGACTTGAATCACTGAAGCAGTCATTGCCGCAGAACTACCAAATACAAATGGTCTACGACCAGTCATTATTTATCGCCAGCGCATTGGAAGAAGTAAAGTCTGCGGCCATCATAGGTGGTATTCTGGCTATGTTTATTTTGTATTTTTTCCTGAAAAATATCTGGCCCACATTAATTATTTCCATCTCCATTCCAGTATCAATTATCGCGACTTTTAATTTAATGTATAGCTACGATATCAGTTTAAACATTATGAGTCTGGGTGGCATTGCGCTGGCCATAGGTTTATTAGTTGATAACAGTATCGTAGTGCTGGAAAACATCGATAGGCATAAAAAAGACAATGCCAATACCTTAGAAGCTGCCGCGCAAGGAACAAAAGAAGTCTCAATGGCAATAGTGGCCTCTACCCTTACCACCATGGCCGTATTTTTTCCGTTAGTGTTTGTTGAAGGTATCGCTGGTCAATTATTCAGTGATCAGGCCCTTACCGTTACGTTTGCACTGGCAGCATCCTTAGTTGTAGCATTAACCCTCATCCCTATGCTTGCAGCAAGAGAAAAGTCTAATCAGCCAAGTAAAGAATTGGATTTGGGACCTAGGCCGGTTAAAGCTAAACCCACAGGCAAGTTAAAACTAACTGGATATTACCTATTTTTACCATTAACTCTTCTCGTTAAATTAATCTTTTATGTTGTACCTCTGACGGTAACCAGCATCATTTTAACTGTGTTTAGAGGGCTATCTAAAGCGCTATCAATACTATTCAAACCGGTATTGTGGGGGTTCGATAAGTTCTACAATGTCGTTTCATCAGCGTATTACCATAGTCTGAATGTGGCAATGAAAGCTCGGATTGCAGTTATTGCAATTGTGGTTACATGTTCTGCTCTATCGCTTTTACTATTGCCTAAAATCGGTTTGGAACTGATTCCACCGTTAGCCCAAGGCGAATTTAATGTTGAAATTACCTTACCTACAGGCTCTAGATTAGAAAATACCGATGAGGTATTAGCTAAACTGGCCACTTTTACGCAAAAACAACCGCAAGTAGCACGCACCTACTCTTTAGCTGGTACTGGCAGTTTAATGAATGCTTCCCCCTCCCAAGGTGGTGATCATTGGGGTAAGTTAAATGTGGTGATGAAAACTGATGCCTCTGCCCAAGACGAACAAGCTGTTGTCACAGCTATGCGTGAATACCTAATTAATCAAGCAGGTCTGGAAAGTAAATTCGGTACACCGGAACTATTCAGTTTTTCGACTCCACTGGTGGTGGAAATTTCAGGATATGACTTGTCGATGTTAAAACGTTACGGTGACAAGCTAGCACAAGCTCTTTCTAAAAATAGACGATTTGCCGATATTAAAAGCTCGTTGCAAAATGGCAACCCTGAATTAAAAGTGCAGTTCGACCATGCCAAACTGGCCCAATTAGGACTCAATGCACCGGATGTTTCAAAGTTAATAGCGGCCAAAATTGGTGGCGAAGTGGCAAGTCAATTTAGTGTCGATGATCGTAAAGTGGATATTTTAGTCAGAAACCAAGTTACCCAACGAGACTCAATCCAAGATATTTCACAAATAGTGGTAAACCCAAATAGCAATAATGTCATCCCCTTAGCCGCTGTGGCTTCTATTGAGATGTCAGTCGGTCCAAGTGAAATAACCAGAGTGGGTCAACAACGGGTGGTACTGGTCACTGCTAACCTTAATTACGGTGATTTAGGTGCGGCTGTAATCGACGCTCGCTCAGCCATTGATGAAATCAACTTACCCGTTAGTTTACAAGCTAGGATCACCGGCCAAAGTGAAGAAATGGAGTCGAGTTTTAATTCCCTTTATATGACCCTGGCCTTGGCGATTTTTATGGTATATCTGGTGATGGCCTCGCAGTTTGAGTCCTTATTGCATCCATTTTTAATTTTATTCACTGTTCCCATGGCTTGCGCAGGTTCAATTTATGGTTTATTTTTAACCGGCACAAATATCAGTGTGGTGGTATTCATTGGCTTGATTATGCTCGCTGGAATAGTGGTAAATAACGCCATAGTGCTAATTGATAGAATTAATCAATTACGTGCAAAAGGCGAAGATAAGATGACCGCAATTAAACAAGCTGCGCACAGTCGTTTACGCCCTATCCTAATGACCACCTTAACCACTATATTAGGCCTCCTTCCAATGGCAATTGGTTTAGGTGAAGGATCGGAAATTCGCACACCTATGGCTATTACAGTAATTTTTGGATTGTTGTTCGCAACCTTCCTAACTCTATTTATGATCCCCGTGTTGTATAGCATATTTGATCGCAAATCATTTATCCCAGAAGTGAACCAAAGCACAACCGACAAGCCAAACAGTGAGGTGGTTTATGGATAAGTTTGCCCACGCTGGCGCTGCATTGGCAAGCTTTGCCATACGTCGTCCAGTAACCATTTCCATGTTATTCTTTTCTCTGTTAATCATGGGGTTAGCGGCCAGTAAAATGCTGCCTTTAGAGAAGTTTCCGGGCATTGATTTTCCAGAAATTTTTATTCAGGTTCCCTATAAAGATGCCACGCCTGCAGAAATCGATAAAATGATCACCCAACCGGTGGAAGAAGCATTAGCCACAATGTCGGGCATCAAACGACTGCGCTCTCGTTCTACTGAAAACAATGCAGAAATTCAGATACAGTTTGATTGGGATGCCAATATCAAAGCTAAAAGCATCGAAGCACGAGAGAAAATCGATGCTATCCGCCACCTTTTGCCAGATGATGTAGAGCGGGTACTAGTCTTCAAGTTCAACCTAAAAGATATGCCAGTTTTTCAACTTAGATTGTCGAGTGACCGTGATATTTCTAACTCGTATGATTTACTGGAGCGCAACCTAAAAATGCCGATCGAGCGCATTAAAGGTGTCTCAAAAGTTGAATTATATGGTGTTCAGAAAAAACAAATATCGATTCGCTTAGATCCTCAACGCATTGCAGCTTTGCACATTGATACGGCTAAATTAACCAAAATCCTGCGCGATGCCAACTTCTCCATGACGGCTGGTCAGTTTTTTGATTTGGACCAAAAAATCACAGTCAATCCAATTGGCGAATACCGTAGCAAACAGGAAATTGAAGATCTCATTATCCAACGGAATGTACGTTTGAACGACATTGCCAGTGTGAAATATGAAACCCCTAGAGCAGAAGAAGGACGCCACTTAGATCGCACCCATGCGATTGGTCTCAATATCTTTCGTGAGTCAGGTGCTAACTTAGTGGAGGTATCCGACGCGGTTATGCAAGAGATTGAAAAAGCTCGAAACAGCACCGCGTTTAATGGCATTAACGTATTTATCATGGATGATGAGGCGGATTCTGTTACCACTTCGCTGCAAGACCTGCTCAATTCGGGCTTGCTCGGTGCCATCCTCTCTATCATTGTATTGTATTTATTCTTACGTAACCTTGCTACTACCCTAGTTGTGGTCCTATCGGTGCCATTTGCAATTTGTATCACCTTGGCCTGTATGTACTTCTTAGGATATAGCCTCAATATATTGTCTTTAATGGGCTTAATGTTGGCGGTTGGCATGCTGGTGGATAATGCTGTTGTGGTTACTGAAAGCATTTTCCAAGCACGGGAAGACGAACCTGACCCTGTGGAAGCAACTAAGAAAGGGGTTGCTTTGGTGAGTTTAGCTGTTATCGCTGGAACAGCGACCACAGCCATCGTCTTTCTACCCAATATAGTTGGCGCCAAAGAAGAGATAACCGTATTTCTTGAACATGTAGCCGTATCTATCTGCATTTCACTGTTTGCGTCATTAATTTTAGCGCAGACACTCATTCCTTTATTAACCACTAAGCTAAAAATTAAAGCGAAACCTAAACAAGTGAAGCCATCAAAGATCAAAAATGTTTATGCTTCTATTTTAACTTGGACCTTAGAGAATCAAAGAAAAACCGCGCTTGTTGCTATACTCATATTAATCAGCACTATGATCCCCATGAACTTATTAAAGAGCGACGAACAAAACAATGGTAATAATGGCCGAATTTGGTTGAACTATAATGTTCAGGCCAACTATAGCCTCAAAGAAGTTGAAAAAACCGTGGCTAAAATGGAAGACTATTTATACGCCAATAAAGAAAGATTTCACATCAAACAGGTATATAGCTATTTCACAGCGGGAGAAGCGGTATCAGGCTTAACTCTAGAAGATGAAATCCCGATGAAAATCGCCGATCTAAAAAAGTTAATTAAAGATGAGTTCCCTGCATTTGCACGAGCAAAACCTTCTTTTCAGTGGGATGAAGGCAGTGGTGGCGGTGTCAAAATATCGTTATTTGGACAGTCATCTGAAACCTTAATGCAAATTGCCAGTGAAATTGTACCAGTGTTGAGTAGCGTTAATGGTTTAACAGACGTTAAGGCTGATATAGATGGTCAAAATTATGAGTTACAAATTAAAGTAGATAGAGACAAAGCCTTTCGTTTTGGATTAAACACCAATGATGTTGCCACTATTATTAGCACTGCATTACGAGGGGCAAATCTGCGAACCTTTAGAAATGACATTAATGGTGAAATAGACATTCGTTTGCTTTACGATGAAACACTGCAAACCTCTATAGACGCATTACGCAACTTAACGGTGTCTAGAAACCTTGATCAAAATGTCACTTTGGATATGTTGGCTGACTTAACGATTAAACCAAGAATGTCACAAATTCAGCGGGACGGCAGGCAAACGGCACTAAGTATTGGGGCTAATTTAGAAAGTGAACTCACCATCGAAGAAGCACAAGAACGTATTGAATCTATAATGGCAAATGTGCAACTGCCCAGCGGTTATAGTTGGGCGTTAGATGGCAGTTTCCAACGTCAAGACGAAGATGAAGGCGTGATGATCACAAATATGATCCTAGCCGTGTGTATGATTTATATTGTTATGGCAGCGCTTTTCGAATCATTATTATTACCCACATCGGTATTAACTTCGTTGATTTTTTCATTTACTGGGGTATTTTGGGCGTTTTTAATTACAGGCAATCCAATGACCGTAATGGGCATGATTGGGATGCTGATTTTAATGGGAATAGTGGTAAATAACGGTATTGTATTGGTCGACCGGATTAATCAATTAGTGAATCAAGGAATGACTGTACACAACGCCATTATTGAAGGTTGTCTCACCCGAGTACGCCCTATTTTGATGACAGTCTCTACAACTGTGCTAGGACTTTTACCACTTGCGTTTGGCGACATGAGTATTGGCGGTGACGGCCCTTCCTATTCGCCGATGGCGATAGCCATAATCGGTGGTTTGTTGTTTAGCACCCTCACCAGTTTATTTTTAGTACCACTAACCTATTTGCTACTGCTGAAATTGCGTCGAAATACAATAGAAATGATTGCTGACAGCAAGCTGTTGGTCTCGAGGTTAATTCGAGCTTAAATGGAACAGTACGCTAACAATTCAAGCCGTATGCTAAGGGCTTAAGTATCAAGCTAAGGGCTTTTGCTCTTAGCGTTTATCTGCCAATTTAACCATTAAAAATTCTATCGCAGCCTTTTCAGATTCATCTAATTGACCGTCGGCACGTGAGATGTCTACGGCCAGCTGTAACGCTTGTTCTTTCATCCAAGGGTCGGATAACAAAATCGCGCGATGGGCTAAAAAGTTTTCAATTTCATTTTCAGCTATCGCATCAATAACTTTACTCTCTACCGTATTGTAATAATCCAATTTATCGGTTTCACTAGACCATTCTAGTTGCGCTAACCAACCTTGCATATAGCTTCTTTCTTGCTCATCTATGACGCCATCAATCATCACAAACATAAGTGCAATATCAAATAAAGCCTGACGTTGAATTTGATCTTTGCACTGACCTAAATCCAATGCTTGAATAAATATAGTAAACCTCATCAAATTGCTCCATGGTGTTTTATAATCCAATCTAAAGTATCCTAGTCCAAACTATCACATCATGCTAATCAAAAATGGACAAACCCCAACAACAAAATCAATCGAATCATTATATTGTCGGTCTCATTAATCCTAAAAGCCCTACCAATGTGGGAGCTGCGCTGCGCGCTGCTGGGTGTTATTCAGCAAAATCAATTGTGTATACAGGCAAACGTTATGAGCACGCGAAAAATTTCGCTACCGATACAAAAAATGCAAATGCACACATACCGCTAACGGGCAAAGAAAACATATTTGATGACTTACCTGCTGGTTATCGAAAAATCGCCTTTGAGCTGGTAGAGGGTGCGACACCACTGCCTCACTTTCAACATCCAGACAATGCTATTTATGTTTTTGGGCCTGAGGATGGCTCCATACCACAACAGATCCTCAATCAGTGTGACGAGATACTGTATGTCCCTACCATAGGTTGTATGAATTTAGCTGCCTCAGTGAATGTCGTGCTCTACGACCGTATGGCAAAACAACAGAACACGATTTATTCCGATGACATCATTCGCAGCAGCCGAGACACCAATAATAAACTTAAACGGAAAATGACCAGCAACGCACAACAAAATTAACAATTATTTTACATATTTTTGATAAAAAAATTGTCTAAGTAGGTGTAATTATGTATTAATTGAAAGACAGCGTTTATTGCAAAACCTGCACTCTATCGATAATAAGGAAATCTACTATGTCTGAAGATACTCGGATTCCCCGTAACTCAGAAAATGATCACACTGTTGAAATGGCGAAAACCAGACGGGAGTTTCTGAAACAAAAAACCGGTACTGATTTAAAATACACGGGTGAATTCAGTATTGATCCTGGTGTATTACCAGGCAATATTGAAAACTTTATTGGAATCGTACAGATGCCAGTAGGTATTGCCGGTCCAGTGCAAATTAATGGTGAACATGCCAAAGGTTTATTTTACGTCCCACTTGCCACCACTGAAGGTACATTAGTGGCCAGTTACAGCCGTGGAATGCGTGTCATAAATGAATGTGGCGGGGTAAAAACGACGGTAGTTGAAGGTTGGATGCAACGTGCTCCAGCGTTTATCTTTGAAGATGCCAGACAAGCCCGTGACTTTGGACAATGGGTAGAACAAAATTTTGAGCAAATAAAAGCCGTATCCGAAACCACAACCAGTATTGGCAAATTAGAGCATATTCAACAATGGTCAGTGGCGAAAACACAATACTTGCGTTTCAACTACACCACCGGTGATGCTGCGGGTCAAAATATGGTGGGCAAAGCGACCCTTGTGGCCTGTGAATGGATTAAAGCAAACTCCCCCATCCCCTGCATGTATTTACTTTCTGGCAACATGGATACCGATAAAAAACACTCTCATCTAAATATGCTGCATTCAAGAGGCAAGCGCGTGATCGCCGAGATCATCTTGAAAAAAGAAGTGTTAGCTCGTGTCATGAATGTGGATACAAAAGTGCTAGCAGGTGCTACTACGCTAGCGAATAATGGCGCGCAATTAGCCGGTGCGGCTTATAATGGCCCCCACTCAGCCAATGGCATCGCGTCTTTATATATTGCCACCGGTCAAGATGAAGCGAATGTAGTTGAGTCTCATGCGGGTATGTTATCCCATGAATTATTAGACAATGGTGATTTTTATCTTGCGGTTACCTTACCTTCATTAATAGTTGCCACCTTTGGTGGCGGAACAGGTTTACCTACACAAAATGAATGTTTACAGCTATTAGATTGTGTGGGCAAAGACAAAGCCAATAAATTTGCTGAAATCGTTGCTGCGACCGTATTAGCCGGTGACATTTCATTAGCTTGCGCCGTCATTGCCGGCCACTGGGTAAGCAGCCATGACAAAATGGGCCGTAATCGCTAACCCACAAATTTATATAAGTAGCGCGCTCGTGTCTATCGAGCGTTATTTTTAAGCAATATTCCCTATGACATGCCGCGCTTAGTAACACCCATTTAAAATTTATTTTAAGATCATTTAAACCTTTTTAATTCTGGCTGCGACTTACTCTGTGATTGTTCTAATAATTTCAGAGAAAACACCATGAAAATTGAAGATACCAGTGGACAAGATGTCGTACTGGCAAGCAAAAAAAATAAAAAACCACTGTTCATAATTATCGGCATTAGCGTAGTGTTAATCGTTTGCTATTTTAGCTTAGCACCGGCTTTTAGTAATTGGTCAAGTTCAGACCATTCGGTTTCAGCTCAGCGTTTACGACTTGCCACCGTGCACAAAGGTGATCTGGTTAGAGATTTGTCTGTACAAGGCAGAGTTGTAGCCTCTATTAGTCCCCGTCTGTATAGCCCAGCCCAAGGTACTATTACTTTTAAAGTGGATGCCGGTGATTCGGTGACGATCAATCAAGTGTTAGCATTGATCGACAGCCCAGCGTTGACCAATGAACTAAAACAAGAAGAGTCCAGTTTACAGCGTTCGCAAATGGAGTTGGACAGAGAAAAAATACAAGCGAAAAAACAAGCACTGGAAAATCAAAAAGCCGTCGATCTTGCATTGGTCTCACTCACTGCCGCAGATCGAGAAAAACGCCGTGCAGACAAAGCCTATGCTACCCACTCCATAAGCCAGATCGATTATGAAAAAGCCCAAGACGATCTGCAAAATGCCAAACTCGTTCATCAACATGCGGTGCACGATGCTCAGTTAAACCAAGAGAGTTTAGCCTTTGAAATTCAAACCAAACAACTGCAATTGGAACGACAAGCTTTGCTGGTTGATGAATTAACACGCAAAGTGGACGAATTGACAATGCGCTCTCCAGTCAATGGCATCGTCGGTAATTTAGCGGTACAGCAAAAAAACCAAGTTACACAAAATCAGCCCATTTTAAGCGTGGTGGACTTATCAGAATTCGAGTTAGAAGTTGATATTCCAGAAAGCTACGCCGACGATTTGGCGATTGGTATGCTTGCAGAAGTTAGTTTCAATGGCGAAACGCACTTGGCCACCCTAGTCACTATCTCACCTGAAATTGAGAACAATCAAGTGAATGGGAGAGTGCGTTTCGCCTCCCACAATGCTGCAGGAGAAGCCTTAGAACAGCCACAAGGATTGCGTCAAAACCAACGCTTAACCACGCGCATCCTAATGGAAAGTAAGGAAGATGTCTTAATGGTGCAACGAGGACAGTTCTTAGACAGTGGTAGTGGCCGCATTGCATATCTGGTTAAAGACGGAATGGCAGAAAAAACGCCGATTTCCACCGGTATTAGAAGTTTATCCAATGTTGAAATAATGCAAGGTCTGAATGCCGGAGACACCATCATCATTTCCGGTACAGAACAATTCAATGGTGCGCAGCGAATTCTCATCACCAATTAATCACTCCTACATTAAAAGCAAAAAGAATTAAGGAAAGCACATGTTAACAATGACAGACGTAAAAAAAGTATTTCGTACTGATTTGGTTGAAACCCACGCCTTACGTGATTTCAATTTACAGGTAGATGAAGGTGAATTTGTCGCCGTCACTGGCCCTTCTGGCTCTGGAAAAACCACATTTTTAAACATTGCAGGTTTGTTAGAAACCTTCGAAGGTGGTACTTACCAGCTAGATGGTCAAGATGTCAGTCGTCTTAATGACAAAAAACGCAGCCAACTAAGAAATGAAAAAATAGGGTTCATTTTTCAAAGTTTCAATCTTATCCCTGACCTAAACCTGTTCGATAATGTAGATGTGCCCCTTCGTTACCGCGGATTTAAAAGTAATGAACGCAAAAAACGGATTGAAGAAAGTCTCGAATTAGTCGGCTTGGCTAACCGAATGAAGCATTTACCCTCGCAACTTTCAGGTGGGCAGCAACAACGTGTCGCCATTGCCCGAGCTTTAGCCGGTGATCCACGGTTCTTACTTGCCGATGAACCAACCGGAAATTTGGACACTAAAATGGCATTAAGTGTATTGGAGCTACTCAAACAAATTAATGACCAAGGCACGACTATCGTTATGGTGACCCATGATCAACATTTGGCTTCCCAAGCCAAACGCAATATATACGTACGAGATGGCAAAGTCAGTGAATTAACTGACTCATCTGAGCCCACTATCGCTGAGCTTAATCAAGCGGCCAACGGATAAGGAAAAATAATGTTTACTTATTATCTGCGTTTGGCCCTAAAAAGCATCAAGCGAAACCCTATTTTAAGTGCCCTGATGATCACCGCTATTGGTCTTGGAATTGGTGCAAGTATGACTACGGTAACAGTTAACTATCTGATGTCAGCTAATCCCATTCCCCATAAAAGTGAACAACTTTTCTATGTGCAATTAGACAGTTGGTCACAGTTTGAACCTGCCCGCGAGCCGAATGAGCCACCGGATCAAATCACCTGGACTGAAGCCACCAATTTGATGCAAGCAAAACAAGCGTATCGGCAAACAGCCATGGCTTCTACCGGCGGTGTTGTCGAACCTCAAGGTCAAGATGAGAAGCCCTTTATGGCCAGCATTCGTTTAGCCTTTTCTGATTTTTTCCCGATGTTTGATGCCCCTTTTTTGTTTGGCAGTGGCTGGCCTGATAGCAGCGATGACAATAGAGAATATGTGGTGGTGATCAGCAAAGCCACGAATGAACGTGTGTTTGGAGGAGAAAACTCTGTTGGTCGTACGATTCGGATTGTAGGCGAAAACTTCCGAGTGGTGGGTGTTTTAAACGATTGGCTGTTAGTGCCACGGTTTTATGATGTCACCACTGGTGCCTTTGATGAAACCGAAGAAGTCTTTATGCCGTTTTATATGAAGCAAGAATTAGAATTATCTAATGGCGGCAATACCAATTGTTGGAAAACCCCAGAAGGTGAAGGTTTTGCTGCATTTTTACAATCTGAGTGTGTTAACTATCAGATGTGGGTTGAACTTAGAAACGCAAATGAAAAAGCCCAGTACATGGATTTTTTAAATAACTATGTCAACGAACAAAAAGCCTTAGGACGTTTTGCCCGCCCATTGAACAACCGCCTTTCTAACGTCATGGAATGGATGGAAAACCAAGAAGTGGTTGCCGACGACGCCCAAATCATGATGTGGGTGTCCTTTATGTTTTTATTAGTTTGCCTGCTTAATACCATAGGTTTGTTGCTGGCAAAATTTACTGGAAAAGCTGCAGAAATAGGTTTACGCAGAGCGGTAGGCGCGTCTAAAACAGACCTGTTTATTCAGCATATCGTCGAAACGGCCTGCATTGGCATAGCCGGCGGTATTTTGGGACTGGGTTTAGCCTTTCTTGGACTCGAAGGTATTAAATCTTTGTACGGTGAGTTTGTGCAAAATTTAGTTGGACTGGATATTACCATGATGGCCAGTGCGATTTTACTTGCGTTAGTTTCGAGTATTTTAGCCGGCATGTACCCTACTTGGCGCGCCTGTAACATCGCCCCAGCCAGCCAATTAAAAAGTCAATAAGGAGAAGACTATGAGCTCTAATCAATGGGAAATTGGTCCAATCTTTCGTGCTTTAATGCGCAACAAGGTGGGTGCCATTTTGATTGCAATACAAATTGCCGTCACTATGACAATAGTGGTCAATTCAATATTTATTATTCTTGAACGTGCGCAACGTATCGAGCGAGACAGCGGCATCGATGAGGCCAATAGCTTTTACCTAACCACTACAGGTTTTGGTACGAGTTTTGATCCTAAAAGTACCGCCATTGATGATTTAGCATTAATCCGCGCTACGCCTGGGGTACTAGATGCAATCCAAATTAACGCCATTCCTGTGAGTGGTGGTGGCTGGTCGATGAGTTTTCAAACTGAACCAGGCGAAGAAAAAGAAAGCGAAGGCGCTGCGATTTATATGGTCGATGAACACGCCATCAATGCACTTGATTTAGAAGTAATTGCCGGTGAAAACTTCTTACCGAACGACGTGAGGTGGCGGCAACGAAGTGTGACCGATTGGCCTGATAATGTACTTATTACTAAAGTCCTTGCGGAGTCTTTATTTGCGGATATCCCTTATCAAAATGTAGTGGGTAAAACCATTTATATTCGTCAAACAGAACCTATGATCGTAAAAGGGATTGTCGATAAAATTCAAGCTCCTTGGGTGGGTTGGGATGACTTAGAACACACAGTTCTTACACCGGAGTTAACCGAGTTTGAGTCCAATCGCTACTATATCCGCGCTCTACCAGGACAACGTGATGCAATAATGCCGATTATTGAAGAAGCGCTAGCCTCATCAAATAAACAACGCATTATTCGCAACATGCGTACCGTTCAAGAAACACGAGAACGCAGCTATCGCGGAGATACCGCGATGATAAAAATACTTTCAACCACTATGGTAATCCTTACCATAGTAACCGGGTTAGGTATTGTTGGTTTAGCCAGCTTTAGTGTTAATCGTCGTAAAAAACAAATAGGCACACGGAGAGCGTTAGGGGCAAGTCAAGGGTCGATTGTGCGTTACTTCATGATTGAGAATTTTTTGATAAGCACTGTAGGTGTCGTCTTAGGTGCCGTACTAACAGTTGGTTTAAATATGTTGTTAGTGAATATGTTTAGCCTGAATGCACTAGATTGGTATTTTGTGCCCGCAGGTATGTTAGTACTTTGGATTGTAGGGCAAATAGCGGTATTTGGCCCCGCACAAAAAGCGGCGAATATCCCGCCGGCATTGGCCACTAGAACGGTCTGAAATCGTAAAAAAAAGCGGAAATTCTTTTAAAGAATTTCCGCAAACAACTTCTATTTAGGAAAATTGGGACAGAACGCCCAATAATTATTTCGCTTTTTTAAGCTGCTTTTTCAATTTTGCTAGTTTATTTTTTTGCTTTGCGATTTTCGCTTTACTGGTCTTAATTTTTGCTTTCAAAGTCTTTACTTTAGCCATGCTGGCATCTCCTTAAAAAATGATGAAAATACAAACACTAATCGATTAATCTCGATCCTTGTGTTGTTTTAAAAAATCACGAATAAAACGCCGAACTTCACGGGCTGCGCTTGTATCTAACTCGTCACAAAGCTTCACAAATTCAGCTCGTTCCTGATCATTAATCCTAACAATTAGCTGGCTATTTTTCTTTGATTTTTTATGCTGCAAAATAATCTCCAAAACGCCGATTTAAAGTAAGGTTTGCTCTCGTGATGAGGCAATATTGACCGATATCCATATGATGGTCAATGTATATACATTGCATAGTCATTGTTAATACACTTTTCTGATCATCTGCATACACTTACTTTAAAACAACACCTTTGATTTGTGCGAACACTCGAAGATGTTTGGCTAACTTTAATTGCTCAAAGGATCGTTGGGTAATTTGACTGAGAATAACACTAGTGCCTACTTTCAATTTTAAAATAACACTACCGTTTGCAGTGAACTTAAAATCCATTATGTCGGCTGGCAGCACATTAAGGATACTGGTATCTGCAGCCCGGTATAAACTCACACTTACGTCTTTTGCGTGTATCACCACCTTCATTCGTTGATCTATTGGTTTGTTGATAACACTTACCCAAAGCTGTCCAGCTTGGGTTATTAAAGCGCTGACATGCTGTTGCTCATCAATCAATTCAACCTTGGCACTTAATACACTTTGAAGATCTGATCCCAAGGTCAATGGTTGATTGAGATCTGTGAGTAATTCTGTACTTTCCCCCTGCCCTGTAATACCTGTTTTATCCATCAACACTACCTGTTTAGCAACTCGGGCCAATTCAGACTTAGAATGGGTAACATAGATGACGGGTATCGCAATTTGTTCAAGTAAAGGTTCTAAATAATCTAAAAATTGGCTTTTAAGTTGCTCATCTAAAGCAGACAGCGGCTCATCCATCAATAATAAATCGGGTTGTGTCGCTAAAGCTCTGACGATAGCGACTCTTTGCTGCTCGCCACCTGATAATGTTTTAGGTAAGCGATTTAACAAGGGAGTTAACTGCAATAATTCAATTAACTGCGAAACATCAAACCGCTTTTTGCGACCTTTATGGGCTTTTAATCCTTGGTAAAAGTAAATATTTTGCGCAACATTTAGATGTTCAAACAAACTCGGTTGTTGAAACACCATACCGATATGACGGTTCTCAGGGGCAATCCATGTACTCGCATTCTGCCAAACTTTTTTATCAAAAGTGACTTCAGCGTTCGGATATTTATCTAATCCAGCAATAACCCTCAGCAAAGTTGTTTTACCCGCACCAGATGGACCGAAGATGGCCGTCACACCAGCACTGTTAACATCTAGTTTAACGTCAATCGTTCTACTCTTTAGTGGTTTCGAGAAACGTACCAATAGGCTCATTTATTCACCACTTTGAAACCTTTGTTGGTTGCATAAACAATTAACAACAAAACAAACGAAAACAACAACAATGTGCCTGCTAACCAATGTGCCTGTTGATACTCAAGTGATTCTACGTGTTCGTATATTGCGATTGAAACCACTTGAGTTTGACCAGGAATATTACCTCCAATCATTAACACTACACCGAACTCTCCTAAGGTATGAGCAAACCCTAAGACTGCAGCACTGATGATCCCTGGTTTTAACAATGGAATGATAATCCGAAACAAGCGTTCTGACTTTGACGCCCCTAACGTTGCAGCTACATCTAACGGACGTTGTTGCAAATTTACAAATGCAGTTTGCAGGGGTTGAATGACAAACGGCAAAGAATAGATGCAAGAGCCTATGATCAAGCCGGTAAAACTAAAGGCTAAATTACCAGTTCCTAGCGCATTGGATATTTCTCCCAACACCCCATTTGGACTCATCAAAATTAATAAATAGAAACCAAGAACGGTAGGAGGTAAAACTAAAGGAAGCGCCACTAATGCTTCAAATATAAACTTATAACGCCACTTAGATTTAGCTAACCAAAAGCTTAATGGAAAGCCTATCACTAATAATAAAACGGTGGATATAAGTGCTAATTTAATGGTTAACCAAAAGGCTATTAAATCCGTTTCGCTTAACATCATGGCAAGATGTAACCATTTTGCTGAATGATGGTTTGAGCAGGTTCAGTAAATAAAAAGGCTGCGAATTGGGCAGTATTTTTATTATTGGACAGTAAAATTCCTTGTTGTCTTATGGGTTGATAATCTGTCGTCAGCAACTCAGTAAACGCACTGATAGGCTCTTCCTTCATCATACTCAACGCAACTATGGCAACTTGCGCATTGCCTGATTTCACAAATTGCATGGCTTGATTAATATTTTCTCCCATTACAATTTTATCACTTACTGCTTGCCAAATGCCTTTACTCAGTAGCCAATTTTTAGCCGCTACCCCATAAGGTGCCAGTTTTGGATTGGCAATCGCAATATGTTCAACACGATTGTTGGCTAACTGGCTTAACGAAAACTGCGTTGATTCAATACTCGGATGAAACACTACTAGCTTCCCATAGGCATAGGTAAATGCCTTGTGTTGTTTGGAAAAACCTAGCGCTTCCAACTGTTGAGGGCGTACATCGTCGGCGGAAAAAAATATATCGAATGGCGCGCCGTGGGAAATTTGCGCATACAATTTTCCGGTAGAGGCTGCGCTAATTAAAATTTTGCTATTGTGGGTGCGTTCAAACTCAGACTTTAATTGTTTTAACGTAGATAAAAAGTTACTTGCAACCGCCACATGAATCACTTGATTCGCCGCTGCACTGTGCAGATAAAAAAGAAAGAGTACCCCACACAGCACTCGAACTAATTTTCCGGTATAGCGTTGTTTAAGTTTTTGCATGGGGTTTAACAGAAATACTTTACCAAGGTAAAATCTCACCATTGGAATGCCAAAAGCTACCAGTATTATCTAAATTTAACTCTTCAATGCGAGTCAATAGACGCGATGCTGCATCTTGTGCTGAGATATCTCCACCATAACTGACCATTTCAGTTTGAACATAGCCAGGATGCAATAACGCAACAGCTATGCCACGTTCCTTAAGATCGTTTGCCATAGAAACACCGACGGCATTAAGGGCAGCTTTAGACATTCGATAGCCGTAATAACCACCAGAGCTATTGTCGGTCAACGATCCCATTCGACTGGTGATATGAGCTACTTTAGCGCCTTTTTTAAACTGCTCTAGCAAGGTTTGGGTAACGAGTAACGGGCCTAGGGCATTGACTCTAAATTGATGTTCAATCGTATGAGGGTCCCACTCTTTTATTGAATCTCTACCTAACACGCCAGCGTTATTGATTAATAAATCAATTTTCACATCTTTTATTTTGGCTAATGCACTCGGTAGTGAGTCGGGATTGCCTACATCGACTTTTGTAACGACCTTAGCTCCACTTTTATCTAACTCGTCCGAACTGTTACGACATAACGCATACACGTCCCAACCTTGGGCTAAAAGCTGCTTGGTTAATTCCAACCCAATACCGCGATTTGCACCGGTTATAACTGCATTTGGCATTATCACTCTCCATTTTGTAAGGTTTGAATCAGCTTTTCTAAATCTTCAGGAGTATCAATTCCTGTTGGTGGCGCTTTTTGCGCTTCATCAACATGGATGCGTTCTCCATGCCATAAAACACGCAATTGTTCTAATGATTCTATCTGTTCAAGCCCTGATGGCGCCATATTGACATATTGCTTAATAAAGCCAGCTCGATAGGCATAAATACCAATATGTCTTAGGTAAAAATCACCGATTTCATCAATACTGTCGGCGTCCATAAAGCGTGATCTGTCATAGGGTATTGCTGAGCGAGAAAAATACAACGCATAGCCAATCTTATCGGTTACGACTTTTACCACGTTTGGATTGAAGGCGTCTTCAACATCGGTAATCTTGACTCCCAAGGTCGCCATTTCAGCGTCTTTATATTGAAATAAATTCTCTGCTACTTGGCGTATATTCTCGGCGGGGATAAAAGGTTCGTCCCCCTGCACATTGACAACTAATTCGTGTGCTAACAAACCTTCGACATCCACCACTTCTGCCAGCCTTTCCGTGCCTGATTCGTGATGTGCAGCTGTCATACAGTAATTACCACCAAAATCGGTGACGGTTTTTGCTATACGCGCATCATCGGTAGCCACTATCACTCGGGTAGCCCCTGCTTCCAGCGCTCTCTCATAAACGTGTTGAACCATTGGTTTACCGCCAATTTCAACTAGTGGTTTTCCAGGAAACCGCGTAGATGCATAGCGAGCAGGAATAATCACGGTAAATTTCATTGTTTCGCTTTATCCAAATTTTCTATATCAGTGGATGTTAACTCCCGTGCTTCATTTTCAAGCATAACCGGAATATTATCTTTAATTGAATATGCTAACCGGTCAAACCGACAAATCAACTCAGAGTCTTTAGCCTGATATTGCAGCTTACCTTTACATACTGGACACGCCAGTATTTCCAGTAGTTTTTTATCAAATGCCATTCGCTTTATGTATCCTTATCAATAGAGTCTAGTTTTTGTTTTAGTTGTTGCGTAAAACTTTCCGGTAATTTTGCATAAATTGGCAAAAACCACCAACTATCTTTGGCTATGTCACGACATTTTACCGCATCTTTTTCAGTCATGACGATAGTACCATTAGGAAAGTCTAGTTGTTTAAATTGGTAGTGATCAAGAAATGAAATATGTTGTTTTACCGGTACTTGTAAATGCGCTAACAAATTATAAAAGCGCTGAGGATTGCCAATTGCTGCAATAGCCGTAATGGGCTCGTTAAAATCTGCAACCGCTTTGTGCTGATTGCCATCCTTTACATTAATAAAGTCCCCAGATTTAATTTCCATGGGTATCTCAGGTGGTATTGGTGAACCGCTGTTATTAATAACAAAATCGACCGTTTTCAATCTACTTTGCTTTTCCCTCAACGGCCCCATTGGTAATAACCAACCATTACCGTGTTTTCTTGCCCCGTCAATAACCACAATTTCAATATCACGCTGCAATGCATAGTGCTGCAACCCATCATCACAAATCACTACATTACACTGGTGTTTATCGACCAAGTATTTGGCGCCACGTGGACGTTTAGGATCAATAACGACTGGGCAATTGGCGCGCCGTTTGATTAGCAAAGGTTCATCGCCAACGCGATTAACATCGCTTTCAAAGTCGACACTGGATGGAAATAAAGATGCGTTACCACCATAACCTCGGCTCAAAATACCGGGTTTATAACCTTGCTCAGTTAACCACTTTGCTAAATAAACCACTAACGGGGTTTTACCGTTTCCGCCCACCGAGATATTGCCCACCACAATAACCGGAACCGGTATTTTATGGCTTTTCAGCCACCCCAACTTATATCCAGCTCGCCGTAAACCCGACAACAACCAAAACAGGCAGGTAAGTGGCAATAACACCCATTTGACTAATTGATATTGGGGTAAATTATCAAACCAAACTTTTTCAATAAAAGTCACTTACTGTTTATTCCCTTCACTAAATTGCAAACTATGTAACTGAGAATAAGCACCTTGTTGTTGCAATAATGTTTGGTGATCTCCTTGCTCAATTATTTTGCCTTGCTCTATCACCATTATTTGGTCAGCATTCTCAATCGTAGACAAACGATGAGCAACAACAATACTGGTTCTATCTTGTTGTAATTTATCTAATGCATCTTGAATTAAACGTTCCGATTCAGTGTCTAGTGCCGAGGTCGCCTCATCCAAAATTAATATGGGAGCATCAAGCAAAATTGCGCGAGCAATGGCTATTCGTTGGCGTTGACCACCAGATAACTTCAAACCGTTCTCGCCTACCATAGTGTTGTAACCTTCAGGTAATTGATCAACAAATTCCTGCACATGGGCAATTTTAGCCGCTTCGTACACGCGGGAGCTGTCAATGTCCTCAGACGCATAGGCGATATTGTTAAAAATGGTGTCATTAAAAAGCGTAACGTGTTGAGAAACCAATGCAAATTGTTTACGTAAATCAGTTAGCTTTATTTCTTCAATGGGTATATCGTCTAAACGAATTTGCCCCTGTTGAATATTATAAAAACGCGTCAATAAACTAGAGATGGTTGATTTGCCACTCCCAGAACGACCGACTAAAGCAAAGGTTTGGCCCACTTCAACTTTAAAAGATATGTTATTTAACGCTGGCGTGGGTGTATCAGGATAAGTGAAGGTGACATTGTCGAATTCAATTTTACCCTTCAGGCGACTAATTTGTCTGCTGCCAGTATCCAATTCAATTTCTTGATCGAGCACGTCAAACACACTGGCACAGGCAGCCATGCCCTTTTGAAACTCACTGTTCACCGTGGTAAGTTGCTTGAGGGGTTTGAGCAACATTGTCATACAAACCACAACGGTTGTAAAAATTCCAGGAGTAAGATCTTCTACCATGCTAGGTAAGCTAGAAATATACAAAACCACTGCCAATGCAATGGAAGCTAAAATCTGGATGGATGAAACGCTCAACACACGGGCCACAACTAATTTCATATTTTGCTGGCGATTGTGGTTATTACGTTCGGTAAATTTTAATTTTTCTTGTTTTTGGCCACCAAACATCAATACAACTTTATGACCTTTGATAACTTGCTCAACTGACGAGGTTAAGTTGCCCATCGTTTGCTGAATCGTTTTACTGACCTGACGGAATCGTTTGCTGACGATTGACACTATGACCGCAACCACGGGGCCGATTAAGATAAAGACCAATGAAAGTTGCCATGAATAATAAAACATAACCGCTAATAAACCGATGACAAATGCGCCCTCGCGAATCAAGGTTAATAACGCTTTACTGCCTGCACCTGAAACTTGTTCAGTATCATAAATGACTTTCGAAATCAGTCCGCCAGACGCATTATCATCATGATATGAAACTGGAAGATACATGTATTTTTCGAATAATTGCTGGCGCATTTTCATGACAATATGGCTGCCAATCCATGACAATATGTAAGTTCCCATGAAATTAAATAAGCCACGAGCGATAAATATTGGTACCACGAAATAGGCGGCAATACGCAATGTTTCAAAGTTTTGATTGCCCAAACTATTATCAATAATCGGCTGTAATTGAGAAAATATCCAAGAATCAATAGCGGCATATCCGATCATGCCAATAATCGCCATTAAAAACGCTAATTTGAATTCCTTCAAATAAACCATAAAACGTTTAAACAGAGATTGTGTGGGAAGCGTTGAATTCATTTATGTGCAACTTATACGTTAGATAACTTGTTGATTATAGCTGTAATTCCAATCTATTAAAAATTGATATTACGATTAAAATGATGATTGCATAAAATTTATTTATGCCAACTCTAATTGTTTATTTTTGATACAAATGGACTCTATTAATGCCATAAATATCGATTAAACCAGCTTTGTAGTCCTTTATCACGAAAACCAATGACCTTAATTGGTTCACCGCGCAAAGATAACTCAAAACTAATTTGCCCAGACTCCGCGGTAGAAATTAGATGGATATCTTGCTCCACATAACGATTTACCACCTGCTGTTTTGGAAAATCCCAACGATTTAAATAACCTTGACTGAAAATAGCATATTGCGGCGCAGTTGCCCTAATAAAAGGCATGACTGACGATGTGTCGCTGCCATGATGAGCCGCCACTAAAATATCCACATTTAACAAACTTTGGTATTTATTCATTAATTTGTGTTCAACCTGCTTACTAATGTCTCCAGGCAGTAAGATACTCTGATGACCATCTGACACTAAAACAACACAAGAGTGATCATTGCCAATCCCCTTACTTCCCGCTAAAGGCCAAAGCCCAGTTATGGTTAAGTCATGCCACTTAACAAATAGGTTACTATCACATACATCTTGATTCGAAATGAAACCTGTGACCTTAACCCCCGCAAATAATTGCGCTAAACTGCCAGCGTGATCATTGTCAAAATGACTCACAATCACCCAATCAAGCGATGTGATATTTTGACTTTTCAAAACAGGTAGCACTACCGCCTGTGCCATATTAAATCCACTAGGATATGCAGCTCCAGTGTCATATAACAGTGCTTTTTGATCTTGCTCAATCAATACTGAAAGCCCCTGCCCGACATCCAGAATATGCACCTTCCATGTGTCCGTGTTTGCTGGTAAAAAGTAACTTATTAGCGGAATAATCCCAATAAAACTCAGCACTTTAAACCTGCTTTTAATTGGCATACATACCGCCAGCAATACCAAAAATACGCACGCCCAGACCAAAATTGGAATACCGGGAAGTTCAATACGAGACCAACTCATTTGAGCAAAGAACGCTAAACCGTCAAGGCTATTATCTAACATCCAGTCAATCCAAGAAAATACAAATGCGGCCAAATATTCACAACACAAGAGCAGCAAACAGCCAATTAAACACATGGGTACTATGCATAAGGTCACCAAAGGAACGGCAAGTAGGTTAACAATAGGAGAGCTCACTGAAATCATAGAAAAATACACAGCGACAATGGGCATCATCAAAAAACACAGCATAAGTTGTAATCGTAAAACCACTTTGCACTTTTGTTTAATCTTCGAAGATAACGTTTGAGCGCTCGTATCTTGTGGAATCGCAGGCCATAGCCAGGTGACTAAACCAATAAAAGCGATAGCACCAAAACTCAACCAGAAACTGGCACTCAACAAACTCATAGGAGCAATGAGTATAAAGATAAAAATATTGCCTAAGATAAACCATTTAAATGTGATAAAGCGCGCTGTTATTAGCAGCACTGCCCATACCGATAACATGATCCATGCTCTTAACGTTGGCAACGAAAACCCCGCCAAGTAAGCATAAAAAAACGTGCAAATTAATGTCGTTAGAAGCGAAATGTGGTGATAATTAATCCGTTGAGATAACGAAGAATAAAAACACAACAAACGTAAAACGAGATTAAATAGCAAGTAACATAACCACGCCACAACACCTAAATGTAGACCAGAAATAGCCACTAAATGGGCGACTCCTGTAGCTTGAATCATTTGCCAATCATCGGCTTCTAAACCGGAACGATCGCCAAACGTAATTGCCGCTATCCAGCCACTGTGTTGCAAATTAAGTCGCTCAAATTTATCAATTAACTGTTGCCGCAATGTCGAAGTATCATTGATTAAATGCGCTTCTTTGTTAAGAACATAGCCTGTAGCAACGATGTTTTGCGAGAGTAACCATTTCTGATAGACAAAACTGCCCTCGTTCGCCAGTCCATGAATAGGTTTTAGTTTAATCTTTAAAGCAACGACTTGTCCTTGCTTTAGCGGCCATGTAGGTGATTTCCAAGTTAGTCTAATGCGCGACTTTCGATAGTGAGTTTGGCCATTAATGCTTGCGACTATTAAATTGAATCTTGCGCTTTGTTTCGCACTTACGATTGTTTCGATTGAACCTGTAACTTGTCTAATTTGTCGAATATCTTGCTCTGGTAGTTGCCAATTAACCCGCCAATGGCCTACACTCGCCATCCACACAATTGCAAATAGCGCCCCTGAGATAAATAGTGCGCTTGAAAAGGGCATAACTAGGGGATTTCGTGTGAACAGCCAGGCAATTAGAAGTAATACTGGCAACAAATAGGAACTCGGTAGATGCGTCCACAAAATACTGGACACTGCAATTGTCACAAAACTGACAAGCCAAAGTTGTTTATTACGTTGTATAGTGTTTAGCAATTCCTTTGCCTCAACAGTGGTATGAAATTCGGTTAACTATGCCTAAAAAGATTATTAAACGCTTTTTACCAGATCATCAAACGATCAAGAACCATAAAGCGTTAAAAATGTTCGGAACTGTACTTCATGACCCCAATTTGTGGCATTTGAATAGAAAATCAGCTTCAGGTGCTTTTGGTATTGGGTTATTTTTCGCCTGGTGGCCGGTGCCATTTCAAATGTGGTTAGCAGCTGCTTCTGCCATTCCTTTGCGGGTTAACCTTCCCCTTTCAATGGCAACAGTGTGGGTAACTAACCCATTTACCATGCCTCCAATGTTTTATCTTGCATATCTTTTAGGTACCAAGGTGTTAGGCACACCAGAGCGCCATTTTAAATTTCAACTCAGTTGGGATTGGGTTGTGCAAAGTATGGAAACCATAGGTCCGGCGTTTTTAGTAGGCTGTGGGATTTGCTCAATCGTGTGCGGTATTGTGGGTTACTTTAGCCTTGATGCCATTTGGCGATATTCAGTAAATAAAGCTTGGAATAAACGTAAATTGCGACCACACAATAACCCCTAGCGTGTCTACATTGGCCTATAAGCTAATGCTTATTGGGGATAACGATTATCCATAATGGTTAAGTCTTGAGTAATGATTTGTTTTAAAACCTCCAGGTTAATATCCGCTAACTTATTGATATACAAGCATGCTTTACTGGTTTTATGTTTACCTAAATTTGCCAATAAGCTCTGATCTTCAGACAACATTGCGCCGACATAAATCGTTAAGTTTTGTTTTCGCGGGGAAAATCCACTACGCATAAACTGTTGTTGTTTACCGTTTGCCAACGTGTAGGCGTATCGACCAAAACCAACAATTGAACTTCCCCACATTTTTGCTTTTTGAGCTGTAATCTCAGTATATATTTGTAACAGAACCAAAGCATCTTGTTGACGTTGTGCATTCTCAACACTATTAATAAAACTCAAGACTTCTGAATCGTTTTCTGTGGTTTTCATGTTTGTGGGCATACAAGTTATTCCTTATTTACTGATAAGAGCATTACAGCCTATCTACATAGGCTGTAAACAATGGATAACCTAAACAAGTTACCTTTTGAGTAAATATTAGTAACAATTCACGAATATTGTGCCAGTAGGTCAATCAAGTCTTGTTCGGTGAGAACCGCCACGCCTAGATCTTGCGCCTTAGTGAGTTTAGAGCCGGCTTTTTCACCTGCCACCAAGTAATCTGTTTTTGCAGAGACACTGCCTGATACCTTAGCTCCCAATAGTTGTAATTGCGCTTTAGCTTCACTACGTCCCATGGTTTCCATGGTGCCAGTCAAAACGAACGTTTGCTCTTTTAGTGGTAACTCATCAGCGGTTTTGGGAATGATTTCTGGCCATGTTATTCCTACGTCCAGCAAATCATCGATGACTTGAATATTGTGGGGTTCACGCAAAAAATGAAACACATGAGCGGCCACAATCACACCAACATCACTGACTTCTTGCAAGGATTCTTGATCCGCTGATTTAAGTGCATCTAAAGTGCAATAGTGGTTAGCCAAGTTAGCCGCGGTTGCTTCACCTACTTCTCGAATACCTAGAGAATACAAAAACTTAGGAAATGTAGTATGTTTGGCATCTAACAATGCATTGACTAGATTAGCTGCCGACTTTTCACCCATACGTTCCATATTGGACAGTTGTGCTAAATCTAATTTAAAAAAGTCGGCAGGACTTTTAACTAAATCCAAATCAACGAGTTGTTCAATTAATTTGTCGCCTAAACCGTCTACATCGAGCGCTTTTCTAGATGCAAAATGTTTCATCGCCTCCTTACGCTGAGCGGGACAAAATAGGCCACCGCTACATCTAGCAACAGCTTCACCTTCTATTTTCTCAACAGCTGAGTCACAAATCGGACATTGAGTTGGGAAAGTGATTTCAGTGGCATCCTCTGGCCTCAATTTAGCTACAACAGAGACCACTTGAGGAATAACATCGCCTGCTCGGCGAATGATCACCGTATCGCCTTTTTTAACGCCCAGCCGCTCGATTTCGTCCTGATTGTGTAAAGTCGCATTAGAAACGGTTACACCACCAACAAATACCGGCTCTAAACGGGCAACAGGTGTAATCGCGCCAGTACGACCAACTTGAAACTCAACATCAATTAGCTTTGTCATTTGTTCTTGGGCAGGGAATTTTTGTGCGATGGCCCATCGCGGCGCTCTTGACACGAATCCTAACTCTTGTTGAAGCGCAATATCATTAACTTTGAATACAACTCCGTCTATTTCATAACTTAATGTATCGCGCATTTGACCAATTTTAGCAAAATAATCATGGCACTCTTGATCTCCTAAGGCCACTGAGATTTCGTTACAAACAGGCAGTCCCCAAGCCACTAACTGGGCTAAACGTTCACTGTGTTTGTTGGCTAGCTCTTGCACCTCTTGTTCCACCAAGCCCATTGAGTAGGCATAGAATAACAATGGGCGACTCGCAGTTATTTTAGGATCAAGTTGCCGAAGACTTCCGGCAGCGGCATTACGCGGATTGGCGAATACTTTTTTATCAGCATTGCGTTGCCTTTGATTAAGTTGCTCAAACCCCTTTTTAGGCATGAACACCTCGCCTCGAACTTCCAAACGTGCGGGGAAATTATCGCCACGTAACATTAACGGAACGTTTTTAATGGTTTTCACATTGCTGGTAATGTTTTCCCCTACTCGTCCATCGCCTCGAGTGGCGGCCCTTACCAAAATGCCATTTTCATATAAGATACTAACCGCTAGCCCATCTAGTTTAGGTTCGCAGCTATATTCCAAGGTAATATCTTGTTTAAGCCGATCAAGTATTCGTTTATTGAACGCGCTCAGCTCGTCGTTATTAAAGGCATTATCTAGCGACAACATCGGCACTTCATGTTCAACCTGAGTAAACGCGGATAAAGCCGCCCCACCCACTTTCTGACTAGGCGAGTCAGCGGTAATTAATTCAGGGTGCTGTTTTTCGATAGCATTCAGTTCACCCATTAAACGATCGTATTCGGCGTCTGGCACCGAAGGATCATCCAATACGTAATATTGATAATTATATTCATTAATTTGTGTACGAATGTCGTTTAACTGCTGCAAAAGGTCGGCAGATTGGCTCATGTAATTACCTGCAAAACGGAATAGATGGGAAAGGTTAATCTGGGGACAGTAAAGTTACTGCCCCAATAAATTGTAATTTAGCGCGCGATCATTCGCTTTCTTTCGAACTCTCTGATTTTCTCAACATACTGCTGCAAACTTTGTTTCGTCAAAGCACTGCGTCTTCCGTCAAGTACTTGGGCAGAAAATTCATCGGCAATTTTTCGAGCGGCATTGTGCATCATATTGAAGACTTGATGGGGATCTCCTTCAATCGGCAACATCATAAATAATGACACACCTAAGGTATTAAAGTTTTCCAAATTATCAATATCAAACACGCCTGGTTTAAACATATTAGCCAAGCTAAATAATACCGGACCTTTACCATTACTATTCACGTGACGATGGAAAATATCTTGGTCACCAAATTTAAAACCAAGGGTTAATAACATAGGCAGCAATGCAGCTCCTTGAATGGGATTATCATCGCTCGCTCGCACGTTAAGCACGAGCACCTGTTGTTCTGGTGGTTGGTTATTTTCTTTACTTGGCGCGTTTGTGGCATTTTGCGATTTATTTTGTTCACCGTGGCCATCAATCTCAGGCTCAGGATCATCAAAATCGATTTTCATTTGGTCTTCACGAATTTGCGGCTCTTTACGTTTTCGTGATTTAGGCTCAGATTTACTGCGCTTAACAAAATTACGGGCTTGGTCAGCAAGGCTTACCTTACTTTCTGGAGCGGTCTGAGCTTTAATTTCAGGTTCTATTTTAGGTTCGGTTAGCAACGGCGCTTCTGGTTTATCTGAAGGCGGCGTTTTCACAACTGGCTTTTGTTTTACGTCAGCTCTGGGGGTGGTTTGTTCTATCGCCGAAAAATCGATTGTTGAATCGGCTGTGTTCGCCTCGTCTGTAGATTCTTCGCCACTCGTTCTAAGCAAAAACGGCGGAGGTTCTGGAATATCACTCGGATCAGTATTGTCAATTGCACTCATTCGACTGCGCATGGCATGAACTTGCTGTGCAGCATATTCAGGCTTGGGCTGAGTCACAACAGAAGAATAAATCTTAGGTTTGGTTTCTTCTGATTCTTTTATCTGTTCTTTAACCACTTCATTGGCACCGTCAGATAAGTCAGTTTCAGGGATATCCTTAGATTCATCAGTTTCATCTGAATTGGGCTTTTTGGGGGCTTGACTGACAACGCGAACAGCGCCTATGCCGAGCTCGTCGAAATTATCGCCACCTAAACTAGGTTCAACCTTATTATTTGATTTAAGTGCGGGATCGAGCACGATAACGTCTGAATCAGACTCGACATCAACGTCTTCAATATCATCATAATCGTCATCCCAATCTTGGGTTTCTAGGTTCGCGTGCCCTTTGTCTTGTGAGTTCTTACGCACACTCCACATACCATGCATCAAGATACCGATGATGGCTACCGCACCAATGACTAAAAATGCTAGTCGTAATTCTTCCATATGAGCTTAATACCCTATTTTTATGCTTGAGCAATCGCCACGGCTTCTTCAACATCCACTGCTACCATACGAGAAACCCCTGGTTCCGCCATAGTGACACCGGTTAAATGTTTAGCCATTTCCATCGCAATTTTATTGTGGGTGATATATATAAATTGCACACTTTTCGACATTTCAGACACCAACTTACAAAAACGTCCCACGTTGGCATCGTCCAACGGAGCATCGACTTCGTCAAGAAGACAAAACGGTGCCGGATTTAATCTAAAAATTGCAAACACCAATGATAAAGCGGTTAACGCTTTTTCTCCACCAGAAAGAAGGTGAATTGTACTATTTTTCTTACCTGGTGGTCTCGCCATGATTGTCACCCCTGTTTCGAGTAAATCTTCACCAGTAAGTTCCAAATAAGCTGAACCTCCACCAAACACTTTAGGAAACAGTTCTTTCAACCCATCATTCACTTTATCAAAAGTCTCTTTAAAACGTGTTCGTGTTTCTCGATCTATTTTACGTATAGCACTTTCCAGTGTCTCTAACGCGGCCACCAAATCATTATTTTGATCATCTAGATGTTTTTTCCTCTCAAACTGAATTTCATATTCTTCAACCGCCGCTAAATTCACCGCACCAAGACGCGATACCGCTGCAAGTGTCGTTTCCAGTTGTTGTTGCCACTGAGTCTCTTCTGCTTCTTCGGGTAACGTTTCCAAAATACTCTTTAAGCTTTGATTGAGTTCATCTAAATTTTCAAGGGTACTATTGGCGCGTACCCGATAACCTTCACATTCCAGTTTTTTACTCTCCAACTGGCTGCGCATTTGTTGAATTTTTTCAACAATTCCCTGCTGGCCTTTTTCAGCATCAGATAACAGATTTTCGACTTCCGCCAATTGATCACTAATTTCAGTTTGTTGAATCTCAACTTCCACCCGTTGTTCTAACAACGCAGCCAAAGTTTGCTGTTGCTCATCGAAAGGTTTAGATAGCTCGGTAAGCTCTGCAGATAGCATGCTGTGACGATTTTGCAGGTTTTCCAATAACTGTTTAGTGCGACGATTCGCCTCACTGACGCCTTGAAATTGGCTTTTTAGCTGCTGTAATGACAACGCAAGTTGATGGGATTGGCTGGTAAGGGCTTCAACCTGATGTCGAGCTTGTTGTTCGTGTTCCAATAATCGAGATTTTTGTTGTTCGAAGTCGAGTTGTTTAGCCGACATGTCTTCAAGCTCAACTTCTAATTCTTGGACTTGCTCCGCTAATTGCTCCGACTGCATTTTTTCGTCTTCTAATAGCTGCAGTTGCCGACCTAGTTCTTCACTAAGCTTTGTTTGTCTTAATGCAGTTTGTTGTTGCTGCATTTCTATCAAATTTAATTGATTTTGCCTTTGAATTAAGGTTTGCTCAGCCTGTTTAAAATTAGCCTGAGATTCTTCTATTTTTAATTCAAGGTGTTCGCTAGCTTGCGCCATTTGAGAAACCGAATCTTCCAGCTGAAGCAATTTATCATCAATAAGTTGCTGACGCGTCGCCGTTAACTCGGTTATTTTCGCTGCCCTTTCGATCATTCCCCCTTGGTTTTGCGGGTCTCCTAAGTCCAACCATCCTTTGCCAAAACGCTGGCCTTGTTTGCTAACAATACTTTGCCCTGATTTTAGCGTTTGTTGTAATGCTAATGCCTGTTCAGCCGTCTCGACTGTTAGTACTTGGCAGAACCAATCTGGGATATCTGGATTAGAAATTTTGGACGCCAAAGTGCCTTCAGGTTTTAACTGTTCCAATTGATCAGCGAAGATGAGCTTACCGTTTTGAGATTCTAAATAATCCTGAATATTACCGGAGTGACTCAACCAAAATGCTTGTTGCCACTCGCGGGTAACCGCTTCTACTGCTTTTTCCCATCCGGCTTCAACTTGCAACACTTGCCATAAAGGTTGGAATTGTTCGGCGCTAGATTGCAATTGCAGCTCTAACGAATTGTCCTCATCAGATAGGCTTTGCAAACTATTTAGTGCAGATATTTGCGCGTCAAATTGCTGCACTTGTCCTTTCAATTCGAATAATTGATGCTGTTGACTTTTTTCTTTCTCTCGCGCATTAAGCAGTGTTTCTTTGATGCTATGTAACTGTTGTTTAGCGTCTTCAAAGTCTTCTTTTGCTTGTTCAACCTGGGTTTGCAAACTTGTAATTTGTTCGGCTAAGACATCCTGTTGCAATTCATTTTGTTCTTGTTGTAACTCGCCAATGCGCTGTTGTGTGCGCATCTGCATATTCATCGTAGATTGTATTTGACTATGACAACTTTGCGCTTGCTGTTTGGTGTTTTGATAAGTCTTTTCATGGTCACGAAAATCATTGTCTAACCAACGTAACTTTTCTTGATGTTGTAACAAGGTATCTTGTGCATTTTCTAATTGTGCTTGTAGTGCCTCAGACTCTGGCTCTGATTCAGCGACCTGCATTTCAAGGCTTTCGAGTTTTGCCGCTTCTTCAGCCGCGATTAATTCTGACTCTTCAATTGATTGATTAATTTCTTGAAGTTCATTTTCAATTTGCAGTGCACGCTGCTTCGCGTGCAGACGATTTTGTTCCAACTTAGTAATGTCGGTACCTAGCCGGAAGTTTTCTTTTTGTAAATCGGTTAACTGTTGTTTTAGATTATGCTGCTGTTCCCGATAGACAGTGATACCACGTTCGTCACCTCGCTGCTTGGCAACAAAGGCTTCAACTTCATTTTGCTGTTGCTCAATTTCGCTTTCAAGCCCTGCAATATGTTCACTGTGTTTCAACCAGCGTAAAGCTGCTAGTTCACCTTTTAAGGTGCGTTCTTTGGCTTTTAAATCTTTGTATTTTCGCGCGGCGCTCGCTTGACGTTGCAGCTTATCAATTTGTTGTCCTAATTCCGCGCGCACATCCTCTAATCGTTCTAAGTTTTCCTTGGTATGGCGAATCCGATTTTCAGTTTCCCGTCGACGCTCTTTATATTTAGAAATACCAGCGGCTTCTTCTATGAAAACCCGCAGTTCTTGGGGTTTGGACTCAATTAATCGGGAAATTGTGCCTTGTTCAATAATCGCGTAGCTTCTGGGTCCTAATCCCGTACCAAGAAATAAGTCTGTCACGTCTCGGCGTCTACATTTGCTTGCGTTTAAATAATAGGTTGATTGTGCTTCACGAGTAACAATTCGTTTAACTGATAGCTCTGTGTAGTTTGCAAACTCCCCTTGAATTCGACCAGAAGAGTTGTCGAAAACCAATTCAACACTGCACTGAGATACTGGTTTACGCGCACTTGAACCGTTAAAAATAACGTCCGTCATTGCGTCACCACGCAAATTTTTAGCGGAACTTTCCCCTAAAACCCATCGAACCGCGTCGATGACATTAGACTTGCCACAACCGTTGGGACCAACAATTGCTGTCATATCATCAGGAAACGGAATATTGGTAGGATCAACGAAAGACTTGAACCCAGCCAACCGGATTTTTTTTAAGCGCATTAGGGATTGGTGATCTTTATTATAGTTTGTAGTGAATGTATCAAATGTCATCAAGTGTAACAATTGAGGATTTGTATTGATTCAACACAAAGTTATACTTAACCCCTATTTTTGAGTTTAATCTGCAGGAATTAGTAAAGAATGCAAAGTAACAGTGGTGCCGGATATTTTCTTCAGGGCTTTTCGTTAATTAAAACCAAAGGATTAAAACGTTTTGTTTTTATTCCATTAGCAGTAAATTTGATTCTTTTTTCAGTGGCCCTATATTTTTTGGTCGGGCAAATTGAGTCTTCTATTCTTTATATCGTTAATATCATTCCTGATTGGGAATGGTTAAGCTGGTTAAAACAAGGTTTAGCCTATATTTTGTGGCCACTTGCGGTCATAACAGTGTTGTTGATATTCGCTCTTTTGTTTGGAACCTTAGCCAATTGGATAGCGGCACCGTTCAACGGATTGCTGGCTGAAAAAGTAGAATTGCATCTCACCGGAAAAGGGCTCGGCGATAGTGGAATACTCGATGTATTCAAAGATATTCCTCGCACCTTGGGTCGAGAAATGGCTAAACTTGGTTACTATATTCCCCGCGCCATTGGTTTTCTAATATTGTTTTTCCTGTTGCCTGTAGCCGGACAAGTATTGTGGTTTTTATTTTCTGCTTGGATGATGGCTATCCAATATTGTGACTATCCTTTTGATAATCACAAAATTGACTTTAAAACCATGCGTGCCACCTTAAACCAAAGTCGCTCACATTGTTTTTCATTTGGTGTGTTGGTCAGCGTGTTTTCGATGATCCCCATTATTAACTTTTTGGTTATGCCAGTTGCAATTTGTGGTGCCACTTCGATGTGGGTTAATGAGTTACGTGACAAAGTTCCCGAATATCGTTAATCAGCGATAAACGAATATCCCTGTTCACATTCTTGGTCTTTGCTTAAAGTCTGTGAACAGGTTATTTAGTAAGTGATGGTTTTGACTTGATAAAGGCTTCAAAATCATTGCTGCTAAGGGGCTCACTAAAAAAGTATCCCTGCATAATAAAACACTTATTTTGCTCTAAAAATTCAGATTGTAAGGCCGTTTCAACGCCCTCGGCAACCACTGATATCCCAAGGGTTTCAGCGAGTTGTATAATCGCTTTAACAATAATTTTATCGTGTGGATTATTATCTAAATTGCGTACAAAAGATCGATCAATCTTGAGAGTATCTACGGGAAGTTGTTGCAGATAACGTAACGAAGAATATCCCGTCCCAAAATCATCTAAGGTAATACTGAAGCCTGATGTTTTAATCCGCTTCAAATGCTCCAACAAATCAGTTTCACTTTCCTGCAAGGTACTTTCGGTTACTTCAATACGAATGGCATCAGATGGCACCTTATATTTTGCAATTAACTGGTCAATTAAATCGAAGGTGTTATGTTGATAAAATTGCTTATTTGAAATATTGATTGACAGCGGAATGCGTTCATTCAAGGACAGTGTCCAATCATCAATTTGTTCGAAGGCTTGGGTTAAAACTTGATTAAAAACATCTTTTATCAAGCCCTTCTTTTCGGCAACATCTATAAACTCCACAGCAGCCAAAACACCCCGTTTAGGATGCTTCCAACGTGCTAAGCACTCAACTCCCACCACCCTATTACTGCGCAGATCGATGACAGGTTGGAAATAAGGTACAAATTGATCATCAATAAGTCCTTGTTGTAATTCTTGCTCAACAACACGAATATCATTTAACTCTTGATTTAACGCGTCACTGAAGAATTGGTAGCGATTGCCACCATCGTGTTTGGCTCGGTACATGGCCGCATCAGCATGCTGGAGCAGAGACTCTGCGGTTAGTGCGTTATCGGGATAAATGCTTATGCCTATACTGCAACCTACTTCCATTACATTCGCACCGCTTTTTACCGGCTTCTTAATTTCTCGAATCAGTTTGTCGCTTACCTTAGAGACTGTCTCTGAGTCTTTTATATTACTCATAATAATTGCAAATTCATCGCCCCCCATACGGGCAATCAAGTCGCTTTTGCGTAATGATTTTTGCAACCTTTCGGCAACCGCACACAGTACTTCGTCACCCGCATCGTGCCCCATGCTGTCATTCACTTTTTTGAATTTATCCAAATCAAGGAACAACACCGCAAAACGTTTGTTTAAGCGTTGCGACTGACTAATTTCATGATCAAATAACTGGCTAAATAAATATCGATTAGCCAGCCCTGTTAAGCTATCTCGATAGGCCAAAGTAGTGAGATTTTCATCTAGTGAGGCATTAATCGATTTATTGCTTAATCTGGCGAGAAAACAAACGAAGCGACCTTCATCAACAATAGATTGAAGATGCAAACGACATGACACAAGATGGTTTGATTTATTGGCAATGACAACTTCAACGGTGCAAGACTGATCTATGGCCGTGTTTAGTAGACTTTGCCAATCGTTAGACTGTGATTTGTGCAATAGAAAAACTTGCGCTAATGAATCTTGAGTTGTAACCATTGTATCTGCGTCTATGAGCTCTGCAAACGCCTGATTGATAAACAATATATTTCCAGTGTCATCAACCAAGCCAGTCGCATCCGGCAAATATTGGTAGGCTTGACTCAGTTGCTTTATGTCAATTGGCATAGTTTAAACATCTCACTTATTGTAATCTTTTTCATTATAGTTAAGCATTTCAACTAATCTCACTCAGCTGCCGTGTTTTTTAGAGCCATAGCGACTTACGAGCGGTATTTATTATATTTATGCCACCAGTATCCAGCTTGCTTGTGATTTCCGTTAGACTCAAACCACTGCGCAAAATTGACGTATATAGGGGTTAAACTTAATTTATCATTTAGCGAGTCTTTCCAGATGTTTAAGTACACTTTGGGGATCACGCCAATATCATGGTGCTCCATAAAGGTCGTTTGTTGAACCGGTTTATAGGCATTGGAATTGACTTGTTCGCAAGTTGATGTTTTGGTTAATACTAAGTCTTCGTAATCAGTTTGGTAACGAGCAAACTCAGTGTTTGAAAGTGCCGGTTTATTTTCTGCATAAACCAAATTGGGAGCTTGAGTCGAGGTGCAAAGTTTGTTCGCCATCTGTGCATCAACTTCATATTCATCAACAAATCCCGCAAAGTGCGCAAGTTCATGTAAAAACACCCTATAGTCGTCTTGTTTATCAAGAAACATGACACCATTGTGCACATTTGCAATACCTGAGTCAGCAACGACAATAGCGTGAGTAAAATCAGTTAGGCTGGCCAGTTCAGAGACTGCCTGCAGTGAACATGTTAGCCTTTTATCTGCAGCATTACTGCAAGCTAACGCTTCTGGGGATAACCATACAGGTGGATTGAAACAGATAGGAAAAGAAGCAAAACGTGGATCGCCTTGGAAGCGGTGCGACAACTCAGCGATTTGTTCTATAGCCAATAAGGATCCAGCTATGAATTGAATATCGATGGCGCATCGGGGTTGCTCTGTCCTATTATCTAAAAACGTCGTTACAGGTTTGCGCCAACGAGTGTGCTCAATATCAGCTGCTAAGGTAGCAGTTTGGTATTTAACCTCGTTCACTGGGTTATCGGCTTGTTTATTCAGCCACTCAATACTGACCTCAGGACTTTGTTGTAACCAAAGGAAATCAGCATAAGCTGAGGTTAAATCAATGTCTATTTCTGCCGCTTGAGCAAACCAAAGGTTATCTTGATCAGCAGTGCCTTTTTTATTTAATAAATAATACAAAGACACTATCGCTTTTTTATGACCAGAGTAAGCCGCATTTTCGAGCAGACGTTCTTTGGCAGAGCTGCTAGCTGTTAATAATGCCAATTGAAATTGACTCTCAGAGTGCCCAAGTTGAGCTGCTTGCGATAAATAGTGTTTTTTTGTAGCCACCTCAGACGTGTTGTTAGCCAAGAAGAAAAGAGAATCCACGGAGCCAATTTCGGCACTTTTGCTTACCCAATACATGTGATTATGCTGTATCGCGGTGCTTGAAAGCTGTCGTAATGCGGCCTGATGATTTTGTTGTGCCGCCAAATACAGTAAATTGTAATGCTCGGGTTTACGTATGCCGATATCAAATAAGAAGCTCGGAGATAATGCACTATCAGCCCGCAATAAGGGGAAAAAAAAGACGAATAGCAGCAAACGTAAAATCATTTAATTACACATAGATCTTAACTTTTTAAATCTTCAGACGCCTGTTTACGCAACATATCTATTTCGATTCGTGCATATCGGTGTTCAACGTAATCATAAATGTTAGTGCTTAAAACCATTTTGAAATAATTTAACGCCAAACCACGTTCACCTAGGCTTTCATAAAATTTACCCATGTAAAAATAAACTTCACACATGCGTTGATTAAGTTCTACCGTCGTTTTAGGCCCTAAAACAAATCCATTCAACAGGGTACTACGGCTAACCTTACCTAAGTAAAAATCAACAATAATTGTTCCCCAGTTGTCATCAGAAAGATTTTCACGATGCTTTTTTAATTCCGTCAGCGCAGCCTCATAATTTATTTCTTTGTGGGCCAAAAAGAGCCACAAAGCAGAGAACGGATTTTCTTTATCTTTATTATAGAAACGAATGAGATCCTGCATAGCCAGTTCATTTCGCTGCCCATAATAAAGTGCAATGCCCCTATTTAATAACGCAAAATCTAACTCTGGATTGATATCCAAAGCAGAATCAAAGGATTCATAAGCTTCATTAAACTCCATCTGTTGGGTGAAATGAATACCAAGAGAGTTGTATGCTTCTGCCATATCAGGCTTTAATTGCTTAGCCCGACCAAAATCGTATTGAGCCAACCCCGCTAAACCTACACTGTCGTAATGTGTTCCACGTAAAAAGAGCAGTTCAGCTCTTTCTTCATTGCTTAAAGATGTTTGCGTCAGTATTTGGTTGTATCTAGCGATGGCCAGCTGCGACCTAAAATTCAGTGGTTGCGGTTCTGGAATTAAAATACTTTCGACTTTTGAATGCAGTGCAGAGCCCGAGTTAATACTGCAGCCAGCAAGGCCTGAGGTTACTAGAAATAATGACAGTAAAAGGTGTTTATTCATATTGATGACTATGGCACTTGAAAGTTGGACAATAAACTAACGGAAATTAAATCAATTCGGATTTAAAGGTTAAGAAAATAACACTCAAAAGAACAAGATAAGACTCGCTTATTTAGACACGAAAGTAAAGCTTAGCCCAGCACAAATACGATAATTCAAGGTAAATTTAGCGGTTTACAAAATTCATTAAGATAAGCCAATTTAGATAAATACTTGTCAAGCACAGGCATTTTGTCGCAAACTGTTTGGCCATTTTCAAAATGAAAGATAAAATTGTTGGAAAATAATACTAAAAAACTAATCCAAGCTGCCAAACAAGCACAGCAAAATTCCTATTCTCCTTACTCAAATTTTAAAGTCGGGTCAGCCATTTTAGCGGACAACGGTAAAGTCTATGCTGGATGCAATATTGAAAATGCAGCCTACCCTTTAGGGCAATGTGCCGAGGCCGGTGCAATCGCAGCGATGATTTTAGATGGTGGTAAAAAAATCGTTAAGATATTAGTCGCTAGTCCAAATGAAAAAATCTGTCCTCCCTGTGGCGGTTGCAGACAAAAAATTAAAGAATTTGCTGATCAAGATACTGAAATTTTGATGTATGACACCAGCGATAATGTCAAAACAGTAGATATCAGTACATTGTTGCCTTTCGCGTTCGAACTGGACTAATAAACTTAAAATCAGTTGAAAACTAGACTTGGACAGCATGGGAAAAATCTGTGTTTATTGCTAGATTTAGAGATATATTTCTAACCATGGCAAGGATTGCCAATGCTAAAATTACTTTATCGGAAAATTGCATTTCTGGGGATCAATGAAAAGGATTTAGATAACCTCAGCCACATAAAAATAGTAAACACGATTTCATTAATGGTGTTGATATTTTTAGTCTTGCAATTGCCTTTTATTGCTCGATTTTGGCAATATGGCGGCTTTCCAGTTCTAATCCTATGTGTGTTACACATCGCTATATTCATCCAGATCTTACGTTTCAACTGGCGTCATCACTTTGTCTCTGCCAGAGCACTTTTGATGTTTGGTTTTGTATCCTACATTGGTATATCAAGTGTAATTTGGAATATTAATCTACAATTCCACTTTCTGTTTATAATCGGTTTGTTTGTTAGTCCATTTTTATACCGCGATTGGGAAAAACGCCAATATATTCCCAACTTGGTGATTTATGTCGTTTGTTTTTGCGGTATTGAAGCGTTCTGGCAATTTCCTCGTCAGACTTTTCAGGCAAACGAATTAGAAAAGTTTTGGCTGACAATGGGCACTTGTCTATTAATCTCTGCCGCAGCCATAACCTCTAGCTTATTGATTTATCAAAATTCCCGTACAGCTCATCTGAGAATGAGTCGAGATAAAGCCCGCATATCACATTTGTTACAGAAAACCTTACCTAAGCCGTTGATTAAAAACCTACTAACAAACTTCACGACTCCGGCTCCATCCATGCAAATAGAGCAGCATTTTTGTTCAGTGTTATTTGCCGATATTCAGGGGTACACCCAACATTGTAACAGTACAAATGAGCAAGAAATCATGCAGTTACTGAATTCATTTTATTGCGAATTTGATTTAATCAGTAGACAAAATCAACTCCAAAAAATTAAAACCAATGGCGATCAATATATGGCGGTATGCGGAATTTACGAAAAGCGATTAAACCCAGCATTGCAGACATGTCTAGCAGCAAGGACTATGTTGGAAAGCTTTAATAATCTGTGTAATCACTTAAAATTAAATTTACAGATTAGAATCGGCATAGCCAGCGGACCACTTACAGCGGGATGTGTTGGATTAGATAATATGCTTTTTGATGTGTGGGGAGAAACGGTTAATTTAGCCTCTCGCTTAGAAAGTCATGGCCAAGCAAGCAAAGTACTAGTTTGTCAAAACACCTATTTACATTCTCGAGAGCAAATTAAATTTGAGAGTGTAGACAAGCTATACCTAAAAGGACTTGGTACACTTACCGCTTATTTTATAAGTGAGTCTCAATACGCACAGCAAAGGAAAAGTTAACGTTAATGTACAAATTAAACATTCCCAATAAACAACATTTTCTGACCGAATATTGGCAGAAAAAACCGCTTGTCATTCGTAAGGCTTTTTCTGACTTTGTTGATCCTCTAGACGAACATGAACTGGCAGGCCTTGCTCAAGAAGAGGAAGTAGATTCTCGTATCATTTCTAAAAAACAGGGAAAATGGTCCAACTCCCCTGGCCCATTTTCAGACTTTACCCCTTATTGCATAGGTGATTGGTCTTTGTTAGTGCAGTCTGTCGACCACTATATACCTGAGGCAAAAATGTTGTTAGATAGTTTTGACTTCATTCCTAATTGGCGGGTCGATGATCTAATGGTCAGTTATTCAGAAGCCAATGGAGGTGTTGGCCCTCATGTTGATCAATATGACGTATTTATTATACAAGGACGCGGCTCTAGAAGATGGCAAGTTGGCGCAAATAAGCACCATGACTCCATACAACCCGCTAAAAACTTAAAACAAATAACCGGCTTTGACCCCATTATTGATGAAGTGCTTGAACCAGGTGACCTAATTTATATCCCTCCCGGCTTTCCACATAATGGCGTAGCAATAACATCCTGTTTAAATTATTCAGTAGGCTTTCGTGCGCCGACACAAAGAGAATTGCTTGACGGTTTTGTCGATTATGCCCAAGCCAAGAATTTATTTAACCTTCGCTATAGCGATCCAGACTTAACCTTAAGAGATTCGCGTTTTGAAATTAAGCCGTCAGAAATTGAAAAACTAAAAAATATGTTTAACCAAATGATCAATTCTGTACATTTTGATGATTTTATCGCTACCTACTTCACCGAAACCAAAGATGTAGATATGTATGAGGCTGATTTAACAGAAAATTATTCACTTAATGAAATTGTTAATTTACTCGACTCAGGAGTAAGCTTTGAGCGCAAACTGGACACCAAAATAATCCAGCAGAAAGTAAGATTAAACAATAAATATCAAATGGTTACATGGATAAATCAACACAGAATTAACGTTGAATCTGAACATGAAAGTATGCTTTTTAAAATGCTCAATTCCAGCGTTTTAGATAAACAAACGAAAATTAATTACGCTGACGGCTTAATTTTTAACCAAATCTTGGCTAAACTCGTTAATGCAGGGGGGTGGTTCCCTGATATTTAAGATACTTTAAGGAGCGCTTTAGTGACGTTGACGGTACAAAACGTTGACTGGGAAAAAGCAAAACATACGCTTAGTAGGTTAAGAGAAAAGGTATTTGTTTACGAGTGGCGCATTCCTCGAGAATGCGAATTTGATCAGCAAGATGTGCATGCAACCCATGTACTTATGCTAGACAATGAAAAACAAGAAATCGCGACAGGCAGATTAACCACCAGAGGGGAAATTGGCCGCGTAGCAGTTGTTCCAAAATTTCGTGGACCTGAAGTCTACCGCACACTGTTTGCTGCACTACTAGAGAATGCACATCGTCTAGGTTTGCAACAAGTATACGTTCAGTGTGATTTGGAAGGTGTAGAATATTATCAAAACCAGGGATTCAACCCAGTCGGTCCAGTCTATATGGACGCAGGAATAGCCAGACAAAAAATGGCATGTTCCACAGCAGAATTTTCACTCAACAGAGTGGATTTGACACATTAAAACAGCACCTAAGGTGCTGTTTTATTTTGCATAGCTTTTGATTGAAAATCTATGCTTTGCCGCCCTTGATTTCTTTCCACAAATCTTCTTGATTATACAAAGCATACAAGCCTTCCGCTCGGGTAACTAACATCTCTGCAAACTGTTTTTGGGTTTTATCAATATTTCCGCTTTCTTCAATATCTTGTGCTTTCAATTGCCATTGAAAAGAAAATCGACGAAGCACATCTCTCGCGTTTTTTTCACTTTCATATGGCATAAAATCACAAGGTAGATCGCCACTGATTACCCAATAAAATTTCTTATCTAGTGCTTTGATTTTCCAAACTGCTACATAAGGTGCTAGGTAACGACATTCTTCGGTCACCACCGAATCAAAAATAACACCATTTTCTGCTAAATGTTTATTGGCTCGCTGAAACTGCGAACGCACCCACTGAGTCATTTGCTCCTGACTCATGGCCTGAGGTTGTGTCATAACTATCCTTATCGATTATTATTTCTGTAATACTGCTAACAGAGCCTGTACTGGATGCTTAGGCTTGAAACCTTCGTATCTGTTCACCTGAGTACGGCATGAATATCCTGTTGCCAAAAGCGTTTGCTGAGGAACCGAATCTACAGCTTGCTTCCAGCTTAAATCATAAATTCCTTTTGATTCTTGTTGATGAATTAACTCATGACCAAAAGAGCCTGCCATCCCACAGCACCCAGTGGCAATCGATGTTAACTCTAAACCGAACCAAGAGAATATTGTGCGCCATTGCTCATCGTTACCGGCAATACTGGTTTTTTCGGTACAGTGAGAAATGAGCTTAAATTCAAGACCATCAGGGTTACGAACTTGCATTCTTTCTAGTAGCTCTCTTTCTAAAGACTGACTACCAAGCCATTCGTTCACTAGTTGAACCTGAAAATTACCGCGCTGGTTGCCTAGAATACGACGATATTCATCTCGATAACATAGTACTAAAGAACCATCGATACCGATCATAGGTAAATTCAGTTCGGAAACCTGATTTAAAAAGTCTGCTGTGTTTTGCGCTGTTTTAGCAAATTTAGCTAAAAAGCCTTTCACATGCTGAGGTTTTCCATTCGGCTTAAACGGCAAAATAACAGGATTAAAATGCAGTTTTTGCAATAATTGAATCAACTCTTCCACCACTTCAGCTTCATAATAGCTAGTGAAAGGGTCTTGTACTATCAACACTGTTTTTAATTTTTGTTCCTCATCTAATGCGGATAGAGCCTGTAAATCGAAGGGCATGATTTGATTTTTTTCAAGTCGCTTATCCAGCGAAGGCTCAGACAATAATGGCGCATCAACGTAACCTATATATCGTTTGATTGCTTCTTTGAGCAAAGGTTGACGCTGGAAAAAGTTAATCATTGCAGGCGCTTTTGCCATCCATGGAGCCATAGATTCAATGTTCGCAGTTAACACATCTTTAGCCGGCCGCAAGTAGCGCTGATAATACATCGCTAAAAATCGTGAACGGAAAGACGGCACATCAACATTCACCGGACATTGGCTGGCACAGGCTTTACAGGCTAGACAACCTTCCATCACCTCTAATACTTCGTGTGAAAAGTCGGTGTTTTTCGATTTGTAGCGAGTATTTTGTAGACGTTCAAACCAAGATGGCGTTTCTTCGCCTTTTTCTAATTCAATCACGTTAACGTTATTTTGACTAAGCAAGCGTAACCATTCTCTGATCATGCCTGCGCGACCTTTAGGCGTATGACGGCGATCACGAGTGATTTTACTGGAAGGACACATGGTTGATTTGGTGTCGTAGTTATAACAAAGCGCATTGCCATTACAGCTCATTGCCACCTCAAACGAGTCGCGAACCGCAATAGGTATTTGGCTGTCTAAGTCTCCCCTTTTCAAATCGGAGACTTTAACCAGTTCTTCAGTGGAATCGATAGGCGTGCAAATTTTCCCCGGATTCATCTTATTCAAGGGATCAAATACACTTTTAATTTTACGTAACTCTAGAAAAAGCTCTTCACCAAAAAATTCAGGGCCATATTCACTGCGGTACCCCTTACCATGCTCGCCCCACATCAAACCGCCATATTTAGAGACTAAAGCGACTACTTCATCAGAAATTTCTTGCATGATTTGCTGTTGATTAGGATCGCACATATCAAGGGCTGGCCGCACATGCAGTACACCCGCATCAACATGACCAAACATGCCATAAGCAAGTCCTTTGCTATCTAAGAGAGCTCTGAACTCCATAATAAAATCAGCTAAATTTTCCGGTGGTACCGCTGTATCTTCAGTGAATGGAATGGGTTTTTTCCAGCCATCCGCTTTCCCCAACAAACCGACAGACTTTTTACGCATTGCATAAATGCGATTAATATCGGCCACATCATAGGTTAATTGATAACCAATTATGCCGTCTAATCCATGTTTTTGAGCATTGTCTAAGGTTTCACTAAGCTGCGCTATTTTAGCTTCTATTTCGGCTTTATCTTCGCTGTTGTACTCGACCATATTTAATCCGAGCACTTCTTTGCCGGGCACATCTTGAATAAGATCTTTAACAGAGTGCCAAACAATATCTTGTTTCGCCAAGTTGAGTACTTTGCTATCGACCGTTTCCACCGAAGTCGCATTTGCGGCAACCATATGAGGAGCATGACGCAAAGCCGATTCAAATGAATCGTATTTGATATTAACCAAGGCTTTGCATTTAGCAATAGGGGTAATATTCAGTTTTGCCTCAGCCACAAAGACTAAGGATCCCTCAGAGCCGGTTATAACACGGCTGATATCCAACTGAGCTAAATCATCGGATACAGTGTGTTCAAGATCGTATCCCGTCAAAAAGCGATTCATTCGCGGAAATTTAGCCAGAATTTGCTGACGTTTATCAACGCAAGTAGCAATTAATTGTGATGTGATACTCGTTAAACGGCTCGGTTGAGCTGGGTCGTTTTTGACATTTTCTATTGCCGTTGGTGCCGTTTCTAAAACCGTACCATCAACCAGTACCGATGTTAGCCCAAGCACATGATCACTGGTTTTCCCATATACTAAAGATCCCTGCCCTGATGCATCAGTGCTAATCATCCCGCCAATAGTGGCGCGGTTACTAGTGGACAAATCAGGCGCAAAGAAAAAGCCCAGGGGACGGAGCGCATCATTTAACTGATCTTTCACTACCCCAGCTTGCACCCTAACCCAACTTTGCTGCGCATTGATTTCAAGTATCTGATTCATGTGCCGAGAAACATCGACAATAATGCCACTTGTGAGAGACTGACCATTAGTACCAGTGCCGCCTCCCCTAGCGCTAAATTTGACGCCATCGTATTGGTTTGAAGTTTTACCAATCAGGGTCAGATCGGCTGTCGTTTTAGGGAACACAACAGCTTGAGGTAATTTTTGATAAATAGAGTTATCAGTGGCAACAGCCAGACGGCTAGCGTAACTGTATTCAATATCACCAGTAAAGCCAGAAGACTTTAAATCTTCCAAATACATTTGATAGTGATTTTCTAAAGCGGATTGAGGATCAATACTCGGTAACATTGTCACTGTTTTAAACGTCCAAATAAGATGGGCATATTATAGCGTTATGCCTAGTTCTTTACCTACATTCATTGAATATAATTTATATGCTAAATTTATCATAGCCATTCAACTATCTATTTGATTTCTATGGCACTAAAAATTCTAACGGTTTCACTCTTGGATCATTACGTTTAACCATAATGGCGTAATTTTCTGATAGTATTCAACAGTTTGCTCGAAAAGCCTAGTTCGTGCTGGCAAGTCAATTAAATCTTCCGGTAACCAAGGATCTTTGGATAAGTATTCGACAACTAAACGCCCTATAGCAAAGCTACGAATGAGAATATCTTTATCTGATAACGTTTCCAACAATTCACTTTCACTGAAAATCAATTCGTAAGCTTTATGATAAAACTGATTTAATTTATCCAACGGCCAACTTTGCGTGAATAAACCAATAGATGCTTCATCGATATCGGTCAAACAGCAGGTTAAAAATTGAGGCTCCTCAACAACCGAATGAAAGTGAAAAAGTGTTTCTTCTCTTAAATCTATTAGGTTATTAGGTCTCAACCACCCCAAGGTTGGAAAGGATTTAAAACCAAGCAAATCAGCTTTATTGTTTAACCGCCGCATTATCGTTGGGCTAAACTTATGCTGCAGTTGATTCACCAACAGCCATTCACCATCCCAATTCGCGCTGCGCTGCTGCATATCTAACCAGAATCGAGGCAGTACAAAAGGTTTTCGACTTTTTGCCAGTGAATATTTACCGTTTTCGCGGATTAACTTACCTTGTTTAGTTTGTCGAGATAAGGCCATACGCAAGGATGCTTCACTTATCTCTAGCTTATCGGCAATCACCAGCAATTGTTTTGCCGATAGGCTTGTAAGCTCAGATATTTGAAATCCCTTGATGGCACTTAATAATTCTAAAACTTTTTTATCTGCGCTGTCTGCAGCGAGTCGTTCAATAGCAACTTGATAATTTAACTTCATAACAAATAATTTGCAACATCCCTATTTTTTGTTATACCTATAAAAGGTCTCTCTACTTGGATTTAAGACTTTGCTAAAACTATCAGATTATATTTCTTCTGACGAATTGAAAGCCCTATGCCAAACTTCTGATTTGGTGGGATGGTATCGTGTTTTTATAAACTATGCATTGATTTCCATTGCAATAATAGTTTTGCTGAGCTTTCCATATTGGTACACATTTATTTGTTGCAGTTGGATTATCGGAGGGCGAATTTTGGGTATCGCTATCCTTAATCACGACGCTGGACATAACACTTTATTTCGCACTCCCAGCCTTAACCACTACGTCGGCCGTTGGCTACTTGGTGGTTTAGTACTGGTTGATTATCAAGCCTTTAAAAACGGTCATGCACAACACCATCGTTATGCAGGCACAGGTAAAGATCCAGACAAAATATTTGTTGCAAACTATCCTGCAACGCCCGCCAGTATGGCCCGTAAGCTTCTCCGAGATTTTAGCGGAGTGAACGGATTCAAAGAAATTATCTACCAGATTAAAGTATCTACTTGGCAAAAACGCTTACCCAACATCGTTGTTCATGGGATTTTCATCGCTAGTTTGATATTTTTTGACGTACTATGGACATACGCTGCGTTTTGGGTAGGTTACCTATTCATATATCCTGCTCTGAGCAGAATTAGGATCATCGGCGAACACGGCGCAGTTACCGATATAGACGCATTAGATCCACGCTTAAACACCCGTACCACATTGGCAAATCCAATTGTCGCTTTATTAATTTGTCCGAATGATGTGAATTATCACTTGGAACATCATATCCATCAAAAAATACCAGCACAAAATTTGAAAAAGGCCCATCAGTTATTCAAACAAAAAGGCATGTACGACGGTTTCGATTGTGTAGCAAACAATTATTGGCAAGTGATGAAAAAGTGCATTTCAAAACGCCATGGCAAATCCAAAAATATTCATCATGCGCCGTCATCTGTGAGCAATATGAGCTAGAACCTATGAGTTGGAAATAATTCAACACAACTTGTTACAAGCCGAAACACATTTAAATCGAATTAAACACTACACTGTGATCCTAATCTGTGGTTTTTTACGCACAACAGAAATGCAGCGGGTTATGCCATAACTCAATAACGTCAGTAGCAACGGATAAAAGAGAAGCATATGAAAAAGGCAATTCGAATTACGATAGGCGCAGTGCTATCCGCTGTGGGGATTGTTTTCGCGATCTTACCAGGTTCAATTCTATTTTTGATCAGCGGGTTAATGCTCTTGAGTTACGACATACCACTGGCTCGGAAATGCTTGCAAAAATGTCAAAACTCTATGAGTGTCACTGCTCGACGATTAGACAGATACCTGCTTAACCGAAAGTATCGTTAGATAACTAAGCGCAATTTAAATACAAAAAAAGGCAGGATGAACCTGCCTTTGTTGTTTTAACTATAAATTAGTTTAATGACGATAAACTATTACGCGTGTTTTTCGCCTAGGTATAACCAAGTTTCAACTACGGTATCAGGATTCAAAGAAACACTATCGATTCCTTGTTCCACCAACCAAGCTGCAAGGTCTTCATGGTCTGAAGGACCTTGGCCACAAATACCCACGTATTTACCACGTTTTTTGGCCGCTTTGATTGCCATACTCAATAGAATTTTCACCGCTTCATCCCGTTCGTCGAACAAATGCGCAATTACGCCAGAGTCACGATCCAATCCAAGGGTTAATTGAGTTAAGTCATTCGAACCAATTGAGAATCCATCAAAGATGTCTAAGAATTGATCGGCAAGCAATGCATTTGAAGGTAATTCACACATCATAATCACGCGTAAACCATTTTCACCTTGCACCAAACCTTGTTCAGCTAATAACTCGATTACTTTTTTACCTTCACCTACAGTGCGAACAAATGGGATCATCACTTCCACATTGGTCAGTCCCATGGTGTTACGAACGCGCTTAATTGCTTCACACTCTAGCGCGAAACAATCGCGGAACTCTTCAGAGATGTAACGGCTTGCACCGCGGAAACCAAGCATTGGGTTTTCTTCATCAGGTTCATACTGATAACCGCCGACCAAGTTGAAGTACTCATTTGATTTAAAATCTGACATACGCACGATAACTTTCTCAGGAGAGAAAGCTGCGGCAATGGTAGACACACCTTCAACCAATTTTTGAATATAAAACTCTACTGGCGATTCATAACCGGCCATCATTTCCGAAATTTCTTCTTTCAACTCTTCTGGCTGGTTATCAAAGTCCAAAAGGGCTTTTGGATGCACACCAATCATGCGGTTGATAATGAACTCTAGACGAGCTAGGCCAACCCCTTTGTGAGGTAATCTAGCGAAATCAAAAGCTCTGTCTGGATTACCCACATTCATCATAACTTTGAGTGGAATATCAGGCATTGAATCGATTCGAGATGTCACTACATCAAATTCAAGTTCAGCATCATAAACATAACCCGTATCACCTTCGGCGCAAGATACTGTAATTTTATCGCCAGTTTCGATTGAGTCAGTTGCATTTCCGCAACCTACAACAGCTGGTATACCTAATTCACGGGCGATGATAGCCGCATGACAAGTTCTGCCACCGCGATTCGTTACGATTGCTGAGGCCTTTTTCATAATCGGCTCCCAATCGGGATCCGTCATATCTGTTACTAGTACATCGCCTGGCTGAATTTTACCCATTTCATCAATTGAACTAAGTACTTTGGCTTCACCTGCACCAATTTTATGACCGATTGCACGACCTTCGGTGACAATTTTCGCTTTACCTTTCAATTGGAAGTTTTCAATAACTTGAATGTCTTCTCGCGAACGCACTGTTTCAGGACGGGCTTGAACGATATACAGTTTACCGTCAGTACCATCTTTAGCCCATTCGATGTCCATAGGACGCTTATAGTGCTTTTCAATAATTTGCGCTTGTTTGGCCAATTCCATTACTTCTTGGTCAGTAATAGAAAATTCTAAACTTTGAGATTTGTCGACATCCACAATTTCGACTTGTTTACCATGGGCCAAATCTGGAGAGTAGATCATTTTGATTAATTTGCTGCCCATGTTGCGACGGACAATAGCTGGCAAGCCTTTGTCTAGGGTAGGCTTGTGTACGTAAAACTCATCAGGGTTTACAGCACCTTGAACAACCATTTCACCCAAACCATAAGAAGAAGTAATAAATACCACGTCTTCAAAACCTGATTCAGTATCGATGGTGAACATAACACCAGAAGAACTCACGTCACTTCTAACCATCCGCTGTATCCCAGCAGACAATGCAACGCCCTTGTGGTCATAACCTTGGTGAACACGATAAGAAATAGCTCGGTCATTAAACAATGATGCAAAAACATGCTTAATGGCTACAAGCACAGAGTCATAACCTTTTACATTCAAAAAAGTCTCTTGCTGACCAGCAAAAGAAGCATCTGGCATATCTTCAGCAGTGGCTGAAGAACGCACAGCAAATGAAGCTTCATCACCAGCGTCACCCTGTAGCTTTTCAAATGCGGTTTTAATTTCTTCTTCAAGTTTTGGCAAAAACGGGGTTTCAATCACCCAGTTACGAATATTTTCACCGGCTTTAGCTAGTGCTTCAACATCGTCAACATCTAAACTATTCAGCACGTCATGGATACGCTCTTCGAGTCCACTTTGTTCTAAAAATTCGTTAAATGCGTATGCGGTTGTAGCAAAGCCCCCCGGAACTTGAACACCTGCATTAGACAGGTTTGAAATCATTTCACCCAATGATGCGTTTTTACCGCCAACGCGATTAACATCATTCATTCCCAACTGCTCATACCAAAGTACATATTCTTGCACTGCTAACACCTCAAAGTTTTTTTGTCCTGGGCCCGATTGCTAAGGCGCAAACGAAATAAGTTTTAATGCAATAAAGTTGTCAGAATGGTGCTTATGAATTTATTTTGTTCACCTTCTGGCTTTTTGCGTCAGGGATTTTAGAATGGTGTAAAGAAGAAAGTAAAATTTAATTTTTTTCTGTAATAAAATTACAACATTGTTAAGGAATTGTAGTGAGATCAGCTTTTTACATATCTGATGGCACAGCCATTACTGCGGAAGTGTTTGGGCATGCATTGCTGTCACTTTTTACCGTCGAATTTAAACATTACACAGAACCATTCGTAGAAACTGAACAACAAGCCCAAAAAGTCTTAAATAAAATTTCAGAGGAATTTAAAGAGACTGGTTTGCGTCCTTTAGTATTTTATACCATCGTGAATACCGAAGTTAGAAAAATGGTCGCTAAGTCAGTAGGCATTAATTATAACTTTCTTGACCAATTTGTTGCGCCTCTGGAAAAAGCATTAGGCGTCCCTTCGATGCCGGAAAAACATCGTACCCACAGCATCCATGAAAAAACTTACGACAACAGAATTGATGCGGTTAATTATGCCCTTGCAAATGATGACGGTTCTAATGTTAAAGACTATAACGAAGCGGATATTATTTTGTGTGGTGTATCTCGTTCGGGTAAAACTCCAACCAGTTTATATTTAGCTCTGCAATTTGGTATTAAAGCAGCAAATTACCCTTTCACTGAAGAAGATATGGGCGATATTTTAAAACTCCCCCCAGCACTAAGGCGCTTTAAAGATAAGCTATTTGGATTAACCATTGCACCGGAAAGATTGCATTCAATACGCTCTGAAAGAAGGGCCAATAGCCGTTATGCGTCAATGAAGCAGTGTCGAATGGAATTGAGAGAAGTTGAAAATCTATATCGTAAAGAAAAAATCCCATTTTTGAACAGCACCAAGTTTTCCATAGAAGAGATGTCAGCTAAAATTTTAGCTGAAACAGGTATTCAAAGACGCAAATATTAGGAAGTTATCGTATGTTTACCCATTTCGACCCAAGCTTGATGACTTTCCTGAGGCAGTTGGCTAATAACAATGATAAAAATTGGTTTGCAGATCATAAACAAGAGTATGAAGATAAGGTTCGCACCCCTACCCTAGAATTTATTGAGGGTATGGACACTTGGATTAAAATGATTTCTCCCCATTACGAAGCCATCCCAAAAAAAGTAGGTGGCTCTATGATGCGGCCCTACCGAGATGTGCGCTTTTCCAAAGACAAATCTCCATACAAAACCAACGTTGGGATTCAGTTCCGCCATGAAATTGGCAAAAACGTCCACGCCCCAGGTTTCTACCTGCATATCGAGCCGGACAATGTATTTTTAGGGGTCGGAACTTGGCGTCCAGAACCTGACGCATTGAAATCAATTCGTGACTATATTGCTCTCAAACCTGATTCATACGAAGACGCGATACAACACGCACCGTTTACCGAAATTTATGCCCTCTCAGGTGAGAAATTAAAACGACCACCTAAAGGATTTAATGCTGATCACAAATTAATCGAAGAAATTAAGCGCAAAGACTTTATCGCAATATGTCCGCTTGCCGAAGATTTCTTATTTGCTGGTAATCTATGTGAAGAAGTCGCTAGACGCTATGGCAGAGCCCAGCCTTTTCAAAAGTTTTTATGTGATGCACTGGCTTTGCGATTTTAACGATTTGACTTCAGACTGTAAGTCGCCTTTTCAAAAACTAGTGAGTTTTCAGGGCTCAGTAGTGATTTTAACTAAAGTTGAGTAACAAAAACTTAATCAATATAGGTCATCACTTCGTCAGTCCATTTCAGTGCTTGTGAATAGCACTTTTTAAATAATTCGAGTTCCTGTTTCGACAGGCGTTCGAATACCTGATCGTCTAAGCGTTCAATACCTATGGTATTTTTCAGTAACTTCCCAAGATCATTATCATGGGATAACAATGCTGATTTAATAGATTCACTGAGGGTTAAACTATCTAGAATATCTTTAATCTCAACCTGAAAAACAGCATCAATGCCAGATAACAATCCCACCAGAAAACTCTCTGAAGAATCGGTTTTTACACCACCTGTGATTGGGCTATCAGAAAATAACGCCAAGGTTTTAGCTCTGATTAATAAGGTTCTAAATAACTCTGAAGGTTGTGACGACTCTGATGCAAGAGTTAAGATCATGGCCCACTGTTTGACCACGTTTAAGCCAAGCCTAACAACCGCATCTTTAACCGACTTAACCTCTCTAACCAATTGATAAATTGGACAATTTATAAGAGCTAATATTTTTACAGTGAGTACAGGATCGCGCGATATCAACTCCGCAACTTCTGCAGCTTCAATATCTGTCCGACTTAACTGGGAAACCAATTGCAATGCTGAATTTTTGTTGGCATCAATTTTTTGACCGGTAATTATTGACGGTTTTTCCAAAAAATAACCTTGGAATAAGTCGAAACCCAATTCCATGCATTCATCAAAACTTGCTTGGTCTTCAACTTTTTCTGCCAATAACTGAAAACCAATTTTTTTTAATTTCGGAAAAACAGCTTTTAATTTATTGAAATTAATATCAAGGATATCAATTTTTAATATTTTAATATGTTTGAAAAAAGGAAATTTAGAGGGTTCAAGAATGTAGTCATCTAAAGCAAATTCGTAACCAAGACGCCTTAATTCAGCGATTCTTTTTAACACTTTTTCACTAGGTTCAACGGTTTCTAATATTTCAAAAATAAGATTATGAGGTGGTAGAGGGAAAAAATAATCTGAGTCTAAAAAATCCATATCAACGTTAACTAACATGGGAAGATCTAGGTTTACATTACTATTGAAAACTGAAGTGCAAACATTAACTAGCAGGTCGCGTGTGGCGATCAGATTTTTGGCATCACTATCAGAGTTGAATATATCTCCTCGATAAAGAATCTCACTGGCGACCATTTTACAATTTCTATCAAAAATAGGTTGTCTAGCAAATAAAATAGTCTCTTCCACAGGCTTCCTAAAAATACAACAAGTGTATAATTTAATAATAATCTTTTAACTCTGAATTATAAACAGATGTGTAACATTTTTATATTCCACTTTAAGCTAATACGCGCATTTAAGGGTTGGCACTCACAGGTAAATATTTTTAGCGTCAACATTTTACTTTTTTAAAGATGGCTTTTTAAAGGTGACTTATTTTTAGGTAAAGGGAGCGGGAGCAAAATATGTCACTTATCATCTATGTTCGAAGGTGATTTTAACTTGATTCTTGCCCTCTCCTTTTGATTGATAAAGTGTGACGTCGGCATCTTTTAAACCTTTTTCTAAATCGAGTTCTTCCGAGGGCATAGACACTTGCACCCCCATACTCACAGTTACCGATATCTGCGTGGTAGCGTTAATATCTATTTTAAGGTTACGAATTCCGTCCAACAGGCGGTCCGCCAAACTAGTTGCATCATCGGCTTCTTTAATTGCTGCAACAAAGGCGAACTCTTCTCCTCCGTATCGACAAAAAGCGTCATCTACTCGAAAGAAACCATTTAAGAATTTAGCGATATCTACTAGGACAATATCACCAGCATCATGACCAAAGCTATCATTAAACACCTTAAAATCATCAATATCTAATAAACCAAAAGCAACCAACACCCCTCGCCTGTTACACGACTTAATTAACCGGTGGGCATGATCAATAAAAAAACGTCGATTGGGGATATTGGTTAAAGGATCGTAGTAGGCTATTTTTTCTAGTTTAGCGTTGGCTTGACGAAGCTCTTTGGTTCTTTCATCAATTAAGTTTTCTAGTTCCGTCTTCAACTTTTTGAATTCATTGTTTTTGTTTTTTAATTGCTCGAGATAAAATTTACGTTCTGAAATGTCACGCTCTATGGCAGCAAAATGCGTTACTTCATCATATTTATTTTTGAGAGGAATGATGTTCATATCAACCCAGTAGGGTCTGCCATTGGCATCATAGTTTAATAAGGTTTCACTGACTTCCTGACAATTTTTCAGCGCACGATGAATACGATTAGTAGTTTCTGTATCTGTTAAAGGGCCTTGTAAAATTCTCGGCGTTTCACCAATTACACTGTCCTTACTGTAACCGGTCATTTTCTCGAAGGCTTTATTGACGTAAATAATTTTGGGACTAAGTGGGTAGTTAATATCTGTCGCGTCTGTAACGATTACCATGTCTTGGGTGTTTTCAACAATGGCTTTAAAGGAAAACAATTGTTTAGAATCTGAAATATCAGTAAAGGTCACCACAATAAAGGCTTCTGGGCTGCCAGGTTCCCCTTCAAAATAGGCGTTAATAAAAAACCAACTAATAGTATCCACAGAGCTGTCTAACACACCAAGCACCTCGTTTTTGAGGCGTTCACGGGTTCGTTTTACTTTATTGACAGGATAATCTTCAATCAGCAGTTTTTTGCCTGACTCATCTAAAAATCGCCACTGAGGATCGATGGAACTTTTACCGATTATTTGTTTATAGCTCAATCTTAATAAACGTAATGACGTTGGGTTTGCGTATATAATGGAAGTATCCCAGCGATGGATAACGACGCCAATGTGGGCGTTTTCGAGAAGCTTCTTGGTATTTAGCTCAATAAAGTCAGTCATCAAGATCATCTACAAAATGAATACTTATTAAGTATAGAGCAATAACCCGTTCCGTCTAATTACTTGGAAACATCAATTTAGCGATAGTTTTTTTACCTATACATTTAAATATTCAGTAAAATTAGGCTACCCATTTCAACGTTTACGTCGTTTATTTTTAGTTTTTCCCTCCATTTTTATGGCTTTAGCATCACGCTTATTTGGGGTTGCAGAACCGTCCTTGAAACGTTGTTTTTTGGCTTCTTTTTCAGCTATTTTTTGAGCTGCTAATTCCGCCACAAGTTTTTCTTCTTTAATCACCATATCTGGCGTTTCTAAGGTGATACGGCCTAATTTACCGGAACGAAGTTCATTAATCAGTAGTTCACAAATTTTATGTAAATTAACCCTCCCCCCTGCACGTAAGGCACCTCGTTTGCTTGCCGCAGCTTCTAAAAATTCAATTTCAGTTTCAGGTATGGATTCTAAAGCAAATCGCTCTTTCATTAACTCAGGATAGGCTTTAATCAGGTAATCCGCCGCATAAAATCCAACATCTTCGTAATCCATCGCCGTATCTTTAATCGCGCCAGACGCTGCCAAGCGATAACTACTGTTTTCATTTTCAATTTTGGGCCACAAAATACCTGGAGTATCAAATAACACAATGCCGCTGCCCAAATTAATCCGTTGCTGCGTTTTAGTAACCGCTGGAACATTCCCAGTTTGCGCAATAACTCTGTCAGCTAAGGTATTAATCAGTGTCGATTTCCCGACATTAGGAATACCCACAATCATGGTATTAATAGATTTAATGCCTGCGTCTTTTTCGGGTAACATTTTGCGACACAAATCAACTATTTGTTTAATTTTGGCCGGTTGTTCTGTGGTAGTGGGAAAGGTTTTAACGCCTTTTTCTTGCTCTAAATAATCTTGCCATTTAAGGGTGAGTTCAGGATCAGCCAAATCTGTTTTACTCAGCACTTTGATGCAAGGTTTATCACCTCTTAAGTATTTAATCGCAGGATTTTCACTGGAATATGGTATCCGTGCATCTAGCACTTCGATGACCAGATCCACGCTAGGTAGCACATCTTTTATCTCTTTTTGGGCCTTATGCATGTGCCCGGGATACCACTGAATCGCCATTTTAAAATTCTTTTTTAGTTACTTAATTAGTTATGATTTCCACTATTACCGAACGATAGTGGGCCCATGGGCGTTTAGCCATGAATGACGTGCTTGAGCGCAACTTCAGTGCAAGGGATTAAGGTCAATCTAACTAAACATATGCAAAAAAAACGTTCTATTTACCTAAAGCACCTGCTAATTTACGACTTTACTCGGCCACCTGTGACTTTATCTGCCCGCCCTTCTACTTTGGCCTTTTCAGCGCGTATTCGACGTACTTCTTTAGGGTCAGCAATTAGCGGACGATATATCTCTATTCTATCGCCGTCATTAGGTATGTCGGTAAGTTTACATGTCCGATTCCAATTACCTATTTTCAACACCGATAAATCTATCTCAGGAAAACGACGTAATATACCAGATGCTTGAATTGCTTCTTCTGCTGTCTTGCCCTTCTCTATTGTTACACTGATAAGCGCCTGTTCTTTAGGCAAGCCGTACACTACTTCAACAGTGATTTGCGAGTCGGTCATAGGTATACCTCTTTCGCTCTGGCGGTAAAGGCATTCACCATATTAGTTGCGACTGTGTTAAACACTTTTCCAAAGGCCATTTCAGCCAATCGACTGGAGAACGCAAAATCCAGTTTCAATTCAATTTTACAGGCATCATCAGCTAATGCAGTAAAAGACCAGCCACCACTTAAATGCGAGAAAGGCCCTTCAACTAAATTCATTTCAATGGTTTTGCCTCTATCTAACGCATTTAGCGTAGTAAACCATTGTTTAACACCCGCTTTGGCAATGAGCACAGCCGCTTTCATCGAATCTTTGTTATGTTCTAGTACTTTAGTTTGTGCGCAGCCAGGCAAAAATTCAGGATAAGAAGCTACGTCATTGACTAAATCAAACATCGATTCGGCACTAAATGCTACTAGCGCACTGCGATGAACACTTGCCATTCATTTTCCTCTATGTAACCTTGCAATTTCTCGTTGAAGTTTACCACGAAATATCATATTTCATAGTTCATCCATGTAAATACAACTATTTTTTAACTCTTCTACAGACAAATTAATTGGTCCTGATATAATTCGCCACTATGAAGAAAAAGAACGCTAAATCAAATCAAAGCAACACGATAGCTTTAAACAAAAAAGCCCGTCATGATTATCACCTGCAAGATAAAATCGAAGCAGGTATAGAATTACAAGGCTGGGAAGTAAAAGGCATTCGTGCAGGCAAAGTTAACTTAACAGATAGTTTTGTGAACATTCACAACGGCGAAGCCTACTTACAAGGGTGTAAAATCACGCCTTTAAACCAAGCCTCAAGCCATGTTGTGTGTGATCCTGATCGACAAAAAAAACTGCTTATTCACCGCCGCGAAATTGACCGGCTAATGGGCGCGCGCGAACGCCAAGGTTATTCGATTATTGCTACGGCAATGTACTGGAAACAATGCTGGGTGAAAGTAGAAATACACTTAGCCAAAGGTAAAGACGCCCATGACAAACGGGATACGGTTAAAGATCGTGATTGGGCACGTCAAAAAGAACGCATGATGAAACATAGCGCCTGATTACAATTATCAGGCAATGAGCCTAATCAAACCCTGTTGGTTAGGTTCTTTTATGCAAAATACAAAAATACTATTCAGCACCAAGTTTCACATTACGACGATAACGCTTGGTTAACTTAGCAGACAAAATTTGCTCCAAGATTAATGTATATATGGCTGAAGCATCAATTTTTGCAGGTTTTCCCGTGCCAATGCGACGCAATTGGCGTTTTACAAGGGCCATATTTGCCATTCCACTTAAGGTTTTATTTTTCCATTCAACCTTCGGTGTCATGCTGACCATTCCAGGCACCTGTTGCCAATGATTAGGTAAATCAGGATTGTAGGCAAGCGCAGTGGCCATTCCTACTAAATCAACACCAGAGTCGAGTACTTTTTGGGCCACCGGTAAACGTTTGATGCCACCAGTAGTCATAATTGGTATCTGGCTTTGTTGGGCAATTTGACTTGCAAACTCAAGAAAATACGCTTCTCTTGCAAGTGTTCGATCATCCGCTGTACGCCCTTGCATGGCAGGAGCTTCGTAGCTACCACCTGAAAGCTCAATTACATCGACGTTTAATGATTCAAGCATTTTAACTACCGCTAAGGCATCCTCGACATCAAAACCTCCACGTTGAAAATCAGCAGAGTTTAACTTTACTGCAACAGCAAAATCGGCAGCACAAGCAGCCCTTATTTGGCTAACAATTTCCAATAGTAAGCGAGCTCGATTTTCTAAACTTCCTCCCCAGCGATCGCTACGTTTATTCACTAAAGGCGATAAAAATTGAGCCAGTAAATAACCATGCGCGGCATGCACCTCAACGCCGTCAAACCCCGCTTTTTCTGCCAATAATGCGGTGCGTTTAAATCGTTGAATAACGTCTTCAATTTCCTCTTCCGACATTGCTCTAGGTTGGCTAAACAGTTTAGAGTGTTTACCAAGATCCAGTGCCACATCAGATGCTGACAGCACTTTACCGCCCATTTTCTTAAATACCTGTCGTCCAGGATGATTAATTTGCATCCACACCTGTGTATTATTTTGTTTGGCTTTTTGCGCCAATGTTTGAAAGGGTACTAAATCGGTATCTTGTTCTAATGCCATGCCTCCAGGACCAGTCATGGCCATATGATCAACCATTACGTTACCAGTAATAATTAAGCCTACTCCGCCCTGCGCCCACTTTTGATACAAATTGAACAAGGTTTCATCGGGTAATTGTTTGGCATTGGCTAGGTTTTCTTCCATTGCCCCTTTGACCAAACGGTTTTTTAATGTTTTACCGCAAGGTAACGAAAATTCTGCAAATATATCTGAAGACATACACCCTTCTTATGATGGAAAAAACTACTGATTATGCTATCAAAACAAAAATAGCCGTAATTCAGCAACCACCCAATGTTTAGATATCTTAAAAATATGATTTAAAGCTTACATATAACTCACTCGCAAAATCTTATCATCTCTATGCCCTAGGTTGTCAAAATGCTAATGCCAGCCCCATTGAGATTAAATAAGGTCTAATCCGCCGTGTTTTATTCAGAGCAATTGAACAAAAATAATACTCAAAAACGCAAACTATAAAAAAACGATTAAAACCCAAGCACTTGAAGTAAAATTTATTGTCCCCACATATTGTTTTAGAGAAGGATGTGTTATCCTATCTGCTACTTGAAAAAGTACTACATCGGGGCTGATTTTGGATTCGACAGGAATCGGGATGCCTTAGGTGCATGCAGAGGTGCGGTTTGCCTCTTTAAACAGCCGCAAAAAAATAGTCGCAAACGACGAAAACTACGCACTAGCAGCTTAATAACCTGTATAGGCCCTTCCACTTCAGCCGTCTTCTATTCGTGAAGGTTTGGAAGGTCATACTAATAGAATAGCGAGGGAAACTTGTCCGAGGTTGAACCGCGAAATAGTATCGGAACAGCTACTAGGAATCCTGTTTGTCGGAGTCCAAAATAGTTAAATAAAAGACAAAATAAGCATGTAGTACCGACGGTTGAAGCTTTCTGGACGCGGGTTCAAGTCCCGCCAGCTCCACCAAATTTACGTTCGACGAACGACAAAAACCCTGCCAAAGCCACTAAAAACGGTGATTAACAGGGTTTTTTTATGCGTTTTTGATTGGATAAGGTTCGCTAGTGACCGTTGATAGTTTGATTTTTAGGGGGACATTTAGGGGTACAAATTAGTGTATCTACCGCTATAAACTTCTCTATGCAGAACAGCCAACTCAGGATGTAAATCCACTGGATATATTTCAACGGCTGACTTATTGGTGACCCCACAGATATATGGGTTATGAGGTTATCAAAGCCCAGATATTGAAAATTCGATTTGCGTAATATAAAACAATGAGTGCCATTAAAGCGATTTGAATGGCGATGCTCAGCGCTTTTGCGCACAGTGCGCCTGCTATTGCGCCAATTAACACCCCCGCTAAGATTGGAAGTGTGTCGCCACTACCTAAATAAAATTCATATCCAATATTTCCACCAACAATAGCGCCTAACGCCGCGAGGTACCGGATGAAAGTGAGTTCACGTTTTGAGGAAGCGAGTGTACCTAAGTCATTATTTGACATTTTAATTCCATTTAAGGCAAATGTATTACATTAAATTAGGAGACTCTTTCACAAATTTCAAATAAATAACTTTAACAATCAATTCGTCTTCAACTAACCCGTTAAAATATGCGCTAAATGCCAATAAAAAAGTCGCCCCCCTAAAACACACTGTTCAAATATTGACCAATAAAATACTTAATGGCAGAATTAAATTACCCTAACACGATTTAAGCGCAAGGAAGGATCCAATGGTAAATATACTAACGCTCAACCGCTTTTTTAGTTGTTTATTCTTATTAGTAACGCTTTTTTACGCCAATAATGCGAATTCAAACCCAGTTTGTAATATTTATTATGGACTCTACGCAAAAAGTTTGTCCCGAGACATGCAGTTTAATTATGCTGATCATTCTACAAGCATTAACAGCAACAACGTCTTGGAATTAGTCAAACAATATAAAGAAAATGCAGAACAGGTAATAGACAATTTAAATAAGTTAATTGCCACTAATGCTAACTCTCCTAAGATGACACCATATAAAAAGATGAGAGAGCATTATTATATAATTGCTGACATGGGAACCCTAGGTTACGCAATTATTAAAGCCGAGATGGAAAATGATGTTGACCTATTCGTTGGTCTAGTGAAAGGACTATACACTGAAAAATTCAAGCCCTTAACATTCCCCCTCATTAATAGAGCCGCAATCGAATACAGGAAACATCAAATTAGAACCGTTAAAATTGCTGAAGAAGAAAATGCAAGGCAGAGTGTATTGAGTATTTATCGCTCCTTGTATGGCAACAATGGGAATTTATTAACTAAATATGATCCCTGTACTTAAGATCAATTTAGATAATCGGGTCTAACTAAATATTGGATATTTGAATACTTCTATATGCCTTAAGTGCTGCAATATTTATTACCTTTTCAAACAATGTCCACCATGTTATTTGAGATGACCTCTTATCAATAACATTCAGAAAAACCGTATGATTCTCTATTATTTAAATGGCAATAATTTTTCAATTAAAGTAAGAAGACGAATGACGAATTTGCCAATGATTATCACCAGTTTATCTGTTTGTATGGAAACCTGAGGAATTAGCGACTTGCTAGTAATGGACACCTCTAAAACTTCACTCACTAATCTTAGTGTCTAAGCATCTTGATACAGATAAAACAAAACCGTTAATTAAGCTTAAATTACGTATTATTCTAGATAACTTGGCTCTATTTAGAGTCTAGTTAATCATTTTAAAATCTGCTGATATACATTTAAATTTAAAATATTTCTTTGAATTATAGGCATTTTATAAGGACATTTATGTTCGTAAACATAAAGCGTGTATTAAAGCTTGGAGTAGCTTTATCGCTTATCGTTGTTAACTCTATTGTTGTGCTTTATATCGGTAGAGATCGCTTTCCTTTGCCAGAATGGTTTTCACACCCCATATCTTATATCGATGGGTTGATTGACCACAAAAACGAACGCATTTCCCAGCAAAATTTAACTTTCGAAAACTCTAAAAAACAACAAAATGTAGAACCACGTGTTAGTTCTAAACAAGCCAGTAAAAAAACTGCAAATGCCAATTTAATTAATCATACTGAGTTATCTGCCAGCGACGCAGTATGCTCTGATAAGCGGCCTAAATCTGCGAGCAAGCAAATATACACATGGATAGATGATAGCGGCACTCGCCACCTTAGCGATAAGCCACGTAAGATTGACAGTGCCACTCCGGTTTCAGTGATAGGAACAATTCGCCCCGAAGAACTATCTATTAACTACACTGGCACTCACCCGCCATTTAGTCTCCAACATAAAATTGAATCGCGGGTTATGGCAAACAAAGCATTATTTGCTCAGATCACTCCAAAACAATTAGTAAAGCCGATAACCATCAATTTTAGATTATTCACAGATGTAAATAATTACAGCACTTATCAGAAACGTATAGCCCCCTCTGTTAAGTCAGCAATCGGATTTTACGCAAGCAGTATAAATGAGTCAGTTGTTATGATGAATAATGATGACCAGAGTGTTAATACAGCGGTCCATGAAGCAATGCACTCGATTAATCGTCATTGGTTTGGACACATGAATAGATGGCTAAATGAGGGGATCGCTGAATATGCCGAAACAAGTCACACTGATAACCCTTTGTATAACCATTGGGTAACTCATATCCGTAAATTTGGCGCTATTCCACTGGTAACCTTATTTAATGCAAATCAGCACCACTGGGACACTCAAAGAACCGAAATGTATGCTACAAGCTGGGCGTTCGTAGCATTTTTGATGGATAAGTATCATAAAACACTATCTCGCTTATTGCAGGAAGAGAATATTAACGGATGCAATGTTGTCAACATCAGCGATATGGAACGCATATCATCTCAAAAATTGTCAGTATTACAGCGTGAATTTGATAATTGGTTGGCAAGAGTATAAACACTTAACTAGCGTTAACATGAATTTGATAGTTGAAGAACCATGTAGTGCTTTCGAACACATACCGACCTCTGTTGAATAACTTTTACAGTTATTAGTATCAAATTATTACTCCATCCTCAAAACATATCGCAAATAAAGGTTCCCCCCAACAAAGGAGGGAAAACAGCCCTCCCCTTTAAAATGGTGCTTGCTGCGTCGATAATTAAAATGTCTGTATTGCTTCACGAGTATTCGGGGTGAACGACCAATTATGTGGTTAATTAAATCTGTTTCTAGTTTAATGATGATGTTACATCTTTTCCTGTAGTGCTAAATTAGCAACGAAATATAGCCTAGAGTTAGTGGTGTTATCTAAGCCATCATATAAGGACAATTATGAAACTATTCCGCAAACAATATGGTCAGCCAGGGGCGCAACCAGGGCTTATTGATGCATCTGTTGATGGGGCGGTTAACATTACTTTGTTTAACTACAATGAACATCAAGTGGTTGAACAAAGTGGTATTACGGTCGAACAATGCATGGAATACGTCAATAAAGACAATATCACTTGGGTGCACGTTCAGGGTAATCCTGACAAAGCATTATTGAGTCATTTGGCAACGAATTTTGGAATACACGAGTTATATATTGAGGACGTTGCCAACCGAGCCGAACGGCCTAAAATAGAAACCCACGATGGTCAAATTTTCTCTATTTTTTCGCTACCTGTGCAAAGCGAATCGAATATTTATCTGCAACAAGTTAGCTTATTTTTAATGAAGGGCACTGTGGTTTCTTTTTGCAGTGGTCAATTCAACCCGTTCTCTGGCGTCAAAACCAGATTAAACCTTGCTAGCGGCAAGATGCGAACCCATAAAGCTGACTACTTGTTTTACAGTTTAATTGATTCCGTGGTTGATTGGTGCTTTCCGGTACTGGAAACTTATGCGCAGCTGATTGATTCAACAGAAGAGCTATTATTAAAAAATCACGATAAAGAAATCTTACAGAAAATTCATCAATTACGCCGCGATGTGGTTTTACTAAGAAGGCAAATTTGGCCACAACGAGAGCTGCTTAACCAACTCATCAGAGACGACACGCAAAGCCTAATAAGCGCAAAAACTAAAGTTTTTTTAAGGGATTGTTACGACCATAGTATTTCGTTACTTGAATTAATCGAAACCTACCATGAAATGACAAATGGTTTGATGGAGCTGTACATGAGTTTAGTTAGTTTGAAATTAAATGAAGTCATGCGGGTATTGACCATCATTGCCACGCTATTTATACCACCTACTTTTGTGGTGGGTATTTATGGCATGAATTTCAATCCCAGCGCCGGCCCTCTGAGTATGCCTGAATTATTGTCACCCTACGGTTACCTGGTAGTTTGGTTAATTATTTTAAGCATGGTTTGTGGCATGTTGCTATTTTTCAAAAAACGAAAGTGGTTATAGTCGGTTTAAAATGAGAGATTAACTGACGACATACCCGCATATTTGCTTTGCGAGATGGAACAAACTCGCCTCTTCTTCTGCTATTTTGATATACAAAGTAAGGGTTATTACTAATAGCGCAATCACCAGACAGTGGTAAAGTCGTTGGGTGATACTCCCCGATATAAATAGATGACCAATATCAATTATTAGAATACGTAGGAAGTTTAAAAAATGCGGATAGGCATTCTGACTGGCGGTGGTGATTGTCAGGGTTTAAATGCAGCAATACGCGCTGTAGCAAAATCGTTAATGTTAAACAACAATGCCGAAATTATAGGTATCGAAGATGGTTTTGATGGCCTACTAAAACGTAAAGTACGTCAATTAAGTTATGCTGACTGCAGTGGGATCTTACCCTTAGGCGGTACCATTTTAGGTACCAGTAATAAGGCAAATCCTTTTGATTACCAAGGTAAAGACTGCTCACAAGATGTGCAGTCTTATTATCAAGAGCTCGGTCTTGATGCCATAGTGATGATTGGCGGTGATGGCACTATGTCAATTGCCTATGAACTAACAAAACTAGGTATGAATATTGTTGGGGTTCCGAAAACAATTGATAACGACTTGATGTGCACCGAACGCACATTTGGTTTTGAAACGGCGGTATCAATTGTAACCGAAGCAATTGATAGATTGCGTACCACCGGCCATTCACACAAACGAATTATGATCCTTGAAACCATGGGACGTTACGCCGGATGGATTGCGCTACATGCAGGCGTTGCAGGGGGAGCAGATGTCATTCTGATTCCAGAATTTCCTTATAATCTGGATGAAATCGTCTCAGCATGCGAATTAAGAGCCAGTGATCAGCACTATTCTATTATTGTGATTGCAGAGGGCTCAAAACCTGAAAATGGATCTATGGCCGTGCAACAAACGATTTCTGACAGCCCAGATCCGATACGTTTAGGCGGTATTTCAAATGTACTTAAAAGTCAGCTGGAAAAACGCTTAAGTATTGAAGTAAGAGCAACCTCTTTAGGACATATTCAGCGCGGCGGTTCGCCCACAGCAAATGACCGTATTTTTGCTACAAACGTGGGTACCTTTGCAGCAAAACTGGTTACTGAAAAACAATTCGGACGGGTTGTTGTACAACAAAATAACCAATTAACCAGCGTCCCTTTAGAACAAGTCGCAAATCAAACCAAAGGGGTTTCAGTGGACGACCTAACCCTGCAAAGCGCCATCTCGTTAGGTATAAGTTTTGGGGTTGCTAAGCTAGAAGATACGTCTAACTCTTAAAACCCAATAAATATAAATAAATTAGCGATAACCTTTACTTAATTTATAAACCATTATCATTTGTGAGTTTGATCGAGATCAATTCGCAAGCAGCAATGAAATTTATAATGATCATGTCAACTAAGGTGCATCGTAAATGTCGAGTATAGAATCCTCTGATTCATTAATAGAAGATGGGCAACACGCACCTAGTCAAGTCGGTGTAGTCAGTGCCGTGCGCGGTAGCATTGTCGAAATTAAGTTCGAACACAAACCGCCTGCTATTCATAATATTATCTATGCTAAAAATCGCACTATCGCGTTAGAAGTGCTTACCCAATTACCTAATAATAAAGTACGTACCATTGCATTGACCCCTACTCAGGGTTTAGCTAGAGGTATGCAAGCTGAAGACTCTGGCCAGCCTCTTACCGTGCCTATCGGCAAACAAATCATATCGCGTATGTTTAACGTGTTCGGCAGCCCTATTGACGGCAAAGATTTTGACCAAAACTGTGAACGTCGCAGTGTGCATCAAAATCCCCCGCCGTTATCTAAATTATCCAGTCAATTACAAATTTTCGAGACCGGAATAAAAATTGTCGATGTTTTATGCCCACTCGAACGTGGTGGCAAGGCGGGTTTATTTGGCGGTGCTGGTGTGGGTAAAACGGTACTTTTAACAGAAATGATCCACAACATGGTCAGCCATCAAAAAGGAGTGAGTATCTTTTGTGGTATTGGCGAGCGTTGCCGTGAAGGTGAAGAGCTTTATCGGGAAATGAAGCAGGCTGGCGTGCTGGATAATATGGTTATGCTATTCGGACAAATGAACGAGCCGCCCGGTAGCCGCTTTCGAATTGGTCATGCCGCCCTCACTATGGCGGAATATTTTCGTGACGATGAACACAAAGATGTTTTGCTATTAATTGACAATATTTTTCGGTTTATTCAGGCCGGCTCTGAGGTATCTGGCCTGATGGGACAAATGCCTTCGAGGATGGGTTATCAGCCAACATTGGGTACCGAGTTATCCGGTTTGGAAGAGCGCATAGCGAACACGCAAAATGGTGCGATAACATCGATACAAGCGGTGTATGTGCCTGCCGATGACTTCACCGATCCTGCCGCAACCCATACTTTTTCACACCTTTCGGCAACATTGGTACTTTCCCGAAAACGTGCCAGTGAAGGCCTATATCCATCCATCGACCCGCTGCAATCCAGTTCAAGTTTAGCAACAGCAAATATCGTCGGTGAGCGGCATTACAAATTAGCTCAACAAGTCAGACAAATACTCGCTCAATATGATGAATTAAAAGACATTATCGCGATGCTTGGATTAGAGCAGCTTTCTAATAAAGACCGTAAAATAGTTACTCGTGCCCGTCGTTTGGAGCGCTTCTTTACACAGCCTTTTTTCACTACGGAACAATTCACTGGCATGCCAGGAAAATTTGTTAGTTTGGAAAGTGCCCTAAGCGGATGTGAGCAAATTCTGCGGGGTGATTTTGATGACTATCCTGAAAGTGCGTTATACATGATTGGTGACGTTAGTGAAGCCTTGAAATCAAAAAGTGATAGTGCAGAGGCAGGCCAACAGGACAACCAACATGCAAGTTAAAATTTTACTTCCCCATCAAATATTTTTGGAAATAAAGGATGTCATCAGTGTTGTAGTCGAAACCCCCGAAGGTAGTTTTGGGATTTTACCCAATCGACTGGACTGCGTGACACCTGTGGTGCCTGGTATTTTAACCTATCAGGTATCTGCTAATGAGTATGCTTATATTGCGATTGATGAAGGTATGCTGGTTAAAACAGGAAAGCAGTTGCTGATCTCTGTACGCAGAGCCGTAATTGGTAGTTCTTTAGAGCAGTTGCACGAAACTGTCGAGCAAGAATTTCTAAAGTTAGATCAACAACAATTGGAATTGCGCAGTGTGTTAGCCAAATTAGAAACGACTTTTTTAAAGCAGTTTTCATCAATGTCTAGAGATTGATGCCTAATGTCTAGCAAAAATGGCAAGTCACAACCCGAAAAACACACAACGCATTCTTTGGTGAAGCAAGTAGAAACAAAAGCGCAATTAAAACTAAAAGCGAAACGCCACAAAAATCCCGGTGTATGGTTTGGGTTAGGCATGATGGGAGTCATAGGTTGGTCAGTGGCGGTACCGACTTTTTTGGGTGTCAGTTTAGGCATTTGGATAGACAAAAATTACGATGGACAACGCTCTTGGACTTTAGCGTTATTATTGGCCGGCTTAGCTATTGGTTGCTTCACTGCATGGGGCTGGGTCACCAAAGAGCATCAAGCGATTCACAACCAGAATGATAACAACTCAACAGACGAGGAAGACTAACCATGAACGAACCATTAAATATGCTATTTGCGTTGGTTGCGGGTGTTGTTTTAGGCATTAGCTTTTTCTATAGCTTATGGATTACGGTGCAAAAAGGACTGCGATCAGCACAACCGGTTTATTGGTTTATCGGTGGTTTTATTTTGCGCATGGGGTTGAGCTTAATTGCCTTCTATTTAATTTCAAATCAGCAATTTTGGCTACTTATTTCATGCTTGATCGGTTTTCTAATTGGTCGAGTCGTAACTAATAGAATGTTGTCAATTAGTGCAAAACCCAATCCAGTTTAACAACTAAATGGGAAGCATAAGGTTTCACTTATTGGTAATTAAGAAATAACAGAGAAGGTTCACAACCATGCATATTACGCCCGATGAAATCATCTTTTGGCAGTTTGGCTTTTTAAAGCTAAATGCCACTATCGTTTTCACTTGGTTGATAATGGCTATTTTAGTACTAAGTGCGTATCTGATTACCCGTAAATTGAATGATCAATTGCAGCCTACTCGCTGGCAAAATGGTTTAGAAGTATTAGTAGTGACTATTTTGCAGCAAATAAGCGAAGCAGGTTTGCGTAAGCCGGCTAAATACATTGGCTTTCTAGGCACCCTATTTTTGTTTATTGCAACAGCTAATTTACTCACTATATTTCCTCGCTTTGAGCCACCAACAGGTTCTTTGTCTACCACAATCGCATTGTCGTTCTGTGTGTTTATTTCTGTCCCCTATTACGGAATAAAACAAAAGGGAGTATTAAAATATTTGCAGTCTTACGCTCAACCTAATGTCTTTATGCTGCCGTTTAATATCATAGGTGAGCTGTCTCGTACCTTAGCGTTGTCGGTACGCTTATTTGGAAATATGATGAGCGGAGCCATGATTATCGCTATTTTGCTGATTATCTCCCCATTTGTATTCCCCATTATTATGTCTTTGTTAGGTCTATTAACCGGAATGGTACAAGCCTACATATTCTTTATTCTCGCAGCTGTGTATATCGCTGCAGCTACTGCGCAGGATCAGCAAAGCACCCCCAAATTTACATCAATATCCGTTTCGACACAGGAGAAAACTAATGGATAACCTCACCCTAATTGCTATTTGTTCGATCATCACTGCGGGGCTAACAATTGGCATCGGAGTATTAGGCCCTTCTTTAGCTGAAGGGACAGCGATAGCCAATGCATTAAAAGCACTCGCACAACAACCAGATGCGTCATCAACCATAACTCGAACGCTATTTGTGGGCTTAGCCATGATTGAGTCTACGGCCATTTATTGTTTTGTAGTTTCGATGATCGTGCTTTTTAGTAATCCCTTTTGGAACTATTTTGTAGATAAAGTTGGGAACTAAATAATGCCTATCGATTGGTTTACCGTAATCGCTCAAACCGTCAATTTTTTAATATTATTGTGGTTATTAAAACGCTTTTTATATCACCCCATTATCAACGGTCTGAATAAACGAGAAACCAAAATTGCGCAGATTTTAAGTGCCGCAAATGATAAAAACCAGCAAGCAGAAGCACTTCAAGCTGAGTATCAATTAAAACTAAGCCAAATAGAAAAACAGCGCAGCGAGATTATTCGTCAATCCAATCAAGAGGCCAAAGACGAACGACAAAAATTACTTGCCTTGGCACAACAAGAAGCCGCGGATATTCTTGCTAATAGGCTGCAAGGAATAGAGCAAGATATGCAAAGTTTGCAACAAGAAGTTGTAATAAAAAGTATGCAGGAAGTATATGCCACCTGTAGAAAAGTACTGCGGGATCTTGCTGATAGTGACGTTCAAAATTTGATGTTCGACAAATTATTACTACAACTCACCATTATGGACAGCAAACAACACGCTGAAATAGATAAAGCTGTTAACTCAAATTTACACATTTCTATTCACAGTACCTTTGCGTTAAGCGCGGCGCAAAAAAACGCCTTACAGCAATGGTTCATTAAAACCTATTCGAAAGATAACGCTGAAGCAATCAAATTTATTTACACACTCAACCCTGAGCTAATTTGTGGCATAGAGGTTATTTTTGATGGTTGGAAAATACCCTGGAGTGCACACAATTATTTAAATCTATTAAAAGAGAATATAAATCATCAGATACCTAAAACAAGTTCACTTGACTTAGCAGATGACCTAGCAGATGACGAGACCAAGTTTGACGCCAGTAAGAGCCCAAACACAGATGAAATTAAATAAGTGCGGAGACAAAATGAAGCCGGATCCTCAGCCTAGTTTAAAGCAAAACTATGACTCACTGTTTGCACAACTAAAACAATCCAATGGTGATGCGAATATCAATTTTGTGCTTCAGGAAATAGGCATTGTTGAAAGTGTGTCCCAAGGTATCGCATCGGTTACTGGCCTACCAGGTGTTGGCTTTGAGGAATTAGTACTTTTTCCAAATAATATCTTCGGCATTGCGTTTAATCTAGATGAAAATGAGGTTGGCGTAGTATTGTTAGGTGACTATTGTCAATTAAGAGTGGGTGACCAAGTTCAGCGAACTGGCCGAGTAATGGACATTGTAGTGGGCGAACACCTATTGGGGCGTGTCATTAATCCTCTAGGTCATGCCGTAGATGGCAAAGGTCAACTTGCACAAACGCCACGCTTACCTATTGAGCGTCCAGCACCAGAGATCATGTCACGCTTACCAGTTACAGAACCATTACAAACCGGAATTAAGGTACTCGATGCCCTACTCCCCGTTGGACGCGGGCAAAGGGAATTAATTATGGGCGATCGGCAAACCGGAAAAACCTCCATCGCCATTGATACCATATTAAATCAGCAAGACAAAAATGTAATATGTATCTACTGTGCAATCGCCCAAAAGTCATCTTCGATTGCAAAAACTATCGCCACATTAAAACAGCATAATGCCCTCGATTATACGGTTGTAATGGTCACTGAGGGTAATGATCCACCAGGCTTAGATTATATCGCGCCCTATGCTGCAACCAGTATTGGCGAGTACTTCATGCATGCGGGTAAAGACGTATTAATTGTTTATGATGATTTAACTCGACATGCTCGTTCCTATCGGGAGTTGTCTTTATTGCTACGCAGACCACCAGGAAGAGAGGCATTTCCAGGCGACATTTTTTATCTGCACTCAAGATTACTTGAACGCTCTACCCATTTAAATCAAGAAAATGGAGGCGGCTCTCTTACCGCTTTACCCATAATCGAAACCGAAGAACAAAATATGTCGGCTTATATCCCCACAAACCTAATTTCAATCACCGACGGACAAATTTACTTATCTCCTAAATTATTTGATTTAGGGGTTTTACCGGCAGTAGATGTAGGAAAATCAGTTTCCAGAGTAGGCGGAAAAGCCCAACGCGCTGGATTCAAAGCCGTTTCAGGTACGTTAAAATTAGAGTATGCACAATTTGAAGAGTTGGAATCATTTGCCCGTTTTGGTGCACGCCTAGACGAAAATAGTTTGGCGACTATTGAGCACGGAAAACGCATTCGTGCCTGTCTTAAACAACCTGAATCGTCACCGCTAGCAGTGTCGGCACAAATTGTTGTGCTCTTAGCCCTGACAAATCATTTCTTTGACACCATTTCGTTAGAACATATCCAAGAGGCACAAGATGCGGTAGTGAAAGGAATAAATACCCTCAGTCAGGATATTCTGAACAACTTAGAATTAAGCAACGACCTTAATAAAGATGAACAAAACCTTATCTTTGCAATGTTTAAAGAGGTGCTTGAACCTTTCCATACAAATACTGACTCTGCTATTGACCAAAGCACTGTCACTGGCGAAGCTTAATATGAGTGAATCGAATAGCGATTTACAACGTAAAATTGCAAGTGCAACTGATTTAAAATCAGTTGTTAGAACAATGAAAGCTATGGCTGCCGCCAATATCAACCAATATGAAAACGCCGTGCTTTCACTTGATGATTATTATCGAACTGTGCAATTAGGACTAGTGGCTTATTTTCTAAATACCGACAAAAGTGACTACCCAACAACAGATAAAGTATCTAAACCATCAGATCATAAAACCCAAATAGGCATAATTGTAATTGGCTCAGATCAAGGATTAGTGGGGCAATTTAATGATATTTTAGTAGACTTTTTAAATTCAAAACGGAAAGACTTCGGCGCAGCGCAAGTTATTTGGACCGCCGGTGAACGAATTCAATCTTTGCTAGAAGGCGTAAATGCACCACTTGGAAAACAGTTTTCACTGCCTAATTCAATAGAAAGTATTACTTCTTTCGTATCTGAAATTTTGTTGGAAATTGAACACCAACAAAAAAACAATCAGCTCAAAGAGGTCTATCTGTTTTTCAATCGTACCCTAGATAAACCTAACTATGCCCCCTGTTTTCAGCGAATATTACCCATTGACCAAAAGTGGAAACACGAATTTGTTTCTCTACCTTGGCCTAATCAATGTCTGCCACAATTGTTAGTCAATAATACGCTCACCATTAGCACGCTGATAAAAGAATACATTTTCACATCACTTTTCAAAGGTTGCATTGAGTCACTCGCGAGCGAAAATGCCAGTCGGTTAATCGCCATGCAGCGGGCTGAAAAAAATATCGAAGAGTTACAAGAGCAGATGCAAAAGACATTTAACAAACTCAGACAAAGTGCAATTGATGAAGAGCTTTCTGACTTAGTCAATGGTTTTGAAGCCCTCAGCCCTTCGGCTGAATAAAAACGAAGCAGAACAGAAAAATTAAAATTTAGTTCTGAAATATTGAACTAAACTGTTTATTCATCAAGTTTGATCGACATCAAGTTTTGCTTGGGTAATCGGTGTATGGTCGGAATGTATAAGTTTGATTCATTAATGGAGATTACTATGAAAACCCCGCAAAAAATTCTAGTTGTGATCAGTGGTAAGCGCAAGCAGCATGAAGCATTGCTTCGAGCCTTGAAATTTGCAGAGCTCAATGAAGTGCACATTCATCTTCTCAATGTCATTTATGAACCTATTTTAGAATTGACCGATATTCTATCTAGTGACCACCGTAAAGAAATGAAAAAAGAATATCTTGCAGATCGCTATCTCTATATGAATAGCATTGCTGAAGATCTCGAGAAAAAGAACATAAAGTGCACCACCCATGTTGAATGGTGTCGCGAAGTTTATGAAGGGATAGAAGACGCCGTAGACAAAATTCAACCTGATCTGGTTATAAAACGTATTTCTGCAGATGCCATGAGCATTAATCCCTTTGCGTTACCATTAGATCGGCATTTGCTGCGATATTGCAAAGCGCCGCTATTGCTTGTGAAACACCAGACTTGGACAAACTCGCCGATTTTGGCAGCGGTAGATGTGTTGGCCAAAGACGATAATCATGTAGCATTAAATAAAGACATACTAGAAGCCGCTAGACTTTTTGCCAAATTAGGCGGCAGTGAAATACATACTGTTAGCGCCTATTTAGTGCATAACATGAGTGCGTCGATTGACTTTCCTACTATCAATTTTGAAAAGCTCAGCGCCAATAGTGCCCAATTTCATAGTGAAAAACTCGATGGGATGGAAAAAGAACATGAAATAAGTATGGCAAAAAAACATGTTGTTGCAGGCTTGCCAGAAAAAGTGATTCCAAATGTGGTCAAGCAAATTGATGCGCAGCTAGTGATTTTAGGCACAGTGGCACGTAAAGGCATTTCCGCTGCATTTCTGGGGAATACTGCTGAATCCATTTTGGCAGAACTCAATTGTGAGGTATTGGCTCTGAACTTAGATGAGAGTGAGTGAAGCTGAGCTCTAAAACAAAGAAACCCTAAATTCGCCAGTAAAAAGGGCGTTTACTCTCACGCCCTGCCCTTTCAATATAAAAAAGGATACCAAAAGGTATCCTTTCCACTAGATTATTTGTGTTCAAGTAATGAAAAAACCGTATTCGCAATATCAGTATTGTTGTTTAGCCCTACAAACGATTCACTGTGGCTACCAAACGCGAATACTGGAACATCTACGGCTGTATGAGCGCCTGTCGTCCAACCGGTGAGAGTTCTTGCATCAATAATGTGTTTAATATTGACGTAAAGCGCTTTTTTAACCGCATCAGCGGATACATCTGCGTAGGGATTACCCTCGCTGGATAACGGCTGATTATCTTCACCGATGTTTTTGCTGCTTTTTAACAAGGCAAGTTCAGATTCTGTCAAAGTAAAATTGAGCAAATCAGAAGTTGACTGTTGAGTAATATCAGTTTGTAACAACTGCTCAGCAATGTAACTTGGAGAATGCTTCATTGTACGTAAAACTTTAGGTTTCCATTCATACTTTCCATTAGCACCTAATGTCATACCACCAGTACTGTGATCAGCAGTTACCACCACCAAGGTATCAGGATGCTGAGCTACATACTCTTCAAGCATTTCTAATGTATTGGCGAGATCTTGCATTTCACCCATGGCAGCAGCTATATCATTGCTGTGCCCACCCCAATCAACTTGACTCGCTTCTATCAACATAAAAAATCCGTTATCATTTTCTAGCTGCTCCAAGGCTGTCGATGTCATGGTTTTCAAACGATTAGCATCAGTGTCATCTAAGGCCCAGGGTAAGCCAACATCAGCAAACAAGCCCAAAAGCGGTTTATCTTTTGCAACATTGTTTAGGGCTGCATAGTCATCAACATATTGATAACCCAGTTCCGTAAACTCGCTGACTAAGTCTCTATCATCACGCAAAAAGAATTTCCAGCCACCACCGAGTACGACATCATACATTTGGTAATTATCTACGTAACTATCAGCTATTTCATCGTAATTACCGCGAGCTTCATTATGGGACATAAAGCTGGCAGGAGTGGCATGATTAATTTGGCTGGTGACGACGACTCCAGTTTTCTTTCCCAAACGTTTGGATACTTCTAAAACCGTGGTTACCGGTTGCTTGTTCACATCCATAGCAATGGCACCGTTGTAGGTTTTCACCCCAGCTGACAACGCTGTTGCACCGGCTGCAGAGTCTGTCACGTATCCGGAAATAGGAGCCGGATACGTACTACTCATTCCCACCAAAGTACGGTCAAAAACTGTTTGCTCAATTTCTGCTGTATTGGGGTCATCGTGAAAATATCGATACGCACTAATATATGCGGGGCCCATGCCATCACCCACAACCATAATGATATTTTTTGGTTTTTCAGGTACCACAATGGTTTGATTTGTCTGTTGTTGATCATTGCAGCCAAAAAGCATTAGCGACAATGAGAGCAATCCTATTTTACATTTCATACTGAGCCTATTTTTTAATGATAGTTAAGGTTTAACGTGCTACTTCCATGAGCGGATAGCGTGTCCACGAATCGCGTAAAAGAAAATATATAAATAACATGGCAAACCTATCCAGTAAGCAGACTGTAGATCGCCTATTTCGTGGGAGATTTTGCCAAATAACAAAGGTAAAATTGCACCACCAGAGATACCCATAATCAGTAGAGCTGAGCCTTGCGCCGAGTAGTTCCCGAGTCCTTTTAATGCTAGAGGCCATACAGATGGCCACACTAACGCGTGAGCCAGCCCCATTAACGCCACAAACGTAATAGTGTTAGGAATTACCGGAATACCTGTCCATCCCCACAATACATCTGCAATACTGGTGGATTGTGTAGAAGACAAGACGATACCCAAAATACACAAACAGCCAGCAATCCCTGAGCCGAGTAAAGCGCGCTCTTGGGAGATAAAGCGCGGAATACAGCTAACACCGATTAAATAACCGAATACCATAAAGACCATAGTGAATGAGGTTAAAGCAGCAAAGTTGCTTACACCCAATGAGGAACCATAGAGGCCAATCGTATCTGCGGCAATCACCTCTACACCTACGTAGAAAAATAACGCAATTGCACCCAACACTGTGTGTGGGAAATGAAATATGGATGATTTACTCACGCTTTCTTCTGTTTCAGTATTGCTTGATGAAATTTCAGGCAATGAAGAAAATTTAACCAGAGCGATTAATATTGTGAGTGCAATTGCCATTAAAACATATGGCACGATTAAGTTATGTGATAATTCCATTAGGCGCTGATCTTTGGCTACCTCTGACAATCCACTAAGCGCTTGTTCTGAAAAGTCTCCCATGTCAGACAATATCAAAGAGGTAAACAGAATTGGCACCAATACACCCGCACTTTTGTTTATCAGTCCCATGATGCTAATGCGCATAGCTGCACTTTCAACAGGTCCTAAATAAACTATATAAGGGTTAGATGCGGTTTGTAATATCGTTAACCCCGCAGCTAACACAAACAAAGCGACTAAGAAAAAAGCATAATTTGCAGTAATAGCGGCTGGTATATGTAACAGTGCGCCAACAGCCATGATCCCAAGCCCTAACGCCATGCCGTTTCGATAACCGGTTTTTTTAAGAATAATGGACATCGGCAAGGCCATCACTGTGTACGCAATATAAAATGAAAAGGTCACGAACAAAGCTTCAAACTCATTTAATTCACATACTAATTGAAGAAATGGAATCAATGAGCCATTGAGCCAAGTGACGAAACCAAAAATAAAAAATAAGATGCCAACAACGATCATTGGAACAAGGGTACTGGTTTTATTTGTTGTTATAGTTTGCATATTGTTAGACCTCATTAGCCATTGTTTCTTGAAAAAACACCTTATTACCATTTACCCAAGTTGACTGCACAACGAGTTTCTCATCCAATTGAATGAAATTGGCGATTTTACCTGGCGCAAGCTGTACTTTCGGATTGGTTTGCATAGGTGAGCCTGACAAATAATCTTTAGGATATTGGCTTGCTAAGCGAATAGACTCATCCACAGAGATCCCCAAATTAAAATGACAGTATCTTACCGATGATGCCATATCGATGGCAGCACCAGCTAACTCTCCGGTAGTAGATGTTAATCGTCCATCTCTTACCGTTACTTGCCGGTCGAAAAAATCAAATTCCGTCGCATCTGAACCAACTGGAGGCATCGCATCGGTTACCAAAAAGATTCCACCTTTAGGTTTCGTCTTGAGCGCTAATTGAATATTTAAATCATCCACGTGATGTCCATCGACTATGAGTCCGCAACGCGTCGTTTCAGATGTTAAAGCAACGCCTGTTACACCAGGCTCTCTAGCAGAAATAGGCGACATGGCATTAAACAAATGGGTAAATCCAGAGGCACCACATTGTATTGCTTTGCTTGTGGTAATTCCGTCAGCGTTACTATGCCCGATACAAACTTTCACACCTAAGCTGACTAACTCTTTAATTTGCCCCTCAGGTACCACTTCTGGCGCTAAGGTCACAACTATATTACCTAAATCCTGACGTTTAAACAGAGTCCACTCTTGATCTGTAATCGGACGAATATGTTGTTGACTATGGGCACCTTTTTTAATCGTGGAAATATGTGGACCTTCAAAATGAATTCCCAAGATACCTGGCTCATTTTGACGAATCCCTTGCGCAACTGCGTCAGCCGCCCTATTCATTACGTCGATATCATCAGTAATTACCGTGGGTAATAGTCCTGTTGTACCGTAACGGGCGTGAGCGGCGAAGATGGTCTTTAACGAGTCTAGGGTTGGCTGAGTATTGAATAATACCCCGCCTCCGCCGTTTACTTGTAAATCTACAAATCCTGGGGCAACTAGCCCGCTCAGCACCGTATCAACCTGTGAAATATCCTGATCGATTGCAATGATTTCTTCGCCTTCAATCACAAGCACTTGATCAGTATGATATGCCTGTCCATCAAATAATCTTTGGGCATGTAATCTCATTTGTTGCGTCATAATGTTTTGGTTACTTTATTCAAGCCCAAAGGCACGTCAGGGTTTAAGCCGCGATGGGTTGAAAGCTTAGCAACATCAATATAGAAACGTTGTAAGACTAACAGAGGAGCTATTCGCGGATGCGCAGCTAGTTTACTCTGGTGTAAATGCAGAACCTGGGCCCCTCGTCGTTTAACTTCGTTTATTTGTTCAATATGAGAAGCTTCACTTTCGTCCAGAACCAGACAGTCTAATATTGCTAGGCCTTGCTCTATCAAAGTAATGGGGCCATGCAAAAATTCAGCGCTACTGAAAGCCTCAGCATGAATACTGCAGACTTCTTTTAGTTTTAACGCTATTTCTTTAGAAACCGCAAAACCCAATCCCCGTCCCAATACAACTAGGTTATTGACGTTATCAACATCTGTGGGCGCTAATTGTGAAGGTGAATCAATGATTGCTTCAAGTAAACTAGGCAATTGATTCAGGGAATCGAGTAAACCTTGATTGTTTGTCCACGTTGCGACTAAATGCAGAAGAGCGGAAAGAGTTGAGAGGTAGCTCTTAGTTGCCGCAACAGACTCTTCTTTGCCCGCGTTTAAAGGCAAAACATCATCTACAATATCTTTCAATGGCGAGCTTTCATCATTCACCAAAGCAATGCAATATGCTCCGCCTTTTTTAGCCATCTTTGCCTGAGCTAATATATCGGGACTGCGTCCAGACTGCGAAATAACAATCACTAAAGCATTATCCAAGACCAGTTGTTTGTTGTACACACTTGAAACTGAAGGTGCAGCAGCAAAGGTCGGAATTTGAGCTTCAATTTCAATTAAATATTTAGCAAACACACCAGCATGATCTGACGACCCTCGACCAATAATCATCACCATTTTAGGTTTGAATTGGTGCAACTTATTGGCAATGTTTGTGACTGTTTTTTGATTTTTCTGAATTTGTTCGCGAATAACTTTAGGGGTTTGTCGCGCTTCTTTTTCCATTATTGTTTGTGTCATGTAAAACTCTTATTTATGTAGCTATTGAAATTGATTTATCTGATGGGAAGCCATTCATATTTTGTCTAGCAAAATAGACAGCCCCTACTTCCGGTGGCGACAAGGGAGCAGATAGTGCATTTTGGATTGCTTTGTTTAGCCATGGGAACAATGAGGTTCCTAAACCACCAATAAGGGATATTCTGGGAGGATGGGTATTCATTAACTTTTCAGCCATGCCGTTAATGTAACCTGCTCCCTCTTGAACAATAGAAATTGCTATTTCATCTTTTGAACTTGCCGCAATAAAAACGCAATTAGCCAATTGAGCAAAAAATGATGCTGGTTTACCTGCAACTTTTTCTGTCAGCTCTTCGCTGTTTTTCACATTAAGTTGTTCCAGCATAACGTTAACGAGTTTGGTTGGATGGCCTAATCCATCAAGTGACAGTAAAACCTGTTCTGCCGCCCTTAAACCAAACCAAGCCCCACTGCCTTTGTCTCCTTGGGGAAATCCATGCCCGCCTAATATCGTTGACTTTTGATTCACATAGGAAAACCCACACGATCCCGTGCCTGTCACTATGACAGCGCCATCCCCCCCGTTATGAGCACCTAAACTGGCAATCAATAAATCCGTGGCTAAAAATATTTGTCTGAACGGATGCTGCCATTTCATAATGGTGTCGTAATGCTTAGGTAGGTTTACGCCTGCAAGACCTAACCCTACCGGAATTTTAGTCAATTCACTTGGACTGATACCCGCTTGTTTTAATGCCATGAGCGCACTGTTTTTAATAGAGTCTTTAGCCTGCTCGATACCATAAACAGGGTTTCCAGGCCCTGCAGTACCTTCACCTAAAACCACATTATCTGGTGACATCAAAACGGCTTTGCATTTAGTACCACCACCATCAATTCCTAAAATGAGGGATTCACCTGGTGTTGAGTTCTTTTTCAATGTATTTGTTATTCCCGTTACCACTTCTAAACCTTTTATTTCGCCGTAAATAGCAACGCTTCAGCGACTGCCCTTTCCCCATTACTATCCGATGGCTTTCCTGTTATCTGGCCATTAACAACCATTACACTAGAACCGCCACCATCTAGATTGATCGCCTTTTGAACACCTAACTCCAACATAAGCTCTGACATTTCAGTAATAGATGCCCCTATGCTTTTAAACGGATCTCTTCCATAAACCACTACTACATATACATCGCCTGTATTAGTAACGCCCACCGCTGTACGAGGATGGCGCTTTAAAACCCAATTTTGGTAAAAGTTGATTCGATTGTTCTCTGGCAACGCTTCAGAAATATCGTCTCGATGATCAATAGCAGCGGTACCACCTTTAACAGGGGTCACTCCCCACCCTTGCGAACGTCGTTGAGAAATAGGTTGCTTGCCATCAACTAATAGTGTTGGTCCACCATTAATCACATACATACCTTTGCGCAAAGTCAGTTCACCTGAGTCACTAGTTACCTGCTGATTAATAACTACCTTTGTTTTTGTTGATACAAACTTTTCGAGTTGTGAGACTGAATCACCAGAAGCAACAACAAGACGGTGGCCAACAGGTAAAGAAGTTGACATATCCGGACGATTAAAATAAACAGAATTGTTTTGATCCACGAAAAAGTGAAACTCGCGGTTGCTTAACACCGCATGAAGATTGCCAAAATAATGATTGTAAACAATGATTTCATTAGATTTGTGACAAACAAAATCGTGTATTGCCACAACTTTAGGATGACCGAAACCACAGTTAAATATTTTACCCGATAGACGATTAATGCCATCTACATAAAAGTTTTTATCCTCAACAGTTAAACTAATTTGAGATTGCACATTATTTAAAATTTCAACCGATAATGAGGGTTGATTGTTGATTAATAAAGCAGGTCTGCCGGCCACAGCTTCACTAACTAATATGCCGTCAATTACTGCTAAGCCTGCCACATCGCCAATGATCCCTTGGCTTGAATTAAATGCAAAAAAACCACCATTGACGGCAGCTACCGCTAGATTTTTTTTAGCTATTTCCGATACTTTTTCAACACCTGTTATTTGTTGCTTAGCTAAAGACGACGTTAGAGTGCCGGTGTATTGAGAAGGCACTAATTTAAGAATACTGATTTCTTGTTTACCCATACCGCCACTTCGTTGGGTACTGTGTGAAGGACGCATTTGTAAACCAATTGCCGCAAGTTGTTGTTGCATAATTTGTGCATCAGCTAAGGTATTAAACTGACCAATTGTAACTAACTTTCCTAAATCACTGCCATCAGGTGCCTGTTCAACCAGATCAATCATTTTAGGTTTTAAACTGTGACTTCTTGAATTTATCGTTAGTCTCGATACATGTTTGTTCAATGCATCTACTAAGGCGTTAGCGTCGGTTACAGACATCACTGAACTGGTCAATTCAAAATATCCAGATAGCTCACCTCTATCCACCTTAAAGTAGCTTAGTCCAGGCGAAATGACTGTTTGAGTTGCATCAGTAAATGCTACTGGCAAGCCAGTTTTAGTCTGCACTGGAGTGGAACACGCATTTACCAATAATGCGCAGACAATGACAAAGCATCTTATTGAAAAACCGAACACTGGCATGATAATTCACTCGGTAAGAAATATTGGCTTAGAGTTGATAGTTTAGATTGGTAGGCTTAAATAAGGAGCATCTTATGATGCTCCTTAACCTAATTTTCGTTATTAAAACGAGTATCTGGCACCAATAACAAATCTTCTATCGATTTGTGCAAGATCGTACGGGGTATTTTGAACCGAACGATTCACTTCTTGCTCAGTTAACAGATTTAACCCTTGCACTTGTATTTGCAGTGCATCAGTCACATTGTAACTGGCGGAAAAGTCAAGCTGTCCATACTCTTCTTGCCATTGTGGAATACCCGCGGTTGAAGCAAATTCCACCAAATATTCATCTCGCCATGTATAAGACAATCTCGCATTAAAGCTAGGGACATCATAGTACAAGGCCAAGTTGTAACTACTTTCTGACAATCCAGGTAAACCAGAATTACGCACGTCACCTTCGTCTGAATATTGCGCGGCACTATCAATCATTGTGTAGTTTGCCAACAGACCAAAATCGTCTAAGGATTCGCTGATGAATCCGAGTCTAGATTGATAAGCTAACTCAATACCGGTAATGGTTGCACCAACGCCATTTGCAGGTTGGGTAAAGATAATAGGTCCACTTACAATTACACCATCACTTTGTCTAGGAAACTCTCTAATTTCAGTCGTAGATGAGGTATCAATGAAACCATCTAAATCTTTATAGAAAATATTGATCGCAGCTACAGCTTCACTAGTAAAGTACCACTCAAAACCTATGTCATAGTTATCTGCTGTAAACGGTTGCAGATCAGGGTTACCACGTGAACCAAGACCGCCGCCTTCATCGATGCCGTTAAAGCTTTCAAACGCAGCTAATTCACCTAGCGCAGGTCGTGTTAAACTCTTAAAGTAAGCCGCACGTACCACCATATCGTCATTAAGAGCATAACGTACGTTCATGTTCGGTAAAATCTCTTGATAATCGCTTTTCAAGGTAACTGGGCTGAACGCATTTACATCAGACGAATCCGTAGTCACTTGCGAATCAATGGTTTGAATGGTTCGAACAAAACGTAAGCCAGTACTTAAGGTAACACTTTCACTTACTTCAATATTTGCTTGAGCATAGGCTGCAATGGTTTGTTCTTGCAATTCAAAGCTGTTGATTAGTTCAAAAGGTTCGTTTACATCTTCGTATAAACCATCGATGGGCGAACCATCTGCATTAAAGAAAGTTGATAGAATTTGCGCAGGATCACCACCAATTAACGTCGATGGCGCAAAGCCTGCACCATCTACATTAAAACGGTCTAGTGGAGTATATACATCCGCTAAAGTAGGTAAATCAGTGCGACGATTTAGTGGGGTTACCCCATCAGCTAAGAAGCTTTCTGCCCTGATATCAGATCTGGTTTGATGTTGTTCCAATTCTCTGTCGGTAAATCGCAAACCAAAGTCAACTTTCATCAAGTCGCCGTTATCGTATTCAAAATCCAACTTCAAGGTATTGTTTGAGTCCTTGGTTTCAAGAGGACGACGAATGAACACGTTAACAACAAATTCTTCAGGGTTGCTTGCAAAATCAGTATCAGGGGTAGACCACTCTAAGTAGTTGTCGCGCATAATGTAACTTACATCAGCTGGATAGAAATTGCCGTCTTCTTCCATTCTGCGAAATGAAAACAAGTCATTACTGTTGGTCTTTTCGCGACTAAAGTGGCCAATATAGGGTGAAAATTTCAAGCTATCAGAGATGTGCCAATCTGCACTTAAAGTGAACTGGTTTACCTCTTCATCAATCGCTTCTTGTCTTGCACCAACACGTTGTTGCACACCAGTTAATGTGGCTTGAGTTGCTATACCGTTTTCAATCACAGTGTTACTAACAGCGGTAATATTACTCTCTGAGGGTGCATCTAAAATTGTTTCTACACGATCACCATCAATCTTACCAACAAGTGCCCGTGCTTTAATATCAAGATCATCATTAGGGCGCCACTGCAGACCTAATACAGCGCCGAGGGTTTCACGTTCCTCTGAAGTATAACCAAAACTCTCAATACGAGGATATAATGCATCAAGTTGCTCTTGGGTAGGACCACCTTCTTCGCCCACGTCAGGTCCAGTCCAAACGGCTGATAAAGGACTATGGCTACTGCCACGTACTTCATTATTCTGCATATCTGTATCTGAATACACCAATGCGGCATTGATACCAAAAGTGTCATCCCAGTTTTGATTAAATACTACTGACGCTTTTGGGCTGTTTGTGCCAGTATTATCACTGTAGTTATTGTAAACAGAAACATTGAGCACTTGATCTTTGGTTGCTAGCGGATCTGGCGTATACAGAGAAACGCTTCCAGCAATGCCGCCTTCCACTTGATCTGCAGTCACTGACTTGGATATTTCTACACTGTTAAATAATTCAGCTGGAAAAATTTCGAATGAGAAGCCACGAGTACCATCACTACCCCCCGCTAACATTCCATTAACTTCAGTAGAGGTGAATTCAGGACCAAGACCACGTAAGTTAATTGCAGTCCCCTCACCTGTAGGGTTTCGATTTAAGGTGACACCCGGTACACGTTGAATCGCTTCAGACAGGTTAGCTTCTGGAAACTTACCTATATCTTCGGCGGTAATGACATCGACCACTTTATTTGCAAATCGTTTTTGATTAAGAGATTTTAAAAGGCTACCTCTTACACCTTTAATCGTAATGGCTTCAACGTCACCTTCACTTGACTCTTGGGCATAAAGGTTAGCAGACGCGCTACTTAACAATCCTAAGATTACCGCAGTCGAGACCTTGCTGAATTTACTTGCTCTGGGAGTAACATTTGTTCTGCTCATTAATTTTCCTCGATGTTGACAGTGTGTTTTTATTATTAATTACCACTCTGGTATTTAAACTAGCCACGCAAGAATAAATTGTCAACCATTAATTACCACGTCAATACTTAATATTTCAAAAATAATTTTGGATTTACAAAAATAATAATAATATTCAAAAGGTTATAACTAATTTGGAGTTTTGTATTATTTACCTGCCAATTAACTTAATTATCAAGGTGGTAATTAAGTTACCTAATTGTTATTCTATACAGTGGGCTAGATTTCTAATTGTTCTTGGTTTTCGTCATTTACTTCCTTCAAGGGGTTTACATTGCAAACGCTACAGCAAATAACATCCATTTCGCACATCGAAAAACAGCTAAATAGTAGCCATAAAAAAGTAATTGAAAATATTCGTAGAAACCGCAAAGCAACTCGTGCGGAAATAGCCAAGGCAACGGGATTATCTAATCAAACTTTAACGAGACTGACTAAGCACTTAATATCCCTTGGCATAGTTGAAGAGCACTCAAAAATCGCTGGGCAGCGAGGACAACCAGCTACTTACTTGACGTTAATCCCCGGAGTTTTTGCTAGTGTTGGGGTGGTTTTCGAACACGATAGAGTGGTAGTTCTATTAGATGATCTCGACCGCACAAACATCGTTAGATTTTGTAAAGATGGGACATTCTTATCGGCAGAACTAGCAATTAAAGCAGCCTTATCTATGCTCGACCAATTATTTTCAGAGTTAGATCCCTCAATTAATATTTTAGGGATAGGTATATCTATTTCTGGATTTTTTACTAACGAAGAAGGCCGTATTTGTTCCCAACAAGATCCGCAAGGTTGGTCTGTTGTTAATTTTCAAGAAACCTTTGCAAAACGATACAAACAACACTGTTTTGTAGAAAATGACGGAAACGCTGCCTCTATTGGTTTTTCGTTAACTAAAAAAGGAGCTACGCTGCAAAGTTTCTATCTCATGCTGTTTACTCTAGATATAGGTGGTGGTTTTGTTTTTGAAGGTGAGGTTGTCGATGGTGCTTTTGGAAATGCTGGCGAAATTTCTACCTTATTTAGTAGCGATAAATCGCAACTAAGGCCCAACTTGGGATCACTTTACAAACATTTGAGTGCTGTTTGGGGGGAAGAGGCCACTCCTGAGAAAATTCAGGCAGCGATTGCCAATCAAGACACTAACATCAAATCTTGGGTAACAGCATGTGTTGAAACTATGAAGTTCCCACTCAAAGCCATCCAAAGTCTACTTGATCCAGAAGCAATTGTTTTTACCGGCAGATTACCAATTGAGTTACAGAAATCGCTATCTGAAAAAGTCGTTGTTACTGGTGCTTCCTATGGAGATGTTTTCGCTCCAACTCCTAAAATCCATATAGCGGATGGTAACGATATTTTAGAAAAAGGGGTTACTGCAATCCCTGCATTTTATTTTTTTAAACGATAACAAGATTTTTTGTTTATCTTTTTGATAGATTGCAATAGCCACTGATATTTAAAACAATAATTAGATTTATTCGTGACATTTCGCGTTATTTTTTATAACAATTTTACTTTTTCCGGTCTATAGTTTTAACTTAGTCAGACAAGCATTTAAAGGTACAGTTATTTTGCAAGAACATGGTGAGCATGTCATAGGAAAATGTGGCCAAGTGTTACTTTTTAGTGGGCGAGGCCCATGGAATGATGAAGCATTAGAGGGTTCACTGCAGCAAACGATTGACAATTTCCACACGGTTGATAAAAACCGTCCATGGGCGCAATTAAGTTGTTTATATGGAGAAAGTTTATTTCCACCTTCAACTTATAACTTGTTTAAAAAGCAGACCTTTTTACGCAAGCAGCTGGGGATTACAGCGGTGGCAGTAGTGATTCTAGATTCTGATATCAGTAATACAATCAAGCAACAATTATCTACTGGTTATCAAGCTGCCGAGGTTAATTATCAGTTTTTCTCTTCACTGGTAGATGCGATCCATTGGCTTGAAAATCATGGTGTTGATATAGATGCTAACGCAATTACCCAATTCTTTAATCAAAACCGATTATAACCAGCCAAGAATAAAGTCCCAAAAATAGGACTTTAACAAACATAATTCATGTTAAGTCCCAAAATAAGCATACTAAGATAGATGTTGATAAAGTCATTAAATTGGGACATTATTGGTATATTGTTTATTAATGTGTCCTTTTTATCACTTTAGGTAGTTATGCAAACAAAAGAGATTGTAGCCGATTTAGGTGAACGTTTGAAACAAGCCCGCCTGAATGCTGATTTAACGCAACAAGACATCGCAGATAAAACAGGCCTTTCCAGAAAGGTGGTTATGCGCGCGGAAAAAGGTCATGCTCAATTAGAAACAGTGGTAGCTATTTTAGTCGCCTTGGGATTGAGCAAACAATTGGATCTGTTTATTCCTATTCCAACCGAGTCCCCCATTCAGTTAGCCAAACGGCAAGGCCAACAAAGACAACGAGCATCAGGTAATAATCCAGCAAGTAAAAAAGGTGATCCGGCATGGTAAAAGAGGTAGTCATAGTGAATTACCAGGATCACCAAGTTGGTGCGGTTAGCTATGATCCTGATAAACAGTTGGGCGCGTTCGAGTACACTCCGGCATTCATCAAAACCGGTATTCAATTGTCACCGTTAAAAATGCCTTTATCAAAACAGATTTATACTTTCCCTGAAACCGACTTTGCCGCATTTAAAGGCCTCCCCGGATTGGTTGCTGACTCCCTACCCGATGATTTTGGTAATGCCGTCATCAATGCATGGGTTGCTTCGCAGGGGAAATCAGCAAAGGATATATCCCCTCTTCAACGCTTAAAATACACAGGTACTCGCGGCATGGGCGCACTAACTTTTGCCCCAGCGACCCGGCATAAAAATCTTAACTCATCACAGCAACTTGAGGTTGAAAACCTCGTGGAAGTTGCCCAAGACATTGTCAATCAAAGGTCCAAATTTAATGTATCTTTGAATCAACAAGGTTATGAGGACAAAGAAGCGATGATGGCGCTAATGTCGGTTGGTATGAGTGCTGGTGGCGCAAGGCCGAAAGCGGTTTTAGCATTTAATTCAGATTTTACCCAAGTGCGTTCTGGACAAACTAATGCGCCAGACGGGTTCAGCCATTATTTAATGAAATTTGATGGGGTAAGTGAACACAATAAGAACCAGGAAACATTTGGTGATCCCACCGGTTATGGGGCAATGGAATACGTTTACTATTTAATGGCCACGGCCAGTCAAATAGATATGATGCCCTGTTATTTGCTCAACGAAGGTAAACGACGACACTTTATCACCCAAAGATTTGATCGTATCGGCAATGACAAAGTCCACGTCCAAACATTAAATGGACTTGCTCACGTTAGTTTTAAGCAAGTGGGAATCTATTCTTATGCAGAGTTATTTGACGTTGCCCGAAGCTTAAAGTTATCTGCTAAAGAAGCCGAACAAATATTCAGAAGAATGGTATTCAATGTGGTGGCCAAAAATCACGATGATCATGCAAAAAATATTTCGTTTATGTTTGATCAACAGCAACAATGGACGTTAGCCCCTGCCTATGACTTAGCGTACAGTTACAAACCAGGCAGTAGATGGGTCAACAGTCATTGGATGTCTATAAATGGCAAGCGTGATAACTTTGATAGAAAGGATTTATATTCCTTCGCTCAGTTAAGTCCAATTTTTAATAAACGAAAAATTGATCGCATCATAGATGAGGTCGTAGAACAGGTGTCACAATGGCAAAAGTTAGCCAAAGAACACCATGTTCCCAAGACACTTATCGAAGAAGTTCAATCTAATCTCAGGTTGACGTTATAAACTAGTTCACTGAACATTATCCTAATCAAAATAGTGGTTTAGTGTTGAATGGGGAAAATCATGCGTTTAGCATTTTATGTATTTTGTTTTTTAAGTTGGGGGCTGTTAATCCTTGCCAGCGTTTTATGGTCAGCGTCTACATGGGGACTCATTATTCTTATCCCCCTAACCGTTGTTGGTTTTTACGATATATTTCAAACCAAACATGCACTGTTACGAAATTTCCCCATAGTCGGTCACGGGCGATGGTTAATGGAAGATATAAGACCCTTTCTGCGCCAGTATCTTTTTGAATCAGAAACTGATGGAGTGCCTGTTAATCGTATGTTTCGTTCGGTTATATACCAACGCGCAAAGGGTCAATTAGACTCCCTGCCCTATGGAACAAAACTACAAACACAAAATGTTGGCTATGAATGGATAAGCCATTCAGTAGGCGCGATACATTACGACGAAAAGCAGCCTGAACCAAGAGTTAAGGTTGGTGGTCCAGATTGCAAACAACCATACGAAGCCAGTGTATTTAATATATCAGCTATGAGTTTCGGGTCGTTAAGTGCAAACGCCATTCGCGCCTTAAACAAAGGCGCAAAGCTAGGTAACTTTTATCACAATACTGGAGAAGGCAGCGTTAGCCCTTATCACCTCGAGAATGGCGGCGATATCGTATGGCAAGTCGGTACGGGGTACTTTGGTTGCCGTGATAATCAGGGAAATTTTGATCCTGAAGCGTTTAAGCAAGTGGCCCAAAAAGAATCGATAAAGATGATTGAAATAAAATTATCACAAGGCGCTAAACCAGGTCATGGTGGTATTCTTCCTGCGGATAAAAATACCGCTGAAATAGCACGAATAAGATTAGTCGAACCAGGTACCCGCGTCGACTCACCTCCCGGACACAGTGCATTCTCAACGCCTCTTGAAATGATGGATTTTATTCAACAATTGCGGGATTTATCAGCCGGAAAACCCATTGGTTTCAAACTTTGTATAGGTCAAAAAAGTGAATTTGTGGCGATGTGTAAAGCCATGATTCAAACCGGCATAAAACCTGATTTCATCACTGTAGACGGTGGTGAAGGTGGCACAGGTGCAGCGCCATTAGAATACTCTAACTCAGTGGGCATGCCTCTTCGAGAAGCACTTGTGTATGTTTGCGATATTTTACAAGGTTTCGATCTTAAAAAAGACATCAAAGTCATTGCAAGTGGCAAAACGTTTACCGGCTTTCACGTAGTGCGAAATATTGCGGTAGGTGCAGACATTTGTAATAGCGCTCGCGGTATGATGATGGCACTGGGATGCGTGCAGTCTTTAGTGTGCAATACTAACCAATGCCCCACCGGGATTGCCACACAAGATAAGAATTTAGCCAAAGGCATCGTGGTCGAAGACAAAGCCCAACGAGTGGCCAGGTATCACCAAGAAACAGTACATGCCACTTTAGATATAGTCTCTTCAGCAGGCCTGACTGACCATAGCTCAATCAACAGAGGGCATATTTATCGGCGCATAAGCCAAACAGAAATAAAGCGTTATGATGAAATATACCCTAGCCTTGAAGCTGGCTGTTTACTGACAGATGATTATCCTGAACAGTTTAACAAAGAAATGCAGGAGTCTTCGGTAGATTGCTTTATGCCAAAAAACTATGTTTTAGAATCCAGTAGTGGCTTAAAAACCAAAACCACTGACGAACAGCAGACTAGCGCTCAACGCGCATAATTTTAAAAGGAATTCCTATGTCGAATCAAAATCATTCTCTGAATATCGCGTTTATTGGCCTAGGGGTCATGGGTTTTCCTATGGCGGGCTATTTAGCCAATGCAGGCCATAAAGTGACCGTTTATAATCGCACTGATAGCAAAGCTGAGCTTTGGTTAAAGGAGTATAAGGGTGCAAAAGCTGCAACCCCCGCTGAAGCAGCAAAAGGTAAAGATGTTGTCTTTGCCTGCGTAGGTAACGACGATGACCTACGTGAAGTAACAGTAGGTGATAAAGGCGCATTTAATACAATGAAAGAAGGCAGTATTTTTGTTGATCATACAACGACATCGGCTTTAGTGGCACAAGAACTAGCGCAAATAGCTCAATCCAAAAATATCGGCTATGCAGATGCCCCCGTTTCTGGCGGCCAAGCGGGAGCACAAAGCGGTGCCCTTACCGTGATGGTTGGAGCTGAGCCAAGGGACTATCAAAAAATAGAATCGCTAATTCGCTGTTACGCCAAAATGCAAAAGCTGTTAGGTCCGGTTGGTAGTGGTCAAATGGCCAAAATGGTGAATCAAATCTGCATTGCCGGTGTAGTACAAGGTTTATCTGAAGCATTACACTTTGCCAAACAAAATGGCTTAGATGCTGAGGCAGTTGTTGAGGTTATTTCTAAAGGCGCTGCACAATCTTGGCAGATGGATAATCGTGCCAGCACTATGTTAGATAATGAGTTTAACTTTGGGTTTGCCGTCGATTGGATGCGCAAAGATCTCGGTATAGTATTGGACCAAGCGAGAGTATCGAAGGCACATTTACCGTTAACGGCTCTAGTAGATCAATTTTATAGCCAAGTTCAGGCCAATGGAGGGGGTAGATTCGACACGTCCAGTTTAATCACCCTTTTAGAAAAAAAGTAAATAAGTAAACCCAATTTACCCCTCAAAAGCGTCGTTGAAAGGCGGCGCTTGTGGGAATACCAAATAGCTTAAATCCCGTTATTTGAGTGACCTACCCGACTTCATTTACTCTCTAAACAAGGCGCTGTGAAAATCGCTAAACACTCAGCATAATTGACTAATATTTTGTTATTCTGCCTAAAAAAATTAATTATTTCATTCTCATAAAATAAAAAATACATTAAAATCATACAGTTAAAAATATGGCCTGAGTTCTGCAACTTCTTATAAAAATACAACTCAAATTACAATTATCACACATACTTAGGAATTTTATGTTAAGCGCTAACTCACTAAAAACTATTTCACGAGCAATCATCGCCACCTCTACTATGCTCGTTTTATCTGGTTGCATCATCCATGTTGGAGGCGGTAGTAACGACACATCGGACGGTAATAGCGTGAGTAGTGTTTTTGGTGGATTAGAAGTATCTCAAGGTAAACACGTCTCTAACGTCAGCTCAGTAAATGGCAGCATTGAGTTACACGATGATGTGACTGCTCGAACTGTCGATACGGTCAATGGCAGTATCGAAATGGGTGATTATGTCACAGTCGAAAATGCGTCAACCGTAAATGGTGACATTGAAGCGGGTCACCATTTTAGCAGTGCAGGTTTTGTCAAAACCGTCAACGGTGATATCAGTTTGCAGCATTCTTCGAAAGTTGCTCAAGAGGTCGAAACCATCAATGGTGAGATTAAGTTAAATGGTGTTGTAGTCGAAGGTTCTGTGCACACTCACAACGGAGATATTTTGCTAACCAACAACACGCAAGTGCTGGGCGATATCATTTTCCACAAAAATAATCGTAACAATAACGATCATTCAGTGCCTACTTTGAGTATAAAACAAGGGGCAACTGTTGCAGGTCAAATCATTCTTTATCGTGAAGTCGAGCTAAACATTGATGATGCGCAATTACTGAATAAAGTTGAATTTCAATTCGACAGCAATATGTAAATACCTTTATTTAACGGTACCAAATGTCATTCCCGACTATTCGGCCGTCTTTCATAACTCTTATGTAGACGGCCATTTTTTACATTTCCCAGCACACATAAATCGGTGATAATTAAAAAGGTATTTGTTTAAACAAATATTTAGATGTTAACGTTATACTTAGACAATCAGGTTCACATTGTGAGTATCTCATGACGACTATTATCATCTGTTTAATCATTGCCACTATTATGCCAATTGTATTCAAAGCACCTTTAGCCATTGCGCAGAATAAGCAGGGAGGTTATGACAATCGAAACCCTCGTGCGCAACAGAGTAAACTCACCGGTTTTGGTGCGCGAGCCAAAGCCGTTCACGAAAATAGTTTTGAAGCACTAATCATGTTTATACCCGGTGCATTAACGGCGCTAATTACGCAAAACGTGGGTGATATCGCTCAATACCTAGCGATTGGATTTGTTATCTCACGTTTAATTTATGCTATTTGTTATTGGTTAGATATCCACGTACTGAGAAGTTTGGTGTGGTCAGTAGGCTTGGCCTGTTCAATTGGTTTACTCATTATTTCCTTGTAACTCACTTAAGAGCATAAAAAAAGCACCTTCGAATTTAATCAAAAGGTGCTTTTTTCGCATTTTTTAAATTGTTATTTTCTTCTTTTTAAATTCTTATTCAATTTATGCTTTTTGACTGAACGTCGCATGCGACTAATCCTAACGTGATCAAGCTTGTTACGCTTTTCATTGATCAAACTTTCAGTTTCATTGGGTAATTGTACAGATTTACGCAACGGATTAAGCTCATCTAAGGTTAATTCTATCCAGCCACCTTGAGGTAAGCGCTTTTGCAACTCTAAACCACCGTAGTTAACCCGAATCAGGCGACTGACCTGCACGCCTTGCGACTCCCATAGACGACGAACTTCTCTATTACGTCCTTCAGATAAGGTAACATTGAACCAAGAGTTTAGGCTTTCATCATCCCCAGGACGACGAGATATGGTAGTAAATTTAGCCATACCATCATCCAACTCCACCCCTTTTTTCAATAGCGCTATCATCTTACTATCAACTTCACCAAACACGCGAACGGCGTACTCTCTTTGGATTTCATGCTTAGGATGCATTAATCGATTAGCCAGTTCACCATCGTTAGTAAATAATAGTAGTCCGCTGGTGTTAATATCCAAGCGACCTACCGCAATCCAGCGACCATTCTGAATTTTAGGTAAGCGGTCAAACACTGTGGGGCGACCTTCAGGATCTTTGCGACTACACAATTCTCCCTCGGGTTTGTTGTACATCAGCACGCGGCACACCGGCTTTTCTTGGGCTAAGGCTAACAACTGACCATCCACTCGTATTTGATCGGTATTTTCTACTCGGTCTCCCAAAGTAGCGACATTACCGTTTACCGATATACGTCCCTGCTCTATCCACTTTTCCATCTCACGACGGGATCCTTGACCAGCGTTTGCCAGTACTTTTTGCAGTTTTTCACTCATTAATGTATTTGCTCTTTATTTGGTCCTAGTTCAGCCAAATTTATCGCTGTTTCTTGGGACACTGTGTCTGATGTCATGTGTTCAGCCACTGTTTTTAGTCGCTGTTCGTCTTGTTCTTTTTGCTCCAACTCAGGAAGCACTTCAATTGTTTGCATGGGCGGTAGATCAGCTAAACTTTTAATCCCAAAGTAATCCAAAAACCCTTTAGTTGTTGCATATAACGAAGGTCGCCCTGGCACTTCTTTGTGACCAACCACTTTCACCCATTCTCTTTCCGTTAGGGTTTTCATAATGTGACTACTGACTGAAACCCCTCGCACGTCTTCTATCTCTCCTCGGGTTATCGGTTGACGATAAGCTATCAAAGATAAAGTCTCTAATAGCGCCCGAGAATAGCGCGGCGCTTGTTCTTGCCACAATTTGCTTAACCAAGGGCTCAAGCTATCCACCGATTGAAACCGAAAGCCAGATGAGACCTCAATCAGTTGAATCCCTCGCGGGGCATAGTCTAATTTCAGCTCAGCTAACGCGGCATCAAGCTTTTTATTCGACACCCTGAGGCCTTCTAACACTGTGGTCTGTAATTTATCTTTGCTCAATGGCTCATCGGCAACAAAAATTGCCGCTTCAACAAGTTGTTTTAACTGTTCATCGGTTAATCTTGCCATACACCCTCTTCTCGATTACGCAGTTTCAGATGTATTTGACTGAAAGGTTGAGCTTGTACCAATTCTACCAAACTCTCTTTTACCAACTCCAATATTGCTAAGAAAGTCACTACTACCCCAGCTTTTCCTTCCGATACAAAAAATAAGGTCTCAAAACCAAGATAGTCTTTTTCATCTAATAATTCTAAAATCTTGCTCATTCGTTCTCGAGTCGACAAGACTTCCCTTTCAATTTGATGATGCTCAAAGGCTTTGGCTTTTTTCATCACCGATTGAAACGCTAATACGAGTTCTTGTAAGTTCACTTCAGGTTGTATTTTTATTGGTGCGACATGCTCGTTCGGTGTAGCACTGGCGCTGAACAGATCTCTTTCCATTCGAGGTAGCCCATCAATTTCTTGGGCTGCTAACTTTATCGCTTCATATTCTTGCAAACGACGAATCAATTCAGCGCGAGGATCATCTTCATCTTCTTCGGCGTCTGGTCGTTTAGGCAATAAGAGTCGCGATTTGACTTCGGCTAAAATCGCTGCCATCAGCAAATATTCAGCGGCTAACTCCAACTTTATTTCTTTCATTACCTCAACATATTCCATGTATTGTTGGGTAATTTGTAGCACTGGCAAATTCACTATATCGAATTTTTGTTTGCGAATTAGATATAAAAGTAAATCCAATGGTCCTTCAAACGCTTCTAAAATAACTTCTAAAGCATCCGGCGGAATATATAAATCTTCCGGTTTATCAATCATTGCCTCGCCATTGACGAATGCAAGGGGCAATGGCTGTTGAATAGGTGCTTTATTCGGCGCTGACTCTTGGGTCATTGGCTAATTCGCCTCAACCAAATACGCTAGTGTCGCCACTGCCTTCGCGGATGATATCAATCCCCCCCTCAGACATGTCGATCACACTGGTGGGTTGCTCACCTAAGTACCCACCATTAATAATCAAATCGACCTGACGTTCTAATTTGTCTCTAATATCTTCAGGATCAAATTCGGCCTGAGTTTCACCGGGTAAAATCAAGGTCGTGGACATTAAGGGTTCGTTTAATTCTTCTAACAATTGCAGCGCTATGATGTTATCGGGCACTCGAATACCTATTGTTTTACGTTTTGGGTTCTGCAACCGCTTTGGTACCTCTTTAGTGGCTTTTAGAATAAAAGTATATGGCCCTGGCGTATTATTCTTTATCAAACGAAAGGCGGTATTATCAACCCTAGCGTAGTTCGACAATTCAGACATATCACGGCACATCAAAGTAAAGTTATGATCTTTGCCAATCTGTCGTATCCTGCAAATTTGTTCAAGGGCAGACTTGTCTTCCATTTGGCACCCAATTGCGTAGCCAGAATCTGTGGGATAAACAATCACGCCACCAGCTCGAATAATTTCACAGGCTTGGCGCAATAACCGTTGCTGAGGATTATCAGGATGAACATAAAAATACTGACTCATAAGTTTTCGCTAATTTCCTATTCTATTGTTTAGTTCTGAGAGGTTTTTCCAATCATGCCACACAGGCGTTAAACGCTCTGATATGGCTAAACTTTTCCCTAGCTCCGTCCAGCGACTCGGATAATGAAAATCCGACCCTGTAGAGGCCAGCAGCTGATGTTCGATGGCTAATTCCACCAGCAATTCCCTTTTGCTTGCAGCTAAATGCATGTGATTAGCCTCGATCCCATCGCCGCCTGATAGGGCAAACTCAGCCACCAATCGACGCAACCACTTTGCGGTCATGTCGTAATGTCCTGGGTGGGCTAAAACTGCTTGTCCGCCGGCATCCTGAATCCAAGTCACCGCTTCTTCGATGCTTATCCACTCAGGTTTTACGTGGGCCTTTTTACCTTTCCCTAAATACTTTTTAAAAGCATTTTCTAGGCTGCTGACAGCATTAAGTTTTACCAATGCTCTAGCAAAATGAGCACGGGTTATTTGTCCAACGCCAGCAAAGCTTTTTGCGGTTTCATACACATCAGGTACACCCGCTTTTTCTAATTTATTGGCTATTTTTAGCGCCCGTTCTTGTCTACTTTGACTCTGCTGTGCAAGTCGAGATAAAAATACTGGGTCGTTGTGATCCACGTTAAGACCAACAATATGAATATCAAATCCATGCCAGCTTGTTGACAATTCAACACCAGCAATCACGGCTAATTTACGTTTACACTGTTGTTGATGATCTTTAAGTTCTTGAACCCCATCAACAGTGTCATGATCAGTTAATGCCAGTACATCTACTTGCATATTGTGAGCACGATCTAACAGCTCCTGGGGAGTCAATCGACCGTCTGAATAACTACTATGGCAATGCAAATCTATTTTCATGGCTTCTATCATATAACGCTTTAATTAGGCAATTTTAAACTTTTTATCGTCCAATGTATTGACACAACGAGCGAATTGTTTTCTTCTATAAGGGTGATAGCGTTATTATATGTTAAACGCCACAAAATATTCAGGTTAAATGCCTTGGGAGTTGGATAAATTCTCAAAAAAAGTCAATAGACAGCCTTATTTTAAGGTTTAATTACAGTTTACAAAGTGAATTTAAACACATGACAAATACAATTCATTCCACAAATAGCAAAATCTGGTGGTGGCACATCCCTAACTAGCGGGCTGTGAGTGTTTGTGTGTGTAGCAAATAATTATTAAGAGGCCCGTTTATCGGGCCTTTTTCGTATCTGCCCGCAACGCGCTAAAATTAAAATCAAACTTGAGAAGTAAAACATGAGTTTAACTCAATTAAGTGAAAAACCCGGAATAGCCGAAACCATTGTTAAACATGGTCCCTATGTTGCTGACCCTCTCAGCGCCTATCAACAGTTGTGCAAAAGTAAAACCAATACGTTATTGCTTGAGTCGGCGGAGATTGACAGTAAGGATAACTTAAAGAGTTTAATCTTGTTGGATGCCGCATTAAAATTAACTTGCCATGGTCACACCGTGCTCATTCAAGGGTTAAATGAAAATGGTGCCTCTGTGTTACCGTTATTTGAACAGCACATACCTGCAGGCGTTGAAGTTGAAGTAGACTCGAATAACGCCGCCCTGAAATTAACGTTTTCGATACCCGATTCGAATCTTGACGAAGACACTCGATTAAAAGCACCGGCCGTATTTGATGCATTGCGATTAATTGTCAAAAATATTCATTGCTTGCGTGAACATCCTCAAAACTTATTTTTAGGCGGCGCATTCGCTTACGACCTTTTAGCCAGTTTTGAATCCCTACCCGAGGTGCCCGACAGCGAAAACACCTGCCCTGATTTTGTTTTTTACCTAGCCCAATCATTGCTCGTGATAGACCATCAATTACAAACCACTGAAGTCATTAGCACAGTATTTAGTGGCAAAAATGTAAGCAGTAGTTACTTTTCAGTCAGTCAACAACTAGAAGAAATCATCAGCCAATTAAAACAACTCAAACAACAACCCATGCAATCAACGCCTGTCGGTATTGAGATGAAGTTAGAGGTGGATAAGTCAGATGACGAATACAAACAGGATGTGTTAAATCTTAAAGAACATATTTTGGCTGGCGATATTTTCCAAGTTGTTCCTTCGCGCACGTTTAAATTACCTTGTCCTTCTCCCTATGCAGCTTATGCCAATCTAAAGAAACAAAACCCAAGTCCATACATGTTCTTTCTACAAGATGACGATTTTTGTATGTTTGGCGCTTCCCCCGAGTCGGCACTCAAATACGATAAACAGAGTAATCAAATTGAGATATATCCGATTGCAGGTACTCGCCCCAGAGGAAAACATGCTGATGGCAGTATCAATGTAGATTTGGATAGTCGAATTGAGCTTAATCTACGTGAAGACCAAAAAGAAAAAGCCGAACACCTAATGCTTGTTGATTTAGCCCGAAATGACGTAGCAAAAGTTTCCCAACCCGGTACCCGCTTCGTAAAAGATCTTTTAAAAGTAGATAGATATTCCCATGTAATGCATTTAGTCAGTCGTGTAGTCGGTCAATTACGAGATGACTTAGATGCACTGCATGCTTACGCCGCCTGCATGAATATGGGGACGCTAGTAGGTGCCCCTAAAGTCAGTGCAGCATCGCTTATCCGTGAAGTAGAGAAAAAACGCAGAGGAAGTTATGGCGGTGCAGTGGGTTATATCAATGGCAATGGCGACATGGATACTTGTATCGTAATTCGCTCCGCATTTGTCAAACACAATATTGCTTATATCCAGGCTGGCGCAGGCGTGGTGTACGACTCAGATCCACAATCTGAAGCAGACGAAACCAGAGGCAAAGCACAAGCGGTTATCACCGCGATTGTCAGTGCCCATGCAAAGGAGAATAATTTATGAGCCGTCCAATTAGTGTGTTTCTGCTGGATAATTATGATTCTTTTACCTACAACCTAGTAGATGAGTTACGTGGTATGGGAATGGAGCTGATTATTTATCGAAATTCAGTTTCTGCTCAAATGATCTATTCTCAAATGCAACAAAAAGCAGAAAATTCAGAAGTATTATTATTGTTATCACCCGGACCAGGAGAGCCATCACAAGCCGGTTGTTTACTCGAACTCATCGAGCTTGTTAAAGGTCAATTTCCAGTACTAGGAATTTGTTTAGGCCATCAAGCGATTGTTAAATCATACGGTGGAAAAGTGATTAGAGCTGAACAAGTTATGCACGGCAAAGCGTCATACATCCAGCATGACAACAGCGCACTCTTCTGTGGCCTAGCAAATCCACTGCCCGTGGCGCGATATCATTCATTGGTAGTCAGTGATATTCCAAAAGAACTAAATGTAATAGCTAACTTTGAAGGTATTCCCATGTGTGTGTATCATCCTGCCGACAGAATGTTGGGCTTCCAATTTCATCCTGAGTCGATTTTGACCTCTCATGGAAGTCAACTACTTGAACAAAGTATTCGTTATTTAACGCAAAAGGCATAAATATGACTATCAATACTCTTTCCCATTTGGAATCGTTATACCTAGGTCAGGATTTATCACAGCAAGATTGCGAAGCCTTATTTTCAATGGTAGTGAAAGGCGAGTTAAATGACATCGTGATTTCATCGATGTTAACCGCCCTTAAAATAAAGGGTGAAAAGCCAGCAGAAATTGCTGGTGCAGCGGCAGCGTTAATCAATAATGCAGCGCCCTTCCCTCGTCCCGATTATCCCTTTGCAGATATTGTAGGAACCGGAGGCGATGGTCACAACACCATCAACATTTCCTCAGCCGCCGCAATTGTGGCCGCTAGCTGTGGTGTAAAAGTGGCAAAACATGGCAATCGCAGTGTTTCCAGTAAATCCGGTTCCGCGGATCTATTTCGAGAATTCGGCATGGATCTTAGTATGAGTGCGCAGACTGCGAGAAACTGCTTAGATGATGCAAATTTATGTTTCTTGTTTGCACCAAATTATCATGCAGGAATTAAGTTTGCGATGCCTGTCAGAACCACCTTAAAAACCCGCACCCTGTTTAACTTACTCGGCCCGTTGGCCAACCCAGGCAAGCCGACACATATGATGATCGGGGTATACGCTCCTGAATGGGTCATGCCATTTGCCAAAACCCTAAAATTGTTGGGCTATGAGCATGCGCTGGTAGTGCATGGTAGTGGCTTAGATGAATTAGCCTTGCACGGTCCATCTCAAGTGGCTGAATTAAAAAATGGCGAGATTAACGAATACACATTAACGCCTGCTGATTTTGGTCTACAAGAGCACTCACTTGAAAGTATAAAAGGTGGAGAGCCTGAAGAGAATAAAGCACTAATAGAGGCGGTATTAACCGGTAAAGGACAGCTTGCCCACCAATCCGCGGTCGCGATGAACGCCGGCGCTTTGTTGAAGTTGACAGGTATCGCATCCACGTATGAACAAGGTGCGCAAATAGCGGTTGAGGCCATGCAATCCAAACAAGCATTAGACACCATTTTATCTGCCGCCAACACTAGTCAACAAGGAGCACAATAAGTGGCAAATGTATTAGAAAAAATAGTCGCCAATAAACGTGAAGAATTGGTGCAACGTAAATTAGATCTGCCGCTTTCATCATTTAAAGATAATTTGACTCCTTCAGATCGCAGTTTTTATCAAGCGTTATCTAAACCAAATGCAGGCTATGTGCTCGAATGTAAAAAGGCTTCACCATCGAAAGGTTTGATTCGCGATGATTTTAATCTCGATGAGATTATTGCAGCCTATGGTCCATATGCTGCGTGCATTTCAGTATTAACCGATGAAAAGTACTTTCAAGGTAAATTTGAATACCTAGAATATGTGCGCCAACGCGTTAGCCAACCGGTTTTAAATAAAGATTTTTTTGTAGACCCTTATCAAATATATTTGGCCCGTCATCACAATGCCGATGCTGTACTGCTTATGCTGTCGGTACTCAACGATGAAGAATATGCTCAACTTGCTGAGCTAGCTGAGCAATATCAACTTGATGTATTGACGGAAGTCAGTAACGAAGAAGAGGCTCATAGAGCCTTGGCTTTGGGGGCTAAAATTATTGGTATCAATAACCGTAATTTACGTGATTTAAGTACTGACTTAGCCACTACCGAAAAACTAGTTCCTCTAATAAAACAAAGTAAGCACGAATGTGTAGTGATATCTGAATCCGGTATTTATACCAATAAAGATGTGCGCCGACTGGCCCCATTAGTAGACGGATTTTTGGTCGGCAGTTCAGTGATGCAAGAACTCGACGTTATCAGTGCAGTTAAAAAACTACTTTTCGGTGAGGTTAAAATTTGCGGCATCACTAGAGTCGAAGATGCCCAAGTTATTGCCAGCTGTGGCGCAATCTATGGCGGCTTAATTTTCGCTGAAAAGTCGCCGCGCGCAATTACTCTGCAAAGCGCAAAACAAATTGTCGATTCGGTACCATTTCATTATGTGGGCGTTTTTGTTAACAACACTATCGACACCATTGTCGAATATGCCAATCAATTAAATTTAACTGCGGTACAATTGCACGGACAAGAAGATCAAACTTTTATTGATGCATTGCGTACTCAATTACAGCCCAATTGTGAAATTTGGAAAGCATTTGGGGTCACAAATAGCCTACCGTTTATGGATTTAGAGAACGTCGATAGGATTTTGTTAGATTGCAAAGTCGGCGAGCAATCCGGCGGCACAGGACAACAATTTGATTGGCAGTTGTTATCCCAATTGCCAGATAACAATAATGTCATATTAGCTGGCGGGCTGACTCCTCTAAACATTCAAGATGCCAGAGCAACTAACGTACTAGGGCTAGATGCAAATTCGGGGGTGGAATCCGCCCCAGGCATTAAAGATCAACAAAAAATTGCACAATTATTTGATCTGTTACGACGCTACTGAAGTTTAATCATGCAACGATTGCTAATAGCTTACAGACAAATAATAACGTTAAAACAAATATAGACATAAGAGAGCAACATGAATCACTTAGACAGTAAATTTGGCGAATACGGTGGTATGTATGTACCAGAGTTACTTATTCCCGCTTTAGATCAACTTGAACAAGCCTTTATAGATGCGCAAAATGATCCCAGCTTTGTGGAAGAATTTAACGGCTTGTTAAAAGACTACGCGGGCCGCCCAACAGCGATGACTCTTACTAAAAATCTAGTGAGTAACCCGAAAGTAAAACTGTATTTAAAACGCGAAGACTTATTACACGGTGGAGCCCATAAAACCAATCAAGTTTTGGGACAGGCAATATTAACCAAACGTATGGGCAAAACCGAAGTAATCGCTGAGACGGGTGCTGGCCAACACGGTGTGGCAACAGCTTTAGCCTGCGCGCTTATGGGCTTAAAAGCACGTATTTATATGGGTGCCAAAGACGTAGAGCGTCAAGCACCAAATGTGTTTCGTATGCGCCTAATGGGTGCCGAAGTCATCCCCGTCAATGCCGGTTCAGGTACTCTTAAAGATGCGGTAAATGAAGCGATGCGTGATTGGTCAGCCACCTATGACAAGGCCCACTATCTACTTGGTACGGCTGCCGGACCTCATCCTTTCCCGACTATCGTACGTGAATTTCATCGAATGATTGGTGAAGAAACCCGTGCGCAGATCATGGAAAAAGAAGGACGCTTACCCGATGCCGTTGTGGCTTGCGTAGGTGGTGGTTCAAATGCCATAGGTATGTTTGCTGATTTCATTGATGAACCTAGTGTGAGTTTAATTGGTGTAGAGCCTGCGGGCAAAGGCATTCACACACCGGATCACGGTGCCGCTATCTGCACAGGTAGTAAAGGTGTGTTACATGGTGCATACAGTTACATTATGCAAGATAACGACGGCCAGATTGAAGAATCCTATTCAGTTTCTGCTGGTTTAGATTACCCTGCAGTGGGTCCTCAGCATGCTTATTTACACGACATAGGTCGAGCACAGTATGCGGCAGTTACCGATGACGAAGCATTAAACGCGTTCCAATTACTTGCTCGCAAAGAAGGGATTATTCCGGCGCTTGAGTCTTCACACGCCCTTGCCCATGCCCTCAATATGGCAGATGAAGCAGAAGAGGAAACTATCATAGTGGTGAATCTATCTGGTCGAGGTGATAAAGACTTAGCCCACGTTTACAATATTTTGGGAGAACAAAAATGAGCCGTTACGACAACATGTTTGAACGCCTGAATAAAGCTAACCAAGGCGCATTTGTCCCCTTCGTAATGCTTGGGGATCCAGATAAACAAACCTCATTTAATATCATTAAAACATTAGTAGAAAGCGGTGCCGATGCGTTGGAATTAGGTATTCCCTATTCAGATCCCATCGCAGATGGCCCTACGATTCAAAAAGCCAGTATTCGCGCCTTGGAGAATAAAATAACGCCATCAGATTGTTTTGATGTGATTAAACAAATTCGCGATATTTTTCCAGAGGTGCCAATTGGACTGCTGCTGTATAGCAACCTTGTCATTAAAAAAGGCTTAACTGAATTTTATCAGGCGGCTAACACTGCGGGAGTAGATTCGATTCTAATTGCCGATGTTCCCCTGCGCGAAGCACAGCGATTTATAGACGTAGCGGAAAGCAATAATATCAATCAAATTCTCATCGCGCCGCCAAATGCGAGTGACGAAACCTTAGCCGAAATTGGTCGTAAGTCGTCTGGCTATACTTATTTACTTGGTAGAGCTGGTGTAACGGGTGCAGAGACAGCCGCGACTATTCCCGCCGACGAATTAATTGCTAAACTAACTCAATACCAAGTCGCTCCTCCCTTGTTAGGTTTTGGAATATCAAAACCAGCACAAGTAACTGAAGCGATAACGGCAGGCGCAGCAGGCGCCATTTCCGGTTCAGCTACGGTGAACATTATCGAACAAAACCTCGATAATCCGAGTAAAATGCTAGAACAACTTGCAAGCTTTGTCTGTGAGATGAAAGCGGCTACCCATAAATAACTAATTTGATAAGAAGGATAATTCAATGTTGTATGTCATTTACGCAGAGGACGTAGCCAATAGTCTACCTTTAAGACTGAGTGTGCGCCCTGCTCACCTAGAAAGATTGGAGTCACTTAAACAACAAGGACGTTTGGTCATTGCCGGTCCTTGTCCGGCAATTGATAGCCCAACTCCTGGTGAAGCAGGATTTACCGGTTCGGTGATCATTGCTGAATTTGATAGTTTGTCTGATGCTCAACAATGGGCAGATAGCGATCCGTACATTGGAGCCGGAGTTTTCAAAAGTGTAGTCGTGAAACCATTTTCACAAACCTTACCTTAGGCAGATAATCATGGCACTAATAAGCATAACCGAACACCTCAGCATATCTGACGATCAGTTTGAAATGAATGCTATTCGTGCCCAAGGCGCTGGCGGACAAAATGTGAATAAAGTCTCCAGCGCAATCCACCTTCGTTTTGATGTTAACGCCTCTACTTTGCCTGAGTTTTACAAAACAAGTTTGCTCAATAGTAACGACAGCCGGATAACCAATGACGGCATTCTGGTGATAAAAGCTCAAAACTACCGCACGCAGGAACAAAACCGCGAAGATGCCGTTACTCGTTTAATCGAAATTATTAAAAAAGCCGGCGAAAAACCCAAACCTAGACGGGCGACTAAACCCACAAAGTCATCCCAAGTTCGCCGAGTAGAAAGTAAGAAAAAAGCTGGAAAAACCAAATCTCTGCGAAAAAAAGTCGACTTCGATTAACGATAAAAGCCTGCGTTCCAATTCTTAGCCAACCTCTTTCTTATCTACTTAACTGCGGCCATTATGAAAGCTGTTATGTGAAAAAGGATTAGACACTTGGCTACATCGCAGCACTCAAGCTTATGAATTACTAGCCGATACCCTGAGTAACGAAGGGGTGGTGAATGAAAAACACACATAAGTTTACGATTAAATTGATCAAAAGAGCTTTTTTGCTGGCTGTGATCATGTTGAGTATTTCTGCTTGTAATCAACTCTTCTCAATGAAAATTGTTCGATTTGCCGATAAAGACAGCTATCAAGCTGACCCAAAAACGTTGGAAAGTGTGGATAGAACGTTTTACACCGCTTTGCATTTAGGAGACTGGGACTATCAAGGTTCGAATGCGTCTTTTGGAGAAGTCAGAGCGTTCATCAAAATTCCCCAAAAACTAGATTTAGCCAAAGGCGTTCAAGAACAGTATATACAACGAATTATTTGCCCTAGCGCTGATAACTTAGACCTTTGGTACAAATTGAAAAACATAGATTTGGAAATACACATCTACACTAACAATAGAAACAGTACGATTTCAGCTACCTGCGTTAATCCATTGCACAACAGAAACCTACAATCCGTTTAAACCCCAATGCTTAACTAACCGATAAGGTTTAGTTCAGTTATAGTTCAGTTAGTCTCTCCTATTATGAACCTAAGATTTCAAAGGAGAGACAAAATGTTAAATCTAAAAAACATCTCAATTGCCACATTACTTTTCGGTTTTTCTGCTGGTCAAGCGTTAGCCGATACCCGTTATGATTATGCAAAAGTAGTTCGGGTCGATCCGGTATATCAATACTCGACGGTAAAACAACCCATACAGCAGTGTTACCCTGTTGAACGAACAGTTCGCTACAGCAACGATCATCGTCAGCGCACAAACTCAACAATTGCCGGCGCAGTAATTGGTGGTGTGATTGGAAATGTGATTGGCGACAACCGCAGGAGCACAGTAACAGGCGCCATTATCGGCGGCGCAATTGGTAATAGCGTGCAAGGGCTGCAATACAGCACTCGAGTGACCCAACATTGTGAGACCGTATATGAGCCTGCAAAAAAAGTAAGAAAAATCAAAGGTTATAACGTAAAATATCGTTATCAAGGTGCAGCCTATGAAACCTTTATGCATTCGCGCCCAGGTAATACAGTGAAAGTAAAAGTGAAGGTATCACCAGTAAGACATTAAACTATTTGTAATCATAAAAACGCCAACAAATCAGGAACCCATTTTGATTGTGCACATCAGAGGTAAATTGATTTTCTTGTTAATGACCCTTGCTCTTTGCTTCGGCGGGCAAGTGTCAGCCCAAGAAACATCAAAAGACAACATTGATAAAGCCCAAGCTGCAAATAGAGTGCTGCAAAAGGTTAACGGTCGAGTATTGCGTGTTAACCAAAGTAAAAATACCTATAAGGTCAAAGTTTTACAGAAAAATGGGCGTGTGGTCACTGTAGATGTCGATAAACGTTCAGGTAAGATAACCAAACAACGTAGTAGAGATAAATAATGCGTATTCTTGTGGTGGAAGATGACAGTAGACTGTTAACCCAATTAGATCAGTTATTACAACAACATGGTTATAGTGTCGATTTAGCCGATGATGGTGCCAAAGCCAGCTATTTGTTAGCTGAACACCCATACGATTTGGCCATAGTCGATATAGGTCTACCTGTAATTGACGGATTTGATGTTATAAAAAATGCGCGTAAAAACGATGTCACCTGCCCTATACTCATTTTGACAGCGCGGGATCGTTGGCAGGAAAAAGTAGAAGGTTTAGATGCTGGAGCAGATGATTATCTTACTAAACCTTTTCACAATGAAGAACTACTCGCCCGAGCAAAAGCGCTGATTCGTAGATCCTCAGGACAAGCCAATCCGCTTATTGAAAAAGGTCCTATAACACTCGACACCACAGCCGAAGAAGTCGCTGTAAACGGGCAATCCTTAGAGCTCACGGCTTATGAATACAAAGTGTTGGAGTACCTTTTGCTCAATCCACAAAAAATAGTTTCTAAAACGGAATTGACTGAACACATATATGATCAAGATTTTGATTTAGACAGTAACGTGATAGAAGTGTTTGTCGGGCGTTTACGTAAGAAACTAGATCCAGAAAATAATTATAAACCAATTGAAACCCTGCGCGGACGCGGCTACCGAATCAATCGAGAATTATGATCAGGTTATCGTTGCGCCTCAGAAGTTTTGCGGCCGCCTTGCTGGCACTGCTACTTTTCATTCCTTTAGGTGCAATGACCTTAGAACAAGCCTATACGGATAGTCTCAGTCAATCTATGCTCGAACAATTGCGGGTGCAAAGTCTCACCCTTATTTCTGAATTTGAAATGGTAGACGGTGAGCCTGAAATGCCTGAACAACTGTTTAATGACAAGCTCAACATTCCTGGCTCTGGATTGTATGCATTTATTAAAATAAACGATGATGTTGTGTGGCAGTCTTTATCCACTTTAAACTGGTCAGAGCAACCTCAGTTAGACGCTCCAATTATTGGTAAAGAAATATTTTTAGCTGAATTTAGTTTGGACGCTGATTATTTCCTGTATTCCTATACCGCTGAGTTTGAAGGTAATGTAGATTTTGAGCCTGTCAGCTTTTTTATTGTGCAAGATAAACTCACCTTTGAAAAAGAGCGGGATGCCTTTTCCAATACCCTTTGGTATTGGCTGGGCTTTTTAGCCTTGTTACTTTTGATCGTATTAATAGCCAGTTTAAATATGGCCTTGAGCCCAATAAACACATTGATTGGTCAAATCAAAAAGACCGAGGAAGGTGATATAGAACGCTTACAACAAACCTACCCGCCTGAATTGGAAAAACTAAAACGCAGTATCAATCACCTGCTCGATACCGAACAGCAGCAACGTAGTCGCTATAAAAATAGTCTTAGCGATCTAGCCCATAGCTTAAAAACCCCTTTAGCTGTGCTTGCCGGTAACCCGAATCTGCCCAGCTCAGCCAATGAACCTTTATCACAAATAAATAATATTATTCAACGCCAATTAAAACGTGCCGTTGCCGGTGCTGGCAGTGGCTGGGATCAGGCAGTTTCGGTATTGCCGATTGTTCAAAAACTACAATCAGCAATGGCTAAAGTGCATGCTGATAAAGATTTATCGATTAGCTTACAAATAGCAGAGAATTGCCAGTTCAAAGGTGACCAAACTGATTTAATGGAATTACTCGGAAATTTAATGGATAACGCCTGTAAAGCGGCAAAGTCTAAAGTCAAAGTGTCTGCACAACAAACCAATAAATTGTTGCGCATTACCGTGGAAGATGACGGCAACGGCATTGAGCCGCAACATCGCCAAGAATTATTGCACCGAGGAAAACGCTTAGACAGTTATCAAGAAGGTCAAGGTATTGGTATGGCGGTGGTAACCGATTTAATCTCTGCTTACCACGGTAAAATGGAAATTACTGACTCCACACTAGGTGGAGCCAAAATTGAAATGACCTTTACTCGGATGCCTGATTGAGCTCAGCTTCATCTTCTTTTTCATCTGGAATATCTTCACTATCGAGCAAGACCGCTATCCACTGACTATCTTGATTGGACTCTAATGCTATTTTTACGATCATAGTCAAAGGCACCGATAACAGCATGCCCACAGTGCCTAATAACCATCCCCAGAAAATTAACGATAAAAACACTACTAAAGTGGATAAGCCTAAGCCTCTGCCTAAAAATTTCGGTTCAACTACATTACCCATAACAGTGTTGGTGACCACATATCCAATGGCGGTGAGTCCAGCCACACCAGGGCCCAATTGTACAAATGCCAGCAATACCGCTGGGACAGCCGCAATAATCGACCCAATGTTTGGAATGTAATTCAATAGAAACGCTAACACCGCCCATAACATAAAGTGATCTAGGCCTAAGAAATATAACCAAAGGCCAATCACCACGCCAGTGCCTATGCTGACGATGGTTTTTATTACTAAATAATTTTTAACCGACACTAAAAACTTATCTATTTGCTGAATCTTCATGGATGGATCATCCAGCGCAATATGCACTTTCTTAGGCACCGAATCAGCTTCAAAAAGCATAAACACGACAGTTAAAATAATTAATAAAAAGTTAGTCAGTACACTGCCAAAACTGGTGAGTATATTAGTGGCCATACTCATGGCGATGCCGGGATCTAAATAAGACACGAGCAAATCACTGTTTACTTCAATATTAAACAGAGTTTCAAGCTTGCTGGTTATCCATACTAGCTCATCACTTAATTGTTGTTTGTATTGGGGAATATTTTCACGAAATTCGGCCATGGAGTTACCCACTAAACCTGCTAACATAAATCCAAATATCACAATTAACAGTATAACTAGTATCACTGATAACCAACGAGGAACCTTGTATTTAGAAGCCCAATGGATAATTGGATGACACGCCATCGCTATAAAAATAGATAAAAGAAAAGGAACTACGATTGTACTGGCTGCTTTAATACCAGCTAATATAATAACAATACAGGCTAACACTAATATTGCTTTAATCGCAGTGGGCGACTTAGTTTCCATATAAATTCACATTGGATTATTTGATGTTGGTCCACAAACTAGCAGATAATAGACCTATTGAAAACACAACGATTAAACAACATTTCGCGAATTTTAAGGAAGTGACAATAAATGAAGCTGAATCCAGCCACTATCAGAATTAAAAACCTCAGGTTACGCACTTACATTGGTATTAATGAAGATGAAATAGTGAACAAACAAGACGTTATCGTTAATGTGAAAATTCATTACAACGCCGAGCAAGCAACAGACTCAGATGATATGGAAGATGCATTAAATTATAAAATCATTACCAAACGAATTATCAAACTGGTAGAAGACAACCGTTTTTCACTGCTGGAAAAGCTAACATCAGACGTATTGGAAATTGCCGCAGAACATCCTTGGGTAATTTATGCTGAAGCCGAAGTAGATAAGCCCCATGCACTACGTTTCTCAGACTCAGTATCACTGTGCCTATCATGTACTAAAGGGTAATTCTGTTCACTCCAGATTGAAGCAAATAAAATCAGAAAAAGGGCGAATCGCCCTTTTTAATGATTATTTTGAATAGCTTTAATTGCTTAAACCATTTTCCGCAATAACTGACTGGTATTTAAGGTTAATAACCTCCAGCATCCTGCAGCACCTAACAAGCCTACAGTGGCCGCACCAACAACTGGAGCAATAATCCAATATTCGAAATGTAGTTTTCCCTGCATTTCAAAAATTTGTGACTGCAATAAATATAAGGTGAGTTCATTGGCAAAGGCTGCCATCAACCCCGCCACTGCACCAATAATTAAAAACTCATAAATAACACTGGCACGGATCAAGCTGCCTTTGGCCCCTAGCGTACGTAAAATGGCCAACTCTTGCTGGCGCTCATCCATGCTCGCCTGAACTTGCGCAATTAATACCAAAGAACCGGCAATCAACACTAACACTAGAATAAACTCAACCGCCACAGAGACTTGATCAACAATGGCTCTTAATTGATTAATTCTTGCGTCTACATCAAATAAGGTGACACTGGAAAATGGCTGCATTAGCTGCGCTATTTTCGATTTTTGCTCTGTTGGAACATGAAAGCTAGTGATGTAAGTGGGTAGAAATGCCTGCATGGCTTCAGGCTGCAATACAAAAAAGAAATTGGGTTGCATGGTCTGCCAATTGACACTGCGAAGACTGGTTACTTTCACGCTAATCACTTCACTACCAATATTAAATGTTAGTTTGTCATCTAACTTAATATTTAATCTTGACGCTAACCTCTGCTCTACAGATACCCCATATTCATCTCCGGTTTGCCATTCGTCTAACCACTTTCCAGCAACAATTTTGTTTTCATTTTGGAGTTGATTACTCCAAGTTAAATTAGCCTCTCGCCCTAGTCCGTTGCGGCCACTATCTTGTTTATCTTCATCTTCTTTAGTGATCTCAGTTCGTATTTTTTCGTCGTTAATCGACACAAACCTAGCCCTAACGACCGGATAAAAAACATCGGTTTTAACACCTAACTGTTCGAAATGTTGATTTAATGCAGGACGTTGCTGCTCAGTAATATTTGACATGAAATAGTTAGGAGTGCCTTGCGGTAGCTGGTCGCGCCACTGCGAGACCATGTCGTTACGCATAACCAAAACCACAAGTAACAACATAATAGTGACCGAAAAACTAATCAGCTGCACACTGTTATCCATAGCCCGTCTTTTGATTCTCGCCCAAGCTAATTGCCACGCCCCCATTTTACCTTGACCTAACTTTCTGCCAACCGCGATCAAACCATAAGTGATGGCTAACAACGCACAGACTAAAACGATACCGGAAACAAACAGGATTAAGCTAATTTGCAAGTTTTGGCTATAGGCCCACATCAATATCAATATGGCTGAACCCGTGGCCGCAAACTGCAGAACTCTGGAACTCATCCCAGCACCTAAATCACGTCTGAGTACACGCAAAGGCGGAACCGAGAACAATTTTAACAAGGGATAAAGTGAAAACAGAACCGCACAAATCATTCCGGTAAAAACAGCAATGACCAATGGACGCCAATGCCATACGTCGATGGAAACACTGACTTTATCGGCAATCGCCAAAATGACTAATTGTTGAATGATAAAACCGACGACCGTCCCCACTAAGATACCCAACAAGGTGATAAAAGATATTTGATATAAATAAACCCGTTGTACTAATTGTTTACTCGCACCCAGGGTTTTCATGATCGCAACGGGATCATAATGACGTTGGCTATAACGTTGAGCAGCAACGGCAATAGACACTGCCGCCAATACAATTGCTAACAAACTGGCAAGTAAAAAGTATTGCTCAGCTCTGCCTACAGAACGCCCAAGTTGCGAGTCGTCATCTTCTACCGATTGCCAAGAGTGAATTTCTCGATTTAATTGAGGTCGCAGCCAATCATAATAATCATCTAAGTCACCGCTATCCCCTACGAAAAAGTAGGTGTAATCAATTCGACTACCTGGGCCAGTAATATGAGTTGCAGCCAAATCGTTAAGGCTTATCAATACCTTCGGATTACCACCAAACACACTAAACCCAGAATCCGGCACATCCGTAATGACTCGGGTTAAAGTGAACTCCTTATCTCCCACCTCAATTTTATCACCAAGCTTTAAACCGAGTTTCTGTAACAACAGTGACTCCGCCCAAGCTTCGCCAGAAGCCGGTAAATTTTTAGTCACCTGACCCAAACCAAAGGGCTCTGTTGAGGTTTTTAACTCACCTTTTAAGGGATAACCGTCATCTGCAGCGCGTAAGCTGGTTAAAGTCATTTGCTCGTTACCAAATACCATGGAGCGGGCATACACTTGCTGGGTGGTTTGCAAGCCTAATTCTTTTGCTTTTGCAATCCAGTTAGGATCAACGGGTTTATCTGACTCTAACAGCCTGTCAGCGGCAATAAACTCGGCAGATTTAGCCGTCAGAGCACCTTGAAGTCGTTCACTGAATAATGAGAGTGACAAAACCGCTGCCACAGACAAAACAATCGCAAACAAAATAATCGTGAGTTCGCCACGTTTAGCTTCGTGCTTGAATAAACGCCAAGCCAAATTAAAACCATATTTCATGTTTAACTAGCCTGCTGTTGTTGGTCTGATTGTGAATCGGATGAGGTAACCTCAGTTAACACACCCGCTTGCATACTCAACTGACGCTGACACTGTTTCGCCAATACGGGATCATGGGTAACAAGCACTAAAGTAGTGTCTGAGTCTCTATTTAACTCGAACAACAAAGACTCTACTTTTTCACTATTAGCGGCATCCAAATTACCGGTTGGTTCATCCGCAAATAAAATTTTAGGTTTAGTGATAAAGGCACGTGCTATCGCTACACGTTGTTGCTCACCACCTGACAATTGATTGGGATAGTGATTGCCACGATGTCCCAAGCCAACCTGTTCAAGAATTTGTTGACCAAGCTGTTTGGCATTATCTAAACCCGCTATTTCAGCCGGAAGCATAATATTTTCCAATGCGGTTAAGCTTTGCACCAACATAAAACTTTGAAATATAAATCCAACTTTTTCGCCCCGTAGCCTAGCACGCTGTTCTTCATCCATAGAATGCAAAGGCGCACCAGCCAAGAAGATCTCACCTTCGGTTACCTGATCCAGACCCGCTAACAAACTCAGCAGTGTAGACTTACCGGAACCCGACGCACCAATAATGGCAACCGACTCACCAGCCTTGACTTTAAAACTAATTGGTTGAAGGATCTGAAGTTCACCTTCGCTCGTACTTACTACTTTGGTGATTCGTTTAGTTTCTATCATTACATTTGGAGTTGTTGTCATAGTGCACTTATGGTTTAAAAGAGACAGAAATCGTCTGTTTATTGTTGGGTTAATAGTTATACTTTTACTGAGTATTTCAGATCACTTGCAAGCTCAACAAGCTGACGATCCACAATCGGTAAAAATACTGATTCTAGGAGATAGCTTAAGCGCTGCTTATGGGCTAACGCAAGAACAAGGTTGGGTTAGTTTGTTACAAAATGCATGGCAAAACCAAGGCATAAACGTTGTAAACGCCGCAATAAGCGGTGAAACGACAGACGGTGCTTTAGCTCGGCTTCCCAGATTACTCGATCAACACTCCCCTACCCATTTATACATTGAATTGGGTGGTAATGACGGATTGCAAGGTCACCCAGTGAAAAAAATGCAGGCCAACATTCAACAGATGATTGATATGGCTCAACAGCAAGGGCTTTCGGTAATTTTACAGCAAATGCAGATACCCACTAATTACGGTCGCAGATATAACCAAATGTTCACCGGCATGTTCACTGAGCTATCCGTTGAAAATGAGATTCCTTTAATCCCGTTCTTTTTACAGGAAATTGCCTTAGACAAATCACTAATGCAAAAAGATGGCATCCACCCTAATTTGCAAGCGCAACCGATGATCGCGAATTTTATGCAACAACAATTAGAACAATGGATTGACTAAATGTAAGCATATTAGCTTGTTATAGGCGCTGTGCGATTGACAGAGTTGTTTATTTCACAATAGTGCATGCTGTTATTTTTTGTACTATATTTACCAATAGTTATCAGCAACGAGGATTATTAAAATGGAAGTAGGTTCTTCATCTAGCAGTTCATCTGCCCAAGCAGCTCCGCAGCAACAAGCTCGTCAGGTTGAAACTCAACAACGTCAAGCCGAGCTTGAATCACCGTCTCAATCATCTTCGACTCAAAACAGTCCTACACCTGACTCACGTGTAGGTTCAGTTATTAATACCCAAGCTTAATCGGTATTAACATAGCTAGTTTCGTCTAAACAGGCGATCAATTTTAAAAAACCGAGCCATTAGTGCTCGGTTTTTTTATCGCTGTACACAATATACAGAAGGTAACTTCTCTATCGGTCTTTTCAATTGATAACTATTTTTAGTCTGCCGTCCTTTATATAGGAGTTTTATGACGAGACGATATTCTTAATAGATAACACTTCATTTGGTTTATATACCTAGCTGGTAATTGGTTGTCAGGCCATGGGCAATTATCATTTGTTCACCTAATGACCGTTGCATCTGCCAAATCACAGCTAAAATGCGTATAGCAGTGCGACAAATGACTGCTAAAACATGCAATCAATCTAAAAAAAAACGTTTTTTATGTTTTTATTTTCAATTTAATGCAAAGTTTCTATCCTTCAAAAATCGAATTAAACAGTACTAAATTAAAAAAGATTCAATACATTTGTACAAATAAGTGTCATGTTGTAGATTTTTTAACTGGCTTTGCTTAGATATCGAGCAATCAAACAATTCTGTTAAAAAAAGGGTTGACGACCTTATGCCTTATCAGCATAATACGCGCCACTCCAAAGCGGAGTACCCAAAGATAGATGGCTACGTAGCTCAGCTGGTTAGAGCACATCACTCATAATGATGGGGTCGCAGGTTCGAGTCCCGCCGTAGCCACCAAGTCTTGTTTTAGAACAAGCATGTGCGGAAGTGGTGGAATTGGTAGACACGCTGGATTTAGGTTCCAGTGCTTCACGGCGTGAGAGTTCAAGTCTCTCCT
>NZ_JAUORY010000014.1:0-118166 GCF_030548145.1 Aliiglaciecola sp. 2_MG-2023
ATCTAAGCGGGGCTAAAGCCCCCACCTACAACCCAACCCTGTAGCATGGCCTTTAGGCCATGGAATTAGCCCGTGGATTTAGCCCGTGGAATTAGCTAACCTATCTAAGCGGGCCTAAAGCGCCCGCCTACATCCCTATCCTGTAGCATGGCCTTTAGGCCATGGATTTAGGTCACGGAGATAACCCATGAATTTAGCTGGCCTATCTAAGCGGGGCTAAAGCCCCCACCTACAACCCAACCCTGTAGCATGGCCTTTAGGCCATGGAATTAGCCCGTGGAATTAGCCCGTGGATTTAGCTGGCCTATCTAAGCGGGCCTAAAGCACCCACCTACAACCCAACCCTGTAGCATGGCCTTTAGGCCATGGAATTAGCCCGTGGAATTAGCTAACCTATCTAAGCGGGCCTAAAGCGCCCGCCTACAGGACTAACACATTTCAACCGCGATAGCGGTAGCTTCACCACCACCAATACATAGCGAGGCAACACCTTTTTTTAGACCTTTGTTTTGTAAAGCATGTAGGAGGGTAACGATAAGTCGAGCACCAGACGCGCCAATTGGATGGCCTAAAGCACAAGCGCCGCCGTTAATATTTACTTTGTTGCTGTCTAAACCCAGTTTAGTAATGGCTAACATGGTCACCATGGCAAAAGCTTCGTTGATTTCAAACAAATCAACATCCTCTTTGTCCCAACCAGTTTTAGCAAACAATTTTTCCATTGCACCAACTGGGGCGACCGTAAAGTCTTCAGGTTTAATGGAGTTGGTTGAGTGACCTACAATTTTAGCTAAAGGCGTTAATCCAAGTTCTTGTGCTTTAGCTTCTTTCATAATCAATAATGCAGCAGCACCATCAGAGATCGAGCTAGAATTAGCTGCAGTTACAGTGCCGTCTTTTTTAAATGCAGGGCGCAGTTTAGGAATTTTATCCGGCATTGCATTACCTGGTCCTTCATCTGTGTCTACAACCACTTCTCCTTTACGAGTTTTAATCGTTAGTGGAGTAATTTCATTTTTAAACGCGCCACTTTCTATTGCATTCGACGCTTTGGTTAGAGAAGACAGAGCAAAGTCATCCATTTGTTCACGGGTGATAGACTCTGCGTCAGCAGTATCTTGAGCGAAACACCCCATTGCCTTTCCATCATACGCATTTTCGAGACCATCCATCATCATGTGATCGATGACTTGGCCGTGTCCCATTCGATAACCGCCGCGGGCTTTAGGCAAAATGTAAGGTGCATTACTCATGCTTTCCATACCGCCGGCAATAACCACTTGCGCAGATCCGGCAGTGACAAGATCGTTTGCCAACATAACCGCTTTCATGCCAGAGCCACAGACTTTATTGATCGTCAACGCTCCAGTGCTTAATGGTAATCCAGCTTTTAATGTCGCTTGTCGAGCAGGCGCTTGACCTAAACCAGCAGGTAGTACACAACCCATGATGACTTCGTCGATGATATTTTTATCTACATCACCCAAAACAGCTTTAACCGCTGTGGCACCTAATTCGGTTGCATCTACGGCTGATAAACTACCCATAAAGCCGCCCATCGCGGTGCGTTTAGCAGATACAATAACAATAGAATCATTACTCATTTTTATAACCTCTTATGCTGAATTAGCAGCTCAAAACGTCCTGAGAACAAGACTTTTGATGTCTGCCAATTGTTTGCCTTCAAAATTGTAGAAGCAAACTAGAGCAATATTATGCAGAGATCAATGATCATTGTCATATTAGAGAGTATAACTTTGGTACTATTTCACTTACTGCAACACAGAGTAAATTTGCTGTCTTAATTGATATCTAGATATACTCATTGCTTGAAGAAAGGACCTATTAAGTTTAAGCAAAACTGGATATCGATGAAACAACATGATGCAACACCATTAACTGATTATATTGAATACTCTGTCGACGAGATGCAAAAACGCGCGCAAGACTTCTACGAAAATATCAAACGCCGTCATAGTGTTCGCCAATTTAGTGATCGTAGCGTACCGCAATCGATTATAGAAAATTGCATAAAAGCAGCAGGCACAGCACCAAGTGGTGCCAATCATCAACCTTGGCATTTTGTGGCAATACATTCATCCGAAGTAAAAAAACAAGTTAGAGAGCAAGCCGAGCAGCATGAGCAAGGATTTTATGCTGGACGTGCAGGTGAAGAATGGCTTGATGCTCTTAAACCTTTGGGAACGGATGCGCAAAAACCCTATTTAGAGCACGCTCCTTGGTTAATCGCCGTATTTAGTCAGAAAAAAGGCGGTGTGGTGACAGGAGAAAAACACACTAATTATTATGTTCATGAATCTGTAGGTATCGCGACAGGTATGTTAATTACCGCTTTGCATCATGCAGGCTTAGTTACCTTAACCCATACACCTAAACCCATGTCATTTTTATCAAAAATTTGCAACCGACCAGACGATGAGCGACCTTACATGTTATTAATAGCAGGTTACCCAGACACCGATGCCACTGTGCCTAAACATGCACAGAGCAAAAAAGCGTTATCAGAGATCTGCACATTTTTATAACGATGCAAATTCAAGTACCTATAAGGACTAACAGAATGAAAAAATTGATTATCGTGCTACTCGCAACAGTGAGTATATCCGCATGTAGTGACAATGAAGTGGGCGATGTATCTTTAGGTGTATTTACCACAAAAGACATTAAATTAGATGCCTTACAAGATCCCATCGTAACCGGAGTGACTTGTCATATTTCAAGTATCGAAGCTAATTTGGATTTATCGGATCCCTCCGATAGTTCAATTGCTTGCCGTCAAACCGGAGAGATTACCGCGCAGATGATTAATCAAATTGATAAGTCTGATTCCGGTGAAGTGGTGTTTAAAAAATCGAAAAGCATCTTTTTCAAAAATATGAAAGTGAGACGGATTTTTGACCCAAAATCACAAACCCTGATGTATCTTTCATATTCAACTAAAGAAACCTCTGGCAGTTATAAACACAGTTTGTCTACGGTGCCTTTGTGGGGCACCGCAGCCTATCCTAAAAAACTAACTGTTAACTAACAAACAAATATCAACGTTCAGTTAGTTAAGGTTATCCCCCCAATTATTGAATAGCTCAATGATTGGGGGGTCACGTCATTGAGCTTTTGTCTTAACTCAGTGAAATGCTAATTCATCATCACAGAAATTAAGGTTTTCACGCTCAATACAAACAGTACCCAAGCTAAGATTCGCCAAAAAATGCCAGCCTTAGTGTATGTTTTGTTGTCTGTTGACTTTTCAGCGACTTGTTCGGTTGTATGACTATTTGCTGATTTTGTACTTTGAGACTGGATGGTTTGTAAATTTACATGATTTTCGCTGCTCAAACGCAGTGGTTTCCCGTCTAAGCTTTTCACCTTCATCAAAATGTCGCTACCTTGGCAATACACAGACACTTCAATTTTGGGAATCCCCTTTGTAGCTGGCGAAATATCACTGATATCAAAGGAACCTAAGAACACAGATTTACTCAATTTGTTGCTATTTCCCCGGTATAGATTAAGAGAAATTAGCTGCTGATTATCTTCTGAGGTAGAAAAAGTCTGCGATACAGGATTAGCTAAATTAGTGCCTTTAGTTACCAGAGGAGTCAAGGTGCTTCCCAAGGTTTCTATACCAATATTTTGTTGGGCGATCCCGTTAGTAATCGCTGGACTATTCTTTTCTAGTACGATAACAACTGCACCATCTTCGGTAACTGTCGTTTCGGTAGTTCCCGTGTCTGATGGCTCTAAGCTGAGGAAGAGGCTACCACGCAGCCGCGTTTCCGCGCCGAATGGCAGTCCGATTCCATTTAAGCGAATAGCTTGTCCGTTTTTATAGCCCTCGGGGACTTTTAATTTAAACTGTCGATCAAGGGCGGTAAAAGGTATTTGATTGCCGGCGATGAGTTGATCCTCAGACACCCTAATAGAGGCATGCAAATCTTGCCCTTGAATAGTAAATACCGAGTGAGGCTGGATCGCTATTACGATATATAAATCACCAGCGGTTCCAGCAAAGCTGGTCACATTGCCTTCACCCTTTAAACGAATGCGATCGGCGGTCATCACGCCTTGCGGAATTTTGACTCGCAATGCTTGATTCTGGGCGACTAAGCCTTTTCCTTTACAGACCGAACAAGAGGAGTTAACAGCTCCTTTGGCAACACAGGTTTGGCAAGATACGATTTTACTGAAATTGATATCTACGGTATTTTCCTGAACGGAATCTTCCAACGTGTACGCTAAAGTATGATTAATATCTTTGCCAGCAAGATCGCCGGCACCTTCATCACCTTGAGCTGTGTGCTTAGTTGAACGTCGTTTTGGGTCGTCCTGACCAGCGATTTCAAGCTTCCAGCCATTACGCGTCGCCTCTGCCACTACGTATTTACGCACGGCCGATTCGTCGGCGCCTAAGCTGATGCCTTTACTAACCAGCATCGCCATTTCTGTCTCACTAACCACACCATCAGAACCAGCTAATTCAAGCATATCATCCAATAATGAAAGCGGGTTTTGCTGCTGTGCCGCTTCACTTCCATCAATTTCAACACTGGCTAACAAACGCGCCTTAACTTCTAACATTGTTTGCGGACGTTCTAAGGGCTTAAATTTCAAACAGTCATCAATTAGGGTTAACAACTGAGTTGAATAGCCTAAATCGGTAAAACTGGTTGCAGATTTCAACGGATCTTCTCGGCCACTCACTATGGCCAATATGCGACTTTCAGCTTTGATACCTGCGGTACCCGAAACGATACGATACATTAGTGCACCAAAAGCATGAATATCCACTGTGGGCTTAGCTTCACCAGTGCCTTCAATCTGCTCCATAGGTGCATAAAAGTCTGAGTAAGGAGCTTGCGACTGAGATGCCAACGCAAAATTCTGTTTGGCCGCGCCAAAATCAATTAACACAGGTGAACCATCGGAACGACGGATAAACACATTCGCAGGTTTAATGTCGCGATGTAATACACCTTGCTGATGTACGTAAGCTAAACCATCGGCCATAGGTAATAAAAAATGCAGCAATTGCTCTTGTGAATACCGTTGACCTTGGGCTTCCAAACTGGTGATCAATTCATCTAGCGCTAACCCGTCTTCAAAATCCATCACCAAATAAGCAGTCCCATTGGCGGTAAACAGATCTCGACAACGCACAACATTTTGGTGCCGCAGCTTCACTAATGTGCGACCCTCTTCCATAAATCGACGCAAACAATCACTGTACACATCTTGTTTCAAAGTCCCATGGGGCACCACTGTTGTGCCCTGCCGACTTGCAAGTTCTACCGGTAAAAACTCTTTAATGACCACTTCTTCATTTAAATGGGCATGATGAGCTTTATACACCACGCCAAACCCACCTTGGCCAAGTACCGACTCAATAACATAGTGATTTAACGGGGTGCCTTGAGGCAGCGCTAAAATATTCTCATCCATCAATTATTATACCTTAACGTTCCGTTCTTCATTATATATTCCTGTTCGCGCAATCGTACTCTCGATAAAATCCCTCTGCCGCTTAAGGCATCTTTTGCGGAGGGATTTCCAGCTCGCGCCGCTTTTTTATGCCATTCCACGGCTTTATTGTAGCTAGCACTCATTTTACTGGAACATGCAAAAGGCAAGGACTCTTTAATCACCACCATTTGGCGCAGCAAAGCATGCTGTGCTTTGTACACAACGCCAAAACCACCCTGTCCCAACACAGATTCAATCACATAATGATTAAGCTCTGTCCCTGTAGGTAAAGCAAATACATTATCAGTCATTTAGCTATAAACAGCCCTTGGAATTATTACTATTTTTAATATTCAACATAATGGCTTTACCAAGTATATCCCTTGTCGGTTAACCTTTTTTGGGAATCCTCGTGGCCTTGCTTGGCTGCTTTTTTATACCATTCGATAGCCGTCGATAACGAGGTATTTACACCGCGACCAAACTCATAACTAAGACCTAAATCGTATTGTCCCCATTGATTGCCTTGTTCAGCTGCCTTGCGATACCAATAAACAGCATCGGTATTTGATACCGGGACGCCATCCCCTCTTTCGTATTGCAAACCTAAACTAACTTGTGCGCTGGCATTCCCTAGGTCTGCTGCTTTTCGATACCATTTAATCGCCTCAGTATGGGATTGTGTCACGCCTTTACCATCTCGATACAGATTACCTAAGTTATGCAGTGCGGGTGAGTGATCATGCTCCGCTGATTTACGCAACCAATAGAGTGCATTGGAGTAAGATTGCTTCACTCCATCCCCATCTCTGTATAATATTCCAAGGTTATTCTGTCCGTATTTACTGCCTAAATTAGCGGCTTTTGCGTACCATTTTGCAGCTTCAGTTAAAGACTTACTAACGCCATAGCCGTTTTCGTACATATAACCTAAGTTATTCGCAGAATTTGCGTGATCTTGGTCGGCCGAACGTTTATACCAATACACAGATTGCTCGTACGAAACAGGAATATCAGAGTCATTACCAGTACGATAATTGTTACCTAAAACAAATTGCTTCTCAGCATCTGCGGGGTTCAATCCTTCATTTGTCAATTTCCGTAAAGCTGCTTCAGCCAAAGATCGATAAATTCCAGATGGGTATGTGTTTAGATATCCATCATAATCCATCGCTGTATTAGCTTCTTTAGCCTTGTTCCAAGCGGTTTTATCGGCCGATTCGCTTTGACGTTGTTTCGCCACTCTTTCAAATTGGTCAATACGATTTTGAGCAGATGTGCGGTAGCGTCCTTCAGTTTGCACATCAAGATAATGTTGATAGGAGGAACGGGAGTTTAGTTTTACCGCTGCCGACCATGCTTGATCGTCCTCTTCCTTTTTCTGCTGTTCGGCTTGTTGTTTTGCTAATATTTCAGCTTGCTGCTGTCTTTGATTATCGAGCTCACGTTGTTTTTGCTTTAAATAACGCTCTTGTTTAGCTAATTCTTGCTGCTTTTCTTCATAGAGTGAATAGCCATAGAAACTGCCACCTGAAACCAGAGCAAGTACAATAATCAAAGCCAACCATTTTAATCCTCCGGAAGATTCCACTTTTTCGTTGGCTGGCCAAACAGGATCTGCTGTTGGAGTCGGCTTAGGGGGAGCGGGTGCAGGCGGCGGAGGTGTTGGCGACGGCGTGGGAATTGGAGTAGCAGACGGTTGTTCCGTTGCTGTTTGCTCAACCCCGTTGGCAAATCGCCAACCGTGTTGCGTCGCTTTAGAGACTACATATTGTTGCGCCTCGACAGGATCAATGGTCAACATAACAGCCTTATCCAAGATCAGTTTCATTTCCGCTTCACTGATCTCACCATCGCTACCTGCAAGCGCAATTAAATCATCTAATTTTGCAAGCAAATTCAAAGGCTGGGCGCTATCGTCTTCGCTGTTATTAGCGCTTTTCAGTAATCGGTCTTTCACTTCTTGCATAGTTTGCGGACGATCATTTGCCCTAAACTGCAGACAATCATCTACAAGTTTGAGCAATGATTGACTAAACTCGCCTTTTTGCAGCTCAATCGCCGGAATTAAAGGATCGGGTTTTCCCATGGCAAACGCTAAAGTTCGACTTTCTGCTTTAGTTCCCTTTTCACCTGTTACAATACGATAAATCAAGGCGCCAAACGCATGGATGTCGATAGTAGGTTTGGCCTCACCACCGCCTTCAATTTGCTCCATAGGCGCATAAAATTCTGTGTATGGGGCTTGCGATTGCGAAGCTAAAGCAAAGTTTTGTTTGGCTGCACCGAAATCGATAAGAACTGGTGAACCGTCACTACGACGGATAAAAATGTTAGCAGGCTTAATATCGCGATGCAGCACACCTTGACTATGGATATAAGCCAGCCCATCAGCCAAGGGCAGCAAAAAATGCATCAATTGTTCTTGCGAATAATGCTGACCTTGGGACTCTAAGCTACTAATAAGTTCATCTAGCGCTAAACCATCTTCAAAGTCCATAACGAGATAAGCTGTACCATTGGACGTAAACAAATCACGGCAACGTACAACATTAGGATGGCGCAGTTTTACCAAAGTACGCCCCTCTTCCATGAAACGTCTTAAGCAATCTCCATATACATCTTGTTTCGAAGTGCCATGGGGCGTCACAGTTTCCCCTTGGCGACTAGCTAGCTCAACAGGCAGAAATTCTTTAATCACAACTTGCTCGTTTAAATGGGCGTGGTGAGCTTTATACACCACACCAAATCCACCTTGACCAAGCACTGATTCAATAACGTAGTGATTAATTTCAGTTCCGATAGGTAGCGCTAGTATATTTTCCATTTCAACACTCTTTTTCTAATTATTATTGCATTCACAACTAATTATTTCTGCCGCGTTACCAAGTTAGATTTCTGTTTTCTAACTCTTTTTGGGCTTTTTCATACCCTTGTTTGGCCGATAATCGATACCATTTTATCGCTTCAGATTCGGATTGAGGGACAGCATCACCATTTTCATACATGATCGCCACATTGTACTGCCCGACTCTGTTATTTTGATCCGCTGCCAATCGATAATATTTTAACGCTTCAGAATAAGATTGGGTTACACCATGGCCTTTGTAATATTGGTAACCATAGCTAACGTATGCAGAAGCTAATTCTTTTTCGACCGCTTTTTTGAACCATTTGTTAGCTTCTTGATGTGACTGAGTTACCCCAATACCATCTCTATACATTGCCCCTAAATTATTTGCCCCATAGGCATTCCCAAGCTCAGCACTTTTACGGAAAAACTTTACTGCTTCAGAATAAGACTGCTCAACACCTTGGCCTAACTTATACAGAAGCCCAGCATTATTCATCGCCCCAGTTTCGCCCTGATCCGCAGCTTTTTTATACCAGTATAATGCTTGTTCGTAAGACTGTTGGCGACCATCTTTACCGTAATCAAAGTTATAACCTAGGATAAATTGTTCATTAGAATCAGTAGGGTTCAATCCTTGCTTGGTTAATTCAGCTAAGGCATCTAATGCTTCTTGTCGATGGATTCGAATGGACCCTTTATCTAAATAACCTTGATAATGTAATGCAGAGTTGCCTTTTTTCGCTATCGCCCAGTCAGCTTCATCGCTTTTGATTCGAGCTTGCTGCTGTTCCTGTATGATTTTCAATTCGGCAATGGCGCTATTTGCGGCATTGCGATATTGACCAAATTGCTGGGTATCAAGATAGACCTGATAAGCCGCTGCGGTGTTGCTTGATTTCGCTTTGGCCCAAGCATTTTCATCTTCTGCCTTAAGCTTTAATGCAAGGCTTTCTTTTTGTTGTTGGTAGGACGCTGCTAATCGATTTCGTTCTTGTTCCTGTTGATAATCCACAATCGCTGGCAGAGCTACTAAAATGCCTACAAATACAAGACTCGCTAGAAGCTTGGCTTTAAAAGAGGATGTTTTTTTAGCTTTATTCTGCTCCTCTTGAAGAGCAACTTTGTTGGTTTTTTCAGGCTTTTTCTTGAACGGAGGCTCCGGCTTATCAGCGCTGCTTGTTGACGGTCTGCTGTCCTTCTCAGGAGCATTAGTCGTGCTATCGTCTATTTTCCAATGATTTGCTGCGGCTTTGGTTAATATATAACCTTTAGCTGCTTCGGCATCAATATTCAGTGTTTTAGCTTTACTCAGAATTAATCGCATTGCACTTTCCGAGATAATGCCATCACTACCGGCCATATCGATTAAATCATTGAGTAAATGAAACGGCTGAGGAGCAGGATCCGAGATAACCTCAATAAATGGCTCAGCAATAAGCTGTAACCTTTGTTTTACCTCAGCCATTGTCTGAGGCCGATCTTCGGCCTTAAACTTTAAACAATCATCAATCAGGGTTAGAAAAGATTCAGAATAATCCGCTTTGGCCAAACTCGCGGCTGGGGCAAGAGGATCATCTTTGCCTATCACCATGGCCAGCGCACGACTCTCGGCCTTAACCCCAACAGTGCCGGTTACGATACGATACATAAGTGCACCAAACGCATAAATATCAATGGTTGCTTTGGCTTCTCCACCACCTTCAATTTGTTCCATTGGCGCATAAAACTCAGTATAAGGAGCCTGTGATTGAGATGCTAAAGCGAAATTCTGTTTTGCCGCGCCAAAGTCAATAAGTACAGGTAAACCTGTGCTGCGACGAATGAAAATATTAGCGGGCTTAATATCACGATGTAATACTCCTTGGCTGTGGATGTATGCTAATCCATCAGCTAGAGGTATTAAAAAATGCATCAACTGTTGTTCGGAATAATGCTGTCCTTGGGACTCTAGGCTACTAATAAGTTCATCTAAGGCTAAACCATCTTCGAAATCCATCACCAAGTAAGCCGTACCGTTGGCGGTGAAAAGATCTCTACAACGGACAACATTTTTATGCTTAAGTCGAACTAAGGTGGCGCCTTCTCGCATAAAACGATTTAAGCAATCAGCATACAGGTCATATTTAGAAGAACTATGGGGAGACACAGTTTGACCTTGACGACTCGCTAACTCGACCGGTAAAAACTCTTTAATTACCGCTTCATCATCTAGGTGAGCATGATGCGTTTTGTACACCACACCAAAACCGCCTTGGCCTAAAACAGATTCAATAATGTAATGATTTAGCTTTGTACCTTGCGGCAATGCTAATATATTTTCATCCACTATGTTTCCCCCCTAATGCCTTAACTTATCGATAATTTAAAAAATGACTAGAGCCTAATTTTGCCGTCATCCTGCTCAACACCCACTGCAATTTTGAAATCAGCTAAATACAACACTGCACCATTTACAAGTTCTTGCTCTGAAAACTTTTCCAGCTGTTCAGCCTGGTTGTTGTTTTTCAAAAATGATCCGTAAGAAGAATCTAAATCTTGAAAACACCATGTATCATTTTTAAAGGTAAATTTGCCATGAGTCCCTGAAACCGAGTCATGGGGAATAACCAGCTGACAAGCAGTATCTCGGCCAATTGTAACTCCCTCATCTGACATTTTTTCACTGTGAATTTGAAACCGACCTTTGTCGGTTTGCAAGGTTAAAGTGGACGAGATATTCGCAGTTTGTTTAGCGTTTTTGGCCGCCGATTGTTTGCTATCAGTAATATGACACGGCAAATCAGCAAGCAGAATTTCATCACCTATATTTAGCCGTACCGCTTGATGTTTAGTCACTTTTTCAGCGTTTACGAAGGTCCCGTAAGTTGAGCCTAAATCCTCTACATACAAGAACTTGTCGTGCAAAAACAAACGTATATGAAAACTAGAAACAGAAGGATACTGAATAGAAATAGTTGCCGAATCAGAACGGCCAACGGTGATTCCTTTGCCACACAAGGCTGCATTCGACAACGAGTAATATTTGTCATCAACCAATAAAAACCCATAATTACCGGTTAGCTCAGCATTCAATTTGCCAGCTTTTCCAGACTGACCTTTATCGCCGTTAGTGTCTAAATTTAGATTATAGGGAGCGAATTCCGAATTGTCCGCTTTACCTGGGCGAGATTTTTTGAGCATAAAAAACAAAACAACGAACAATAAAAATAAGCAAAGGACAGTTAACAACAGCACTTGGTTACTTATTTCGGCAGTAGACTCTGGCTTTGTATCCGGTTTTGGAATTGCATCGGGTTTAGGATCTGGCTTAGGGTCAGGTTTAGGATCTGGCTTGGGATCAGGTTTAGGATCTGGTTTAGGCGGTGGCTCGTTTTTAGTCCAACGACCTTTTACACCAATGGCGTCAAATGCCATGTGCACTGCTGTTCTTTCTTCACTGTATTTGCCAAAAATAATTTCAGCCGATTTAGCAAAGGCATAACGAGCATCTTGAAAATCCGAGGTTTGCGTTAAGATTTTTGTGGCACCATACTGCCAAATTAACAACGCTTTTTTCATCCCGATTTTAGGAACGTTGTCGCCCCCCAAACGCCGATGAGCTCCCCCTTCGGCGAGCAAATAAAAAGCATGGTTAATAATAGATGAATTAATATGAACGCCACCGTAATCCTTGCTGCCAGTGTAGCGTTCACTGAAATGATCAGGCATATCTTGAATTCGGGTTGGGTAGCTGAAATCACGTATTACTTGGTTACCTAGCCTTAACTTCCAATCAGAAGAGGCTGGTGAGTTTAACCGCTTGTTCTGCCAACTGACGAAACCTACGCCAATAGCGTCACCAATAGCTTCGTTTAATGCGCCCGACTCTTGCTGATAAATCAGCCCTGCCCCATAAGCCACAATACCGTGGGTGAGTTCGTGCATGATAACTTCAGGATTTTGTAATAAGGGAGCATGTATCTGCATTAAACCAAGTGAGTCACTCAGTTCAGTCCAAAATGCGTTAGTGGTATTGTTACCAGCACAACTCAGACTTTCTTCATAAAATTTATTACCAACAAAAGCCAAAACTTGCACATTGTCATGTCTATCGATGCCAGAATGGCCAAACAGAGTTGTTAAATAGGAATTAGCATCATCTAGCATAGCGGCTAATTTTCGCTCACTGGTAGAACTTGCCATAGACTGGGATTCAGCTGGTGGATAAGCCTGAATGTAGCCACTATCAGCCATTATCAATAGTTCAACTATGGTCGTTGGGCGGTCATAACCAACCACAGCGCACATTTCATCGACATCAATCAAACCATAACTAAAATCAAGGCGATTGGGGATTTCTTTAAGTACAGAACCGTTACTAGAAATAACCAAAGTATATAAATAGTCCAATTGATTTTTTTTGAATTTGCCACGCACTACGGCTGCTGCGAGCAGTTCTTTGGCAACTTTGAAATATACAGGTTCAACCTCAGGTTGGTCTTGGTATTCAATTTTTAACTCAGCTAAAGTGGCCGTTACCGTTTGTTGTAAACTCGCCATACTTGGCGCAGCGGGTGCAGGCAAATCAGTCGTCATTAAGTGAGCACTAACAGGTTGCCCTTGTGACAAAACCAATACTGACTGATGGGTAAATACATCAATATTATTTAGTTTCTGTTGAATCCGATAGATGCTGTAGCCGTTATCTTCTTGGGTACTTTGCAGTATTTGTATTTGCGCAGCATCAGACATCCCTAAAAGCGCTTTATTCTCACTCACCCAGCCATTCAGATCTTGCTCTGACTGAATAGGCGTATCAACAGGCTCAAATGAGGTTTCTAGACGAGGGGCTTGCAGCGCTGTGGCACTTCCCCTCCCAGTTTCTTCAAACTGCTGAGCCGCAATATTAGTGAAGCTAATGAAAACAGCGATTAAGGCAAAGTATTTCACCACTTATGATCCTTAACGACTAACATGTTTAGGTACTAGGCGCAGTGATTCACAGCTAGCATCAAGCAAAAATAAATCAAACGTTTGCCCAGTCTCTTGCAGGATAATGTCGGTTAACCAAAAATAGCCTGAACTGGCAGGGTCAATATAAAGTACGGCGTCAGATTTACCTTTTTCAATTGTTTTTGCTTGTTGACTTTGAGCACTTTGATATTGCTTAAAACAGGTTGCAAAATCATGGCTTGGAGAGTCTGGCACTTGTGATAAATTACTGACTTTGCCAGAAATCACCTCAATCCCTGAACTGGTTTTTTGGTAACGCAATAAAGCGCCATACACTGGTGTATCTTTGACCTTTAATTGAACTGTGATAATTTCAGTATATTGATCTTTCATCATATCCGTTTTGCTTAATTTACTGCCCTTTGACAAACTACCATCTTGGGTTAAACGATCTTCAAGTTTAGCAATGGGATCTTCACCAGCAGCAATGTCTAATTCTAAACTTGGCGCTGAATCTAAATTGGCGTTCAAATCTGCAGGCCCAGATACATTGCCTTGCTCATCAGAACTAGCCACTACCGCTACATCAACATTTTTCACATAATTTTTTACAGCCGAAGATGGTGGTGATTGCTCCATCGAATCAACACTTTTGTCAACCTCACTCACCGACTCTTCAACAGCTTGTTTCGCATCATCAATGGAGTCAGTTACCTCATTGGCGACCTGTGAACCAACTTGATCAAGGGATTTTTCAACATCCTCAAGCACTTGTTCAGCTTGGTTTTCAATTTCCTCTGTTTCTAAGTCGCTCGCAATCTTAGCATCACTATCAGTGCCTACTTCCTTGAGCATATCTTCATGCACTTGCGCATCATTAGGCGAAGGCTCAAACTCATCTTCGGTTAATATTTGCGGCTCATCGGTGCAACATGGTTCGATGGAGGTACGGTAGGTAAAGTAAAGCAACACTAACAACATTAAGGCCACAAGCGCCAAAGCGATCACTTTCCAATTAACGACTGTCTTTATCTCGTTTTCACTAGGCGTGACTGTCTTATTCGTCACTGACGTCGGTGCGGTGTTGGAAACTGAAGTTTGTTGTTGTATCTGTGCCGCTGTCGCTGCCTCAACCTTGTTTTCAGATGTCAGCACAGCGGTGCTTTTATCCAATTCACACAATACAACGGTGGTATTATCTTGACTAGGCTTAACTTGCAATGTGTCATCCATGCGGTTAGCGAATATGTAATCTCTATTGTCATTTTTGACTAACTCTAAGATTTCATCATTGTCGAAGATTTCCCAGAAACCGTCAGTACACAATACAAAGTACTCACCGTCATTTAGCTGCCAGTGAGTGATTTCACAATGGGCACTGTCACTACCATCAAGACAGTTCAAAAGTTGGGTTTGGCTTGGGTGTGTGGCTAATTCATCTTCGCGTATTTCACCCATCAAGAACTTTGCATAAGCAAGGGAATGATCTTTGGTTTGTTTTACTTTGCCATTTTGATCAAATTGGTAAATTCGCGAATCACCAGCATGGGCAGTGACTAATTCTCCATTGAATTGCAATAATGCTGTTAGCGTAGCAGCGGTTGAAATACCTTGCTCACAGGTTTGTTTAATCGCTGCATTACACTGCTCTGCAAAAGCATTTAGAAAATCTTCAGCATGCATAAAATTATCGCGAGTTTGCCAGAACTCGCCACTTTTATTAGCGATAATTTCAGCTGCCAACTCGCCTTGCTTAGTGCCTCCCACGCCGTCCGCTACAACGATGAATATATCGTTATTCTGGTCACTCAAATGATAAGCATATCGGTCTTGATTGTAATCTCTGCCCGCTTGTTCAGATTTTTCAAAAATAATACGGTTATTAGACATTTATAATTCCCTTCCACGCGCTCTTATAATGGCAACGCTGCTTTAAATTCACTGATATCCTGATACCGGTGTTCAGGTTGCAGTTGAGTGGCATAAAATAATGCATTAGCAACAGTATCGCCGCAGCTATGAGACACCTGTTCCAACAACATTAAAATAGGGTCGCTGCCATCGCTGTTTGATTGCGTATATCGGTCAAACGCTTTAATCGGCCGTTGCCCTGTTAAAAGTTCAATTATCATCACCCCTAAAGCGTGGATATCAGTCCAAGGACCTATAGGGAAAACATTATATTCTTGTTCCAATGCAGCATACGACTGAGTATTTTGGGCTTGTTGACTCACGTAGCCACCCGCTACTTTTACCGCCCCAAAATCGATTAAAATAGGATGCAGCACTGCACCTGAACGTAAAAACACGTTACTGGCTTTAACGTCTCTGTGTACTAAGTTTTGTTGGTGTAAATAATCCAGCCCTGCTAATACGCCAGGTAATACTGCACTAATTTGTTGCCACGAAAACGGCTGGTTATGAATTTCAACTTGTTGCACATAACTTTCCCATAAGGTATTACCGATCTCTTGATGCATAACCATATAGGCAGTACCCGCTTCGTAAAAACAATCGTATACATAAACAATGTTATCGTGATCTAAGGTGAGTAAAGTTTCACATTCATTTTTGAACTGCTGCAATGCTGTTTCATAAACTTGGGTCAAATCCGCCATGAAGGGTTTGACCATGCCGTCAACACGGTGAGCAATTTGATTCGGCAAATACTCTTTAATAACCACTCGATATTCAAGGGAAGCATGTTGGGCAAGATAAACAACACCGAAGCCGCCGCTACCCAGCACCTTTTCAATAACATATCGATGTATTCGATCGCCGGGTTGAAGTTCTCGTTCCACAATACTGTTCTTAACTTACTTGGGCATGAGCGCAATTAACAACGCTGCGGTTAACGACCCGTTGGAAATATCTAAATAATTACCCAAGCCAGCTTTTGCCAATCCTTGATAAAATTCTTTTTCGTGTTTTTCATCGCCAGAGTAACGCACAGATACGCTGTATTTTTCATTGGCGAAGCGTTGAACTTTGGTCATTAATGGTCGAGCTTCACCAGAGTGCGCTTCATCATCAGTAATGATAAAAATCACTCTACGTTGCGCCTCTGATCGCCATTTGGTGTCCAGCGCAGCTTCAAATCCTGCGTAAACCGATTCACCATTATCACCAGGGTTGAATCCTCTACCAATACCCAAGTTAAGATTGACTTGTTCTAAATAAGATTTTAAAACGGCGATATCTTTGGTGAGGGTAAGAGGGAATTCAGACACAGGCCGATCAAAGTTTTTATCTCCAAAGGCAACGATGCGCATGGCCGCTGAGTCAGATAACATTTCGATAATCCGTGCAATATTGCCAATTTCAGCACGTAAACCATTGATTTCTTGCCCCATACTGCCAGTCACATCTAATACCACCACTAAATCAAGGGTTTGCATTTTTTGGAACCCCGATGGCGTGGGTTTAGGCACTGGAACTGGATCAGGTTTTGGCACACTAGGCGGTGGACACACCTTCACTTCTGGACACGTTTGCGGCGCAGGTGCGGGAATTTTCGATACATTGCCAAAAAAAGGAAGTGAAATGACAGCGAGTAAAATAAACGCGCCCATTCCTGAAGCAAACAAATCTAAAGCTGACATGCTAAAGATATTGATTTCCCTACTTTTGAGCTTCATCTGTCGATTTCCCTTTTGATTACATCACCGGCAATGACTAACATTGCCGGTTAGGCAAATTTAAAGCACTGTGACTTTAAACGATATAGTGCTTAAGCGAAGAACCATGTCATTGCTCAATTCCATCGGTTGACCTGGGATAAGCTGGACTTCATTTAACCAACTGCCGTTTTGACTTCCCATATCTTCCACATAGATTTTATTTTCGTGCAATCGAATCATTAGATGCTTTCTGGAAATCTCGCTCTCTCCCAAAACATAATCTACTTGAGCACTTTCACGACCTATGATTTGACCTTCACTTTGCGCTAATGCTTTACCATTTATTTTAATTCTTACGGTGTCACCTTTGGTAGTCGAACCATCTAATAAGATATCGTTGAAGGACTTCTCCATTGCTGCGATTTTACCCGCTAGATTATCTTTTTCCTGAGCAAGGCCACTGGCTTCTTTAACTTTATTTTGAAGTTCGTCTGTTTGCGCTTGCATCGCTTCTTTTCGCTTACGCATAAGAATGACGAACAGCAACAACATAACCAATAGCAAAACGCCACCACCTAATAAAATGTAGGTTTTTTGCTGTTCAGACTTAGCCTGCTTTTGCGCTTCTAATTCGGCGGCTTGCTCTGCTTTGGCCTTAGCTTCTTCGAGCGCTAAACGTTCCTCTTCCGCTTTTTTGATAGCGTCTTCGGTTTTCTTTTGTTTTTCTAAATTTTCTGCAGCAATTTTAGCGGCTTCATCTTTCGCTTCTTGCAACAACCTGTCAGCTTCTTCTTTGGCTTTTTGCGCTTTCTTTTGAGCTTCTTCTAATTTGGTTTTCGCAGCCAAATCTGCATCTTCTTTGGCCTTTTTAGCAAGTTCAGCGAGTTTGCTTGCCTCTTCAGCGTCTTTTGCGGCTTGTTCTGCTTTGGCTTTTGCTTGCTCTACATCCGAAAGACAGACTTCATCAGCAACGCTAAAGGTAATATTATTTTCACTTAGAAAAGACTTTAGTGTTTGTGTAGATAATGCATAAGCGATGTTTTCTGGCGCTTTCATACCCGCAAAAATGGCCGTTTCAAAAACACTTACACCTACCAATTGTTTACAGTTATTCAGTAAAGGCGCTGCCCACTGTCCTTCTTGGTAGAGCGCAGTGTGAACATAAATATCGCCTTCGGAGAGATCTTTTACAGGCTCTAATCGCTGAACGATGGAAGGGGTTTCTTCAGAGTCGGTTTTTAAGATCAATTGTTCACCGACAGTTTGTGCCTCTTTTGCTAACAAAACAGGGTCACCAGTTACATTGCTTGCGGACAAAACCGCAAGGCGCTTGTCTTCGTCTTGGACTATCACTGTAGCCAGTATTTTAGCTGCTGGTGTCACTGAGTTATCGACAATAAAAAGTGATTTAGCACCATCTATCACCTCTGCATCAGTGACAAACTGGTTATCATTCACTTTAGTCGCTATCGCCGTTTGGGTTTTACCGTTTTTACGCTCAATTTGAACTTGATAAGCGTACGTTTCCGCCGTGGCGGAAAATATCGTCGAACTAAAAACCAGTGCCAGTAGTGCTATCAATCTAGGTGACAAAAACATGCCGATTTCCTTACGTCTATTATTCTGTTAATTCTTCCGAGTCAGTTTCCTGAGAAACTTTTAATACCATTACCGTTGCATTATCTTGATAATCTTGATCAAGACTATCCACATATCCCACAATATGTTCCGCCAATATTTGCGGATCAGATTGATTAAATCGATGACACATAGTGGCAATATCCTGTTCAGGAATACTCTCTATCCCATCACTGGCTAAAAGCACAATGTCGCCGACTTGCAGTTCAATGCTATTGATGTCCACCATGTCGACGTCATAACCCATCACCGCAGAAGTTAATTGATTGCGCTGGGGATGAACGGCAACGTCTTCGGCGGTCATCACGCCTTCTTCAACCAACTGCATTAATTCAGATTTTTTTGAATGGTCTTGATTTATGCGTTGCAGGGAATTGCCTCGACACAGCCATAAAGGGCTATCTCCAACACTCAGATAATCCAAATGTTCGCCTGTAAATGCCGCCGCGATTAGCGTCCCGCCCATGCCGTTGCATTCAGGATTTTCGATGATATATTCAGCTAAATGTTGATTTGTGGCGTTTAAACTTAGTTGCAAACGCGCGTCCATGTGCTCTTCTTCACTACTGCAAAAAGCGTCATTAAAGGCTCGTAAAATTTCCTGACTGGCAACTTCACCATGAACCGCACCGCCCATACCATCAGATAAAACAGTTAATGCAAACCCGTTGGGCCAAACCAATTTGGTAACACCATCTTGCTGATAGTCTCGCTTTCCGACGGTTTGAGCCCATCCTACGGAGATTTGTAGCATCATTATTCCCAATTAAAATTTTGGTCGCAAAACGCTACAAACCTTAAGGTCGTGGCGCCGACTTTTAATAGGCTTCCTGTCTGCAATACAGTCTGGCCTGCGACAATTTGTCCATTCACTCGATTCAAGCTCGAGCCATTACCGGGAGCCACTATAAACTCGCGATTTTCATCGTCATATATAACTAATAACTGCTGTTTAGAAGTAATAGAAGTGTCACCAAAGTTTAACGTAATGCGCTCAGTGGGTGAGCGAGATATGGCACTTTGGCCTGGGCCTACGACCACACTTTTACCTTTACCTGGACCATCAACCACTACCAACCAGCCGCATACAAAAGATTCAGCACTGGCCTGCGAAGCATTGCCACCGACACTTGCCCCTGCGCTGGCTCCCCCAAAGTTAATTGAGGTTTTAGGTTCCTCTACCACAGGTCTAGAAGCCGCTTGTTGTCCGCCTGGCGGAATAGCGTTTTCCGGCGAATTTCCAGCGGCGTTATCTTCCCCTGGCATATTAGGTGGTCGTGTAGGCGGTTCAGGTGGAACCGCCACTCCGCCTGGACGCATCGCAGGACCAGAGGATTTCATATGATTAAATAAATCGACATTGGGCGGTTGTGTCGCCCCTTCTTTTGGCTTACTGGCTTGGCCACCAAACTGACCTTGCGGCGGTTTAGTGCCGCCATCAGGTCCCGATTGGGTTGGTTTATTATCATTTTTAACAAAGCTTGATTCGATTTCGATTGGTTTCCCATCTGGACCACGTCTAAAGCTCATGGTTTTCACTCCTTAATTTTAATCTGCCGCGATTAAGCGGTTTACTAATCTGTCTAAACAATACTGGCCAACCAGATTTAACGCTTTTTCTTCTCGTCCTTGGGCCAGATGCATAAAAAATACTAACGCCGCAGACATAATTAGCGCTAATAATGTTGTATTGAAAGCTACGCCAAGCTTAATAGTGATGACGGCAACCCACCCTTTGATCGCATCAGAATCGGATAATGGTGGCATATCACCCGCACTGGACAATGCCATTGCGATACCTATCACGGTGCCAATAAAGCCTAATGTAGGAATAAGCCAAACTAAGTAACGCACCATGGTGTACTTTAAATCGACTTCGTGTTGCATTAACTCCAAAGAGGAATTCATAAGATTGTTAGCTTGTTCAGTGCTGCGGGAAAGTTGAAACTGTAAAATAATTCGTTTAATTAAGCGTTGCAGGTAAAAACGACTGCCAAGGTTATCAGCTTTAATAGCTTGATATATTGGACCTAAGTCTTTGGGTCGATAAAGAGCATCTTCATCATCACTGATTAAACCGCGGTTTATTTGATTTATTTCTTGGGTTGCCCTTTGCCAGCGTACCCAAATCTCGCCAGCACAAACAAAGAAAAACACCCACATTACATTCTGAATAGTAAAGGGATAAGAAGGACCACTGCGGTCAAAAAGAATATCAGCTAAGCGCATTTCTGTGCTGATTTCCGGCTGCTTATCGGTCAGTACAAAGCCGATAATAATGATTACTAAAGCAATGAAAGACATTGCCAGTAACACAACCAGACGATAGTAAGATTCTTCTTTCTCCAAACTGGTCATATACCACGGCTCCTGCTCTTAATTTGATATGCGATCATGATTTCCATTATGCGAAGTTTCGTCTCACCAACCACGATATAATCGTTGGCGCTTAACGTCACTGCGTCAAATTGAAGCCATTGACTCCCTTCCCAATAAAATGATCCATATGATGAGCCACAATCTCTGACTTCAATAAAGTCTAGACTATTGATTCTTAGTTGTAAGTGGTTACGAGAAACACTGGGATCATTAATATGAACGTCATTTGTTTGCGCGCAACGACCCACACTTATGACAGTGTCACTAGTAAACATACGAAAAATGCTGCATTTTTAAGCAATGAATATTGGGTTCCGAATTTAATACTAGCGGTAGTTGAAAAGTCGAACAAGCTTTAATTTTAAGGAAAACAACATTTAGTGATAGAAAGATGATTTAACTTATTTTCCTTATAAGACAAAGATATAAGAATTTAAGACAGCATAATATGAGGTTGGGAAAGAATTTTACGCTTAACATTAAGAGGTTAATTTGCGAGTTCAAGCAAACTAATTCTGGGCATAATTTAGATTAACCAGATGCCGATGAATTAGTCTGCCGTTCTGCCTTCCCACGAAATCCAGATAGAAAGGTAGCGATAATCACACTGACCAAGGAAATGTAAAAAGCAGTCGATAAAGTGTTCATTAAGGCAGGTGTTTGCTCAGCAACAATTTTATTATCCCCGAGATAATAGTGAACTAACAAATTAACCGAACTCATTCCCAAAAGGTTACCTATTGTTCGAGCAAGATTCAAAGATGCGGAGGCAACGCCTAACTCTCTATCTTGCACAGCGCCCATAATGGCATTGTTGTTGGGTGAGGAAAACAAACCGAAACCAATGCCAATTAATAATAAAGAACCTCCAATATAAGTTGTCCCCGTAGCCGTTGTCATTTGTGAAAGCACCAAAAAACCACAAGCGACTATTGCACATCCTATAGTCGCTAAAAATCGAGGTTGGATTTTGTCGGACAGTCGACCAGACATTGGCGCTAATATAGCCATTGCGAATGCTTGTAATAACAATATTTGACCGGCTTCTGCTGGACCGTAGCCTTGCACGACTTGTAAATACAGGCTCAGCAAAAACGCCAATGGAAAATTACTGCCGTACATCAATAATGACGTCGTCAGCGACATTGAGAAAACCCTGCTCTCTCGAAACATTTGAACGCGAATTAACGGTGTATGGTGTCGACTCTGGTGATAAACAAAAAAGATCATAGTGATGACCGACAAAATCAACAATAAAAAGCCATACAGTTTTGGAACAGAGCTAAAGCCGAAAACTAAAGAAGCTGAAGACACCGCAAAAATGAAACTTCCGCGCCAATCAAATGAAGCGACTTCGTCATTTTTCCACTCTCCTTTCAAGCCCCACTTAATTAACAACAACAAAAACAGGATTAACGGAACTTGAAATAAAAATACAGCCCGCCAACTCCAAATCTCGGTAAGCAAGCCGCCAATAGCTGGTGCTAGGGTTAGGCCAATATAAACACAGGCAGCGGCCAAACCAAGGGCCGCTCCGCGTTTATGAGAAGGGGTAACAGAGGTGAGAATCGCGACCCCAGTGCCAAAAATCATCGCCGAAGCAGCACCTTGAGCAAAGCGCCAAAATAACACCCATTCAATTTGTTGCCCCAGGGCGCACATTAGCGAAGTAAAGGCATTCAATGCTAAGCCAATGGTATAAATTCGCTTCCTACCGTAATTATCTGCCAACTTGCCAAACGGCAGCATAAAAACCACGCTGCTGAGTAGGAATAGGGTTGGCAACCAACTCACCATCTTAGCGTTTGCGTGCAAATCGGCGGCTAAATTGGGGATAGCGACATTCACAGATGCCATTCCTAATGGACCAATAAAAGAACCGAGACATACAACAATAAGGGCGACAGTGGTTACCGGAAGCTTTTTCAAAAAAGTAAAATACCTGCTAATAAAAATTGTAAAAAGATCATACTGATCAACCGTGAGTTGTACAGTGATTCTAAGATCCAATTGATATAATGCCTTAGTTTACAATATAGCCACGGCAATCTTCAGCATCTATTTAATTTCAATGTTAAAGAATTGCTCTGTGCACTATTTATCTAAACAACCAATATACGATGTCTAACGACATTCCCAGCCTGAGAATAAATGACGATAACAAGTTATCGGTTGTTGGCGCGGCCTTCTAATTGCAATATCATTGTCTGCAATACTTTTACAATTCGCTTTCGAATTACCGACCAGATGTAGAGATAAATTTCTTATGGACTATAACCATGAACATAAAGCAGACCGAATTGGTTGGATTAGGGCCGTTGTTTTAGGCGCAAATGATGGCATAGTCTCCACCGCAAGTTTGATCGTCGGCATAGCAGCTTCGCAAGTTGCACCAGAGCATTTGTTTATTGTCGGCTTGGCAGCGCTAGTGGCGGGGGCAATGTCTATGGCTGCAGGCGAATTTGTATCTGTGAGTTCACAAACGGATATTGAACATGCAGAAATTTCATTAGAGCAAAAACACATTGATAGAAACTGGGCAGCTGAAGAACAAGAATTGGCTAACATCTATATAGAACGTGGTTTAGAAGATGATTTGGCTATGCAAGTTGCCAAGCAACTCATGGCTAAAGACGCCATTGGAAGTCATGTTAGGGATGAGCTAGGGATTACCGAACAGTCTCAAGGTAACCCTTTTCAAGCCGCTTTGTTCTCGGCATTGTCTTTTACTGCCGGAGCGCTTTTACCACTAGTGACAGTGCTACTGGTGAGTGGTCCTTTGTTAATCCCTTCGATAGTGATTGTGTCGTTATTGTCTTTGGTATTGTTAGGCAGTTTGTCGGCTAATATTGGTGGAGCTTCCATATTAAAAGGTTCACTACGGGTATTAATCTGGGGCTCGTTAGCCATGGCTGTGTCTATTGGTGTTGGTTACGTCTTCCAAGTATCAGGATAACAACTATCAAACGAAACCGAGATAGTACTTGAGTAAAAAAACCATAAAACGCTATTGATTTGAAAATACGCGTGGCTAATTAAAACACATGCGGCATGCTTAAATCGCAAAAGGTATTAAATGAAACAAGTCATATTAGTGGTATTTATTTGTGTGTTGATAAACGCCTGTTCAAATAATAGTTGGCGTACTGCAAGCAGAGAGTCTGCTGGAATTGCTCCGAACCCACAGCTCAATAAGAATGCCGTAATAGAAGTTTACGCAGCAGACGCATATAGCTGGAGAGGCTGGTTTGCGGTACATACTTGGATTGCCATTAAACCAGAAAATGCAGCAGATTATACGGTTTATGAAGTGGTGGGATGGCGTGTCAAAAGTGGGCTTCCTGCATTGCGAGAATACCAAACGCCTACCCCAGATCGATTTTGGTATGGAGCAAAACCGGAAAAGTTACTGTCAATTCAAGGTGAAAAGGCCAGTGCCTTGATCCCCCAAGTTTCTGCTGCTGTTAGCCGCTATCCTTGGGCAAATGAATACACGGTTTTTCCAGGTCCAAATAGTAACACCTTTCCTGCATGGGTTGCTTTGCAAGTACCTGAATTGGAACTGACCATGCCATTTAACGCCATTGGCAGTGGGTATGCTGATTAATCAACTAAATGGAAGGATTGTATTATACCTGTTCGCTGAGCATACTGGGTTGCATATATAGTTGAACAATTTCTAACAATGCCTGTCGAGAAAAGGGTTTTCCAAGATGGGCGGTAAAACCAATTTCTTTATAATAAGCCACTTCTTCAGCAAACACATTAGCAGTTAAAGCAATAACTGGTAAATCAACCCACTTTTCATTTTGACGCAAAATTTTGAGCGCGCTACAGCCGTCTAAAACCGGCATCTGCACATCCATTAAAACTAAATCAAAATCTTCTTCAAGCAATATGTCTAGTGATTCTTGACCGTTGTTTGCTACTGTCACCTGAGCCTCACTTTGCTCTAGAATACTTTTAGCAACTTCTTGATTAATCGCATTGTCTTCCACCAATAAAATACGTTTGTTGGCGAGGTTTTGTTTGAAGTTAGGTCTAGCAATATTGACCCGTCGTTCTTTCGCTAAAGGCAATTGCAACATAAAACTGAATTCGGTCCCCTTAGCTATCTCACTTCTTACGATTATGCTAGAGCCCATGGCTTCAACTAATTGTTTAACAATGGAAAGCCCTAGTCCTGTACCACCGTATTTCCTTGTGATGCTCTCATCCACTTGTGTAAACTTATTAAACAACTTGGGAATAGACTTGGTTTCAATTCCAACACCAGTATCAGTTACTAATATTTTCACTTTAGCTTGATCGTCACTGGTTACTATCTTGACTAATACATCAACTTTACCAATATGTGTGAACTTCACAGCATTAGAACTCAGGTTCATTAATATCTGCATGACACGAGTAGGATCGCCCATAAGGGTAACATTCTGTTTGCCTAATATTTGTGTATTAAACTTGATATTTTTTGATGTTGCCTGACTCGAAAATAAGTTTTCGACTTGCAATAGAATGTCTTCAAAACAAAAGTGATGATTTTCTAATTTAAAGTGGCCAGCTTCAATTTTAGATAAATCAAGTACGTCATTAACGATTTGTAACAACAGTTTTGCAGAAAAATTTGCTCGGGATAAATATTCCGTTTGTTGTTTGTTCAAATCCGTATGTAAACACAAATCCAACAACCCTAAAACACCATTGATTGGGGTGCGAATTTCGTGTGACATATTAGCTAAAAATTGCGACTTAGTTTTGCTTGCCTTCTCAGCGATTTCCCTGGCCCGTTCAGCTTTAAGCTCTAAATTTTTACTTTCCGTAATATCATGGTAGGAAGTGAGTACCCCAATTAGGTCTTGTTTTTTAGACTGAAGCGCTAAATGAGTCACTTCTTTAAACTTGAATTTATTACCTCTACTGACTTCTTTTTCTTGGTACTGGATACTTTTTTCATTACCATAGATGATTCGTCTATCTAAATTTACGAGCTTTTTGGCTTGTTTTTCATCTGCGATATCAAAGTCTGTTTTTCCTTTCAATTGATTAATATGTTCAATCTTTGAGTCTTCCAAAAACGCTTGATTTGCTCCTAGATATCTTAGTTGTTTATCCTTCCATGATATGCCGTAAGGTAGGTGATTTATGACGGTTTGAAAGATAGCCTCTGAACGTTCAATTTTACTACTTTGAGAATCAATAGTGATCTGCTTATCTAGCAGCAAAGACTGTAAATAATGTAAAAAGTGTTGGATCAAAAACAACGCAATACTAATAATAAATGCATAAGTCAGTAATGATGTAACCCACGCAGAAACACTTAAACCGTAAACGCTTTGTTCTACACTAAACTCAAAAGCATTTAGCCAAACCAGTTCCATATAATAAAATAACACCAAGCCGCCAGAAATTGCGATTGCGACAGCGACCCCCATACTTAACATCAAACTACTAAAAATAGCGGCGGCAAAAATAAGATATATGCCGTTGCCTGACAAACCAAAAGTATGGATCCCTACCACCCCCATTATAAAAAACAGGGACGTAATCAAACCAGCTTTAATAGTGTTTGAGAAGCGATGACGAAACAGATAAAAAGCCACTAACACACAGGTGCTGACAATATGAACCCACATAGCGGGGAGAAAACCAATTGTGGGAATGCGTGATAAGGAACCAGCCAAGGCAACGCCAGCGAAAGCAATAGTAGCGATCAACACAGTGTTTGTTAGTTTCTCACGAATGTGTTCAAGCGAATTTTCTTGAGATTCTAAAGGCATGTAGATTCGTTAGTTTTTATAATAATGGGATAAAACCGTGTTGAATCGAATAGAGCATTAAAACCCTGTCTGCAACTAAAGTGTATTAGACTTTTGTATAATAGCAAATAAGTCACTCCCTATCAGAAGTACTTAATTGCTTGGAGGTGGGGATGTATAGCGCGGCGCAGTTAGAAGGGGGAACCTCACTCATACAACGAGGTCATAATTTATTATGAAGTCCCCTTCCCTGTCTTAACTCAAGATATTTATACATTCACCAGACACAAAGCGTACCCAACACTATAAGCAACCAATAAATGTACGATATATTTACTGTAGCTGACGAACGTTAGCTCTTTTACTCGACTCATGGCTACTATCCCTGCGGCGGAACCAATCACCAACATTGATCCTCCCACACCTACGGCATAAGTAAGCGATAACCATTGAATATTGGTTAATTCAGGCTGGGCTTTAAGTAAGGCTGCGGTCAAGGGCACGTTATCTAAAAAGGCTGATAAAATTCCAACCAAATAATTCGAATAATCAGGGTCCAACATAAAGTAGATATTTGTCATCCAGACTAACACGCCAATTTCTTTGAGCGACCCGACTATCAATAATATTCCTAGAAAGAACATTAAAGTATCAAACTGAATTTTGCGCACGTAGTCCAATAAATGAATTTCGTACTTAAATTTATTCACCATACCGCCGATCATAAACATCACCGATAAGCCTAATAAAAAGGTCAAAACAGGGGGTATCGCAAACAGTAAATTAAATAGCATGGTGCAACATATAGTGCCAAAAAATAATCCGGCAATAACAAAGTCTAGCGACTTAAATTTTTCACTGCCGATAGTTGCTTCAACTCGGCGGTTTTTACCAAAACTCATCAGTAATGCAAGCACAACCACACCTGATATAGCAGGTAAAATCAAACCTAATAGTTCGACAATAGATACGTGTTTTTCACTGAATATCATCAGAGTTGTGACATCTCCGGTAATCAGTACCACTCCACCAGAATTCACCGCAAATATAATTAACACACAGAGTTTTACTTTTTCTGGCACTTCCAACTTAAACGCCAGAATAATGCTAATCGACACTAAGGTAGCGGTGATGTTGTCGCACAGCATGGATAAAACCAATGCAAAAAGTGCCACTAATAAGGTCAGCTTTCTTAATGACAATTCACCTGGCAATAGTCGATTAACCATAGCACCAATCAGGCCCCTGGCATTTAAATACGCAACAAAGGTCATGGTAGCCATTAAAAACAGCCACAATTTTGCTATCTCTAATAAATTCTCATTTAATGCACTTTCTATTTCAGCTTGGCCTGAACCATGGCCTCGAATGAACAACAAGCACCACACTAAACATCCTAAAAACAGGGTGGTTTTTGCTTTATTGATGTGAGTAATTTCTTCAAAAACGATGGTCAGTAAAGCCAAAATAGCCAAACCGATAATGGTGATTTCAAACATATCGAACATGATGTGCGTTCCAGAATACTAAAAGTAGAAAATGGATCCCGTTGCAGGACACAAATTTGAGGTCAGAATTATAGCCTAAAAAACGTTATTCCTGCCATATAAAGGTGCAACTGGTTTTTATTTTTTTGTGAAATTTTCAGCAATCAAGTCAACAAGAAAGATGATTTTGCTGTTTGAGAGCTGGCGGTAATCAAAATACGGGCACACAATTAAGCGTCTGTGCAGATCAATTGCAAATTCTGGATTAATCCATTCAAGGGTGTTGGGTAGGCTCAACGATTTAGCGTAAGTCCGACCCATTACAATGTGTAACTTATTGGTTTGTTGAAATTTGGGAGGTGAAAACCAGAGTGCGGTTTTGCTGCGGGACTGCAACAGTTCCTGATCACGATATTGCTGCCAGCTAGCATAAGCATCATTGAATTCAAAACATTTATTCGGTAAAGCGTATAGCAACTTAGCATACACGTTAAACACCTTGCGCCAACCGTTACCACAGGCTTGACCCAGGGCATAAATCTCGCCTTTTTTAAGGGGATAAACTGCTCGCTGATTATGTTCAAAACCAAAGGTTGGGCGATTCTGAATGTACACGTTAACATCCGCGTTTTCATCACCCAACCCGTTAATTTCGTTAAAATCTTTGTTTGTCATGAGACCTAATAGTGAAGCTAATAATCCAAGTAGATAGGGATGATTCTACTTCAATAATATAAAAGATAAATTAATTTCATCCGCTAACGATAATGATTCGTAATAGCATTTGCATCTTTTCACGAACAATGGGATACTTAAACAATCTTGTAGTAGGAGAATTATCTTTGCGAAATCTGGTTAAAGAGCAAGTGACCCACGTTCATCATTGGAACGACAGTTTATTTACGTTTAAAACAACCCGTCAGAAATCCTTAACCTTTGAAAACGGACAATTCATCATGATTGGCTTAGAGGTAGAAGGTAAACCCTTGATGCGCGCATATAGTATTGCCAGTGCAAATTATGAAGATGAGTTAGAGTTTTTCAGTATTAAAGTACCTGACGGTGCACTGACATCTAAACTGCAAATGATACAAACTGGTGACGAAGTAATGTTAAGTACAAGACCCACAGGCACCTTAGTCAGTGGTTATTTGATGCCTGGCAAACACCTTTATTTGCTCTGTACAGGCACAGGATTAGCGCCTTTTATGAGTATTATTCGAGATCCAGACATTTACGAACAATTTGATAAAATCATTTTGGTCCATGGTGTGCGCGAAGTTTCCGAGTTGGCCTATCAAACTGAAATTGAATATGACTTACCTAACAACCCGTATTTTGGTGATTTAGTGAAGCAAAAGTTACTTTACTACCCTACTGTTACCCGCGAAAAGTACCAATACAACAGTTTGAAAACTGAAGATGGGCTCAAACCACATCAGGGCAGAATTACCGATTTATTAGCGACCAATGAACTCACCCAAAACCTAAATATGCCTAACGTCAACCCAGACAATGATCGATTCATGATGTGCGGTAATGATGCTATGTTGCAGGACTTAATGCAGATGTTAAATCAACAAGGTTTTACAAAAGCCACGTCCCGCAAGCAAGGTCATTATGTTATTGAGCAAGCGTTTATTGAAAAATAAGCCTTGTTATTTTTACTTTCATGGGATCGCAAGACAATACAAGTAACCACCAGCACTAGACTTTTCTTGTCGTGCTGGCTTTTTACTATGATTCATTTTTGGTAAGTTTCATAGGATCAAGTAATTCGCTTAATTTGGCTCTTGGAATATCGGTATTTTCCGCTGCTACATCAATGATCGGCCGTTTTTCTTTGTATGCTTGCTTCGCTATTTCAGCGGCTTTTGAGTAGCCGATAATAGGGTTTAAAGCTGTGACTAAAATCGGGTTTTTGTGTAATGGCTTTTCTAGGTTCTCGTGATTCACTTCGAAATCACGAATCGCATTATCGGCCAGAGACATTGCCGCATTGGATAATAACTCTATGCTAGACAACAGATTTAGCGCAATCATAGGCAACATTACATTCAATTCAAAATTCCCTGATTGACCTCCAACCGTTATTGCTGCGTCATTGCCTATTACCTGTGCAGATACCATGGCAACAGCTTCAGGTATAACCGGATTGACTTTACCTGGCATAATTGAAGAGCCAGGTTGCAATGCAGGTAACGCAATCTCGCCAAGCCCAGCTAAAGGTCCGGAGTTCATCCAGCGTAAATCGTTAGCAATTTTCATAAAAGTAACGGCTATAGATTTGCTTAAACCCGACAAACTCACGGCGGTATCTTGAGCAGCTATACCAGCAAAAAAATTGTCTGTTTTAACAAAGGAAATTCCCGTATCTTGGCTTAAAATTTTCGAAAATTCGTCGGCGAAACCGGAATGGGAATTGATTCCAGTACCAACCGCAGTGCCACCTAGCACAAGGGATTGAATAGCATTTTGTAGACTATTTAAATGGCTAATTTGTTGCCTAATCTGCGCTGACCAAGCAGACATGCTCTGGTCCATTCGAATTGGCATCGCATCCATCAAATGGGTACGGCCTGTTTTACAATAACCGCTTAATGTTGCCGACTTTTCATCTATGCTTTTAGCTAAATGAATTAAAGAAGGTTTTAACTTTTTGTGAATCGCCAAAGAAGCGCTGACATGGATACAAGTAGGGATCACATCATTGCTGCTTTGACCAAAGTTAACGTGATCATTGGGATGAATCCGCAGGTCAGATTGCTTCGACGCTAGGTTGGCAATAACTTCATTGGCATTCATGTTAGTGCTGGTGCCTGATCCAGTTTGATACACATCAACAGGAAAATGCAGCATAAGATTGTTGTCTTTTAATAAGGTAGCGCATGCTTGCTTAATTGCATCCGCAGTCTCCTGCTCGATACCTTTAAGATTCGCGTTTGCAGTTGCTGCAGCTGATTTTATTTGGATAAGTGAGCGGATAAATGCTTCAGGCATAGGAGTGTGACTTATCTTAAAGTTATTAACCGCTCTTTGAGTTTGCGCGCCGTACAGGGCATTTTGAGGAACTTCAAGCTCGCCCATGCTATCTTTTTCGATTCGAAACTTAGTCATCTTAATCCCCTACTTCTATAAAAAATACGTTCCTAACAAAGACAGTTCATACTTGAAGTGTCGCGTTTGCGCTTTTTGTTGTTCATTATGATCATATCGCTCCACTTTATTCAGTGGTTGATAAATATTATCTAAACACAAATAACGCCATTGAAAACTTATATTAGTATCACAAATTGTATCTAATAAGGTGCGAAGAACCCGATTTAAAATAGCTCTCTTTATTGTATCATTTTGTTCATCTTCTAAACGCTGGTTGGCCATATCTAAATATTGATAAAGTGCATGAGGGTTATTCGGTTGTAAACCATGGCGAATGGTTAACTCAAGCGATCCGAATGCTAATGTTTGATTCACAGAGCCCCCTAAACAATGAAATTTCAATGTAACAACCCAAATGATAATAATTCCCATTATCATTATGCTATGAGTACTTGTCAACCTTGTTAAACGGTATGGTCAATTCAACCTGCAAAAGGATGTTTTGATACATGAGCGAATTAATCAGTAAATTAGAAAACTAAAAAAGTCCAAATGCTATTGATAATGATTTTCATTTGATATATTGTGGTTCTGCCTGGAATCGTTAAGTTTCACTGGTCCTGGCTTAACGCTACCACACGGGTAGGCATTTTCTCCAAGGTGCCTACCCACCTCCCTATAGCTCGTGAGCGCTATGAACTGCGCGGTCAGAACAGTTGAAACAGTTTGTTAGCGTCCAAATCGAATTAGCTGAATATTCCGAGAAAATCACGCCATTGTTTTACACGTTTATTTTTGAAAATAGATGGCCAAGCAAATATATCAATAAACGATGTAGAAGGTTTTAGAAGGCAATGCATGGAATCGGCTTAGTCAGAGGTGTAAATTGTGAGCAACCAAGCCTGTAGATTAAGCAATGTGTTCAGAGCATGAAGTTACAAAGCGCTCAGCCTTTTAATAATAAGTAGATAGACACACCTTTAACAATACATGCGACGATTGCGCTCGATTTCACGTAGGTATTGATGTTTTTCGAATATCAATGGTGCTAATCCAGAGTAGTTCCAGTATCCCCCTTTGTCGGCTTTATTTTTATCATCTCGATAGGGATTCACCCAGCGATGCCAGATAACATATTCCTGACCAACGTCCTGCTGACAAAAAATATCAACGGTTAAGAACCAGCACATAGGTTCTCCACATGTACAGACATAAGGCACCGCACTATCGGCGGAATCTAAATGATTGATTCCCAGCCCCGGTTGATAAGTACCAGCAATGCGCCCAGCAAAAGGTTTTTCAAAGTCAGTGATGGTTTCTAAATAAGAGTTACCATCAACAAGTAGATCAAAACTCGGGCTTCCGTAATCATTACCGAAATAAGCCAAACCAAAGGTATTTACTATTGCCATCGTTCTACACTGCTGAAAAGAGTAAACCGATTAAATACGCATTTAGAAACGAGGTCAAATCGCAGTCGACATAACCTTTTTAATCCATACTGGCCGGCTTTAATTTAGCTTTTCTCGTCAGCATTCTCGTCAACATTTTTGGTAAATTTTATGTCAGGGATATTATTAAACTTAGTGAACTACTCTTGCATTTATGGTTTAGATGGTTTGAATTTGTCAGCTAAAGTTTGATTGCCTTGACTTGCAGCAATGTCGCTTAAACTACGACTATTGCTATCCTTTAAGTCCACATTAGCACCTTGTGCTATGAGTTCTTCAATAATCTCTTGTCGGTCAAATAAGGTAGCAAACATCAATGCTGTTTGACCATTTTGATTGGCTTGATCAACTTCACAGTCCAGCCCCATCAAAGATTTAGCAATGCGAAAATTGCCCTTGAATATAGCGCCCATTAACGCAGTATTTCCTTTAATGTCTTCTTGGCATGGATTGATATCCTCTACACTGAGTAAATAGTTAACGGTTTCAGTTTGGCCATTGTAGGCAGATAAAATCAATGCAGTATAACCTTTTTCGTTAGCGATATTGACTGATAGACCGGCATTGTAAAAGGTCGATAGTAATTCAATATCACCGTTTCTAGCAGCATCAAAATAAAGCTTTTTAAGTTGATTGCTTCGTTCACTTTTATGGGCAAATGATGGATTAGACCCGAATACAACAAGCATAATCAAACAGACATGAATCAAGGTTTTCATAACTCTTTCCTTCAAAAGCCACTGCCTGGTTTAACAGGCAGTGGCGGGTTTTATGCAGCGAATCAATTAAAACAACTTGCTTAATTTAAGGGCAATCTTCTCACCTTCAGCAGCCAAGGCTTGTTGCTCGGCCATTAGCGCTTTAGCTCTGGCTTTCACTTTACTCAAGTTAGTACCTGAACGTTTCGCGATAGCGGTGCCGTAATCTTTATCTGCGTTGTACATAAATGCACTGATATTGATTCGAACTAGCTCTTTATCAGATGTTGCTAATGCGCCGCCTAATACTTCAATAAGCCTTGCTTGTTCGTCTTTAGTAAATGAACGATACAAATCACCAGCTTGTCTAAAGTTTAATTGCTTGTAAAAAGGTATTTGTTGATAGCTTCCTAACAAAGGCATGGTTGAATACTTGTATTTTGTATCTTCTGCTAAATCAATGTACTCACTTGGCTGATAATTAACCTCACGCTGGGTATTGGTAGGACGCAATTTACCGTGTTGCATGTGGTTGTTTATAGCCACATTTTTAGGTGCGTTAATCGGAATACGGTAAGAGTTCACGCCTAAACGGTAACGCTGGGTATCTGCATAGGCAAACACTCTACCTTGTAATAATCTATCTTCTGATGGCTCGATACCTGGAATCACATTACTTGGCGCAAAAGCAGCTTGCTCAGTTTCTTCAAAAAAGTTATCAGGCACTCTATTTAGCACCATTCTGCCAACTTTACGCAGCGGCAATTTGTCTTCAGGCCAAATTTTAGTGGCATCTAGTGGGTTGAAATCAAAGTTGTTTACGTCTTTTGGAGACAATACTTGAATATATAAGTCCCAAGAAGCGGTTTCACCTTTTTCACCAATACGTGTATAAACATCTGTGGTATGAGGCTGCATATCTTGACCTTGTACGGTCGAAGCTTCTTTGTAAGTGAAGTTCTTTACACCTTGGTTGGTTTTCCAAGTAAATTTCACATAGTTCATTTCACCTTTAGCATTCACAAATTTATACGCATGAACACTAGATCCGTCCATATTTAGGTAACTCTTTGGTGTGCCGTAGTCAGAAAACAACATGGTGAGCATTTGGGTTGATTCTGGTACATGAGAAAAGAAATCGAACACTCTTGATGCTTTTTGCACATTGTCATAGGGCGATGGTTTTAAACTATGAACCATATCTGGAAACTTAATCGCATCGCGAATAAAGAAGATCGGGAAGTTGTTACCGACTAAATCCCAGTTACCTTGCTCTGTGTAAAACTTCACAGCGAATCCACGAGGATCACGCAATGTTTCAGGAGATTGATGACCGTGAATTACCGCCGAAAAACGCGTAAATACTTCAGTATTTTTACCTTTTTCTTGAAATGGGGCCGCCATGGTTAAATCGGATAAATCGGCGTAATTTTCGTAGTAACCATGAATACCAGTACCGCGGGCATGCACTACTCTTTCAGGAACACGCTCTCTATCAAAGGCTGCCAACTTTTCAATTAGGTGACTGTCTTGGAGTAATACGCCGCCCCAAGGTCCAGCTGTTTGAGAGTTTTGGTTGTCACCGATAGGCGCACCGTTTTGTCTTGTCATGGTTGTTTCAGCAAGCGCGCTAACCGATAACAAGATCAAACTTGATAGGGTTATTAATTTTTTCATTTTCATTTTACATCCTATTTATCTACAACATGGGAAGCCCCAATAGAGTGCTAGGATAAAAACTCGGTGAAAATTAGTACATTTGATAAAAACGAAGTCTAGATTCTATTTTTTAGAACCAAGCTTGGATGGCATCAATGACGTTATACTGCCCATCAACTATTAACATTTTTCGCCATTTATCGAAGGTGGTACATGGGTGAGAAATGCCAACAGCAACCATATCTCCGGGCGCTAAACTGTCATCAATAGGTACCCTTAAAAAACAATGTTGATCATTAATTCGGGTTATTTGGTAATTTGTGTGATCAATAGGGGTTATCTTCGAAGATAATTTCGATTTGGCATACAAGGGTTTTGGCAATCCTTTGTCATAGGAAAAATCTCGTTTGCCTGCACCTAAAATAACGACTCCGGGTTCTGGTTGAGACAACACATAACACCAAACTTCAATTGCCGACTCAGAAGCAGGCAAAGTCAGTTGCGCGCTGCCTAACCTGTCATCAATAGCCATGGAGGCCTTTTCGTAGACGCCAGAGTCACTGAATAAGTAACACCCACTTCTAAGCACAATTTTTGCGTCATACTCGTGTTGCAAACGGGCAAATGTTAGCGCACACATATCGTAGTATTCAGAACCACCAATACTGATAATCAACGACTGCGCAGGCACTATGGTTTGCTGTTCTATAAATGCACAGATGGTGCTATCAAGTAAGCTCAAAAAGTCCTGAACGCTACTCTGTTTTTGCTCATCAGAGCCCTCAAAAACGGCTTCATACGCGCTGAAGCCGGCAATTTCCCATTGATTAGTGTAAATGGCCTCGATTAACGTTTTAGCCGTAGCGGCTTCTCGTACGCCGCACCGTCCACCATAAGCCCCTAATTCGATTAGTAATTTTAGCCGACCACGGTTTTTTATATTCGCCGCTTTTAACAATTCGAAAGCATCTAAAGAATCGATAAAAAGGTACATAATTAAATCAGGGTATTCTGCCAGTAGTAACTCAACCTCTTTGATATTTGCTCGGCCAACTAACTGATTGGCAAATATTATATGTTTGGCCCCCATCTGTGCAGCTAACCTTGAATTGGTCACGTTTGCCACCGTTAAACCCCATACACCATCGGCTAACTGCTCAAAAATCAACTCAGGACTCATGGTCGTTTTGATATGTGGAGCAAGCAACAAATCGTTGCGCTCAAGCCATTGATTCATCCGCAGACTATTTTGTAGCAACGCATGTTTTTTAATTATTGCACAAGGCAGAGGCAAATCTTCTTGCAGAATATTCCAGCCTGCATTGGCTATTTGTTCACGACTAAACTGTTGTGCGTGAAAAGGTATTCCCTTAAATAGCGGTTTCGGTTGGTAAGAGTCCATTAGCGTCCTTTGAATTTCAACGTTACTAAATGAATGTTAAGGGTGAGTAATTATTCTATGTTTAAGCTCTATAGATGTTAATCAAGGTCAGTTCAACTGGGAATTTAATAATTTAAATACAGCATCTGCCCCTTGAGGTTGATGGAATAGATACCCTTGGTATAGATCGCAGCCCATATTTTGCAAAGTGTTAAATTGAGAATGCGTTTCTACCCCTTCGGCAACCGTCATCAAATTTAGGCTTTTGGCTAAATTAATAATGGTAGCGCAAATCTCTGCGTCTTCGGTTTTAGAGTCACACTCATGGACAAAAGAGCGGTCTATTTTCAGAATATCTAGCGGCAATTTTTTGAGGTAGCTTAGGGAAGAATATCCTGTGCCAAAATCGTCAATGGAGACTTTAATGTGAAGGCCTTTTAATTCCTTCAAAATGGCGATGCAACTCTGTATATCTTGAATCAAGATACCTTCAGTAATTTCAAATTCGAGCAGTTCACCGGGTATTGAAAACTGCTTTAGCAGTTGTTTAATGTGACGAATAAAATCCTCAGCAACTAATTGGCGACCTGAGATATTGATAGCAACAGGCACCACATTCGAATTATGGTCGAGCCAATAACGTAGTTGTTCAAGGACTTTAGTCATCATAATTTCACCAATTTGCACAATCAAATTACTTTGTTCGGCAATCGGGATAAATTCGTTCGGGGATATTTCATCCGAACCTTTTTGCTGCCATCGAATCAAGGCTTCTAATGATAATATCTCACCATCTGCTTTAACTTTCGGCTGATAAACAACACTGAATTCATCTTGTTCGATGGCTTGTCCAATTTTTCTTTCAAAGCTCATCTCTTGTTGTGCTTTTTGTCCCATTTTTTCAGTGTACAACTTGAAATTATCACGGCCATAAAATTTTGCGTTGTACATGGCAATATCCGCTCTTTGGATTAATTCCTCTGTGCCCAGTTCGCCATTGGTAGATACTGCAACACCAACACTAGTGGCAATTTGATAGTTTTTACCATTCAAGGTAATAGGTTCTCGCATGATAGACAGAATTCGCTGCGCTTTTTCAGTGATTAATTGTTGATTCAGCTCCCCGGTCATAACCACGATAAATTCGTCACCACCAAGGCGCGCAATAATATCTTCCTCACGACAAATTTCTTTTAAGCGATTGGCCACCTGACACAATAGGTAGTCACCGGCTTTGTGCCCCAAGGTATCGTTAATCTTTTTAAATTTATCCAAATCTAAAAAGAATAGCGCAATAACCCCCATGTGTTTTTTCGCTTTTGCCACTTGGTAATTTAATTCAGTGATCAAATGGGTGCGATTAGATAAATGGGTTAACGGGTCGTGATATGCCAAAAAATTTAATCTAGCTTGAATTTTTTGTTGTTTGGTGACGTCTCTTATATGCAGAGTAAATTCATTAATAAGACTATTATTTAATTTACTACTTGTAATAGTCACTTCAGCGGGAAACGTTTGCCCTGCGGCCCGCTTTAACTCTATTTCACTGCGCCGGTTAAGTACTAAGCCATTCGCTGAGACAAACTGCAGTTTTAAGCTCTCACTAAACTCCACTATATCTTTATCTAGCGCAAAACTATTAATAAAACTTTGCCCCATGACTTCGGCTTTCAAGCAGCCAAATGTTCTCTCTGCTGCAGGGTTAAACTCAATAATGTTTCCCTGCCAGTCAATAGAGACAATACAATCCATTGATGAATCTAGAATGGCACTCTTACGCCTTTCACTTATCTTAAACTGATTTATTGCCTTTTCACGCTGGGTCATCTCTTTTGACACTTTACTGATGACTTCGTTATATTTGCGCGCTATTTGACCTACTTCGGTAAATGGTTCTTCTTTTACTTGAAGGGTGAAATCGCCTTTATTTTGATGATTTTGCATATCATCCAGCAAATCTATTAATTCAGTGGAAGCTTTATGTTCACTGATATTCAGGCCACTAAGTTCATGTTCTCTGGTTACTCTTAATGGCGATATTTTATTCAAAATTAAGAGTATGAAATAACAGCTTAAAAAACTAAATAAGCCAATCACCACTACCCCCAAAAGTTGAATTGTGAGCTGAGACATAAATGATAAGCCAGTACCTAACTTAGCTTGTTCGCCAAAAAAGGCGACCGCCAGAGTTCCCCAAATGCCGGCAAATAGGTGAGTAGGAATAACGTTTAAGGCATCATCAACTTTAAGCAAGTCCATTAATTTAGAACCGTAATGCACGACTATACCTGCTACAACACCTATTATTGCGGCGTCCACAGGTGCTACCGCATGACAACTCGCCGTTATCGCGACTAAACCGGCAATAATGCCATTTAAGCTCGCCCCCATATCCACATATTTTTTGGTTCGCAAATGAATAAATGTGGCTGTTAACCCACCCCACATAGCAGCAAGACAGGTGTTCAGAATGATATAAGGAACTTGCTCATCAAATTTCAAAGTACTGCCGCCATTGAACCCAAACCATCCAAACCAAATAAGTAAGGTTCCCATGGCAGCCAAAGGTAAATTGCTACCTGAAGGAAATTTGCTATTTGCTTTAAACCTGTCGATTCTTGGCCCAACAATTAAGACGCTGGCCAAAGCGACCCACCCACCTACCGAATGCACCACCGTTGAGCCAGCAAAATCCACAAATCCCAAAGATTCAAGCCAGCCTCGATTATCAGGATTGTATACACCAGCCCAAGCCCAATGCCCTACAAAAGGGTAAATTAGCCCGCTTAAAATCAACGTGATATACATATAGCTGGAAAACCGAGCGCGCTCAGCAATAGCACCAGACGTTAAAGTCGCTGCGGTGCTACAGAACATCATTTGAAATAAGAAGAAGGTGATTTGAAAAGAAGTATTCCCCTCGCCAAAAGCAAAGTCGCCAGTTCCCGCCCATCCTCCTAGACTTGGACCAAACATAATACCAAAGCCAAACAACCAAAAAATACTAGCGGATACAATGAAGTCACCAATATTTTTTGCAGCAACATTTATACTATTTTTGCTGCGCGTTCTGCCGCTTTCTAGACACAAAAATCCTGCTTGCATTAAAAACACAAACATCGCTGACAAGAGCAGCCAAAAATTATCAGACAACCGATGACCCTAAAAGTAGTATATTTCAGTTAGTAAACGGTCGCTTTTGCAAGAACTATTCCCGCTATATTCCCTTAGCAAAGTCCCATTTAATGCGGTTAAACTGCAATACACCACCAAAACTGTGCAACCAGTGTTCAAGTTTTGTGCATTACATCCAAATTAGTGCGCAACAAGATGCGAGAGAATTTCACGTATTTTAAGATTATCGAAAACTGACTGAACAGGTAATTTTTGAAGACTGCCAAGTTAGCCAATACTGTCACTTTTTGACGTAGACCGCATTGGCGAGTTTTTCAGCAACAATCTCTCTAAAAAATTGCCCAAGTTCGCGAAAGAATACCCGACCTGGCGCGGTATTTCGCCAAATCAAATGTTGCACACGAGTAATTGGCGTGTCTAACAACTCACACACATGAAGTTCATTTGGACGATGTAATTCAGAGTGCACATATAGCCCAGGTAAAAAAGCGACACCCACTCCCATCACGACCATTTGTCTGAGCGTATCTAAACTTGTGCCCTCGTAATCCCGATACATCTGTGCACCAATTTGAGCACAAATAGTTTGAACTTGATGATGGAAGTGATGGTGACCTTCTAACGTCAGCACCTTTTCACCTTGCACATCAGAGGGTTTTACAAACTCTTGACCTGCCAAAGGATGATCTCCAGGCATGACCAACTTTAGCGGTTCTGTAAATAGCTCAGAAACGATGAATTGCGTGGATTCATGAGTTGACGGTGATATAATTAGGTCGTATTGGCCGTTAAGTAAACCTTCTTCCAACTGTTGCGGAAACTCTTCTCGCACGTAGAATTTTAATTGACTAAAACGCCGATGTAATTCAGGCAATACAAATGGTAACAAATAGGGTCCCAACGTAGGCGGAACGCCCAAGCGATAGGTAGTTGAGGCTCCATCAATGAGTTCACGTGCAGTGTCGTTAAAACGTTGACCTGCGCGTAAAACCTCTTCTGCAAGCGCAAGTAAAGTATTCCCCTGAGGGGTCAGTAAAGTGCCGCTTCGATTGCGTTCAAATAAACTCAAGTTCATGTTTTTTTCAAGGGTTTGAACTTGTGTGGTTAAAGTAGGTTGACTGATTCCCAACGATTGTGCAGCGCGTCGAAAACTCAAACTTTTGGCGACTGCCACAAAGTATTTTAGTTGATTTATGGAGGGATATTTATTGTCTGTAGTCATTTTGTAACCTGTTGGTATTAATGAGTTCTCATGGAGTTCTCTTAGAGATCACTGATAGCAAAAAGCTATCGCGACAACAAGTATACTTCTATCTGTCTATCAGGTAAAACTAAAAACGTTGTTCAATTCGTAACAAGTATTTTTAAACATTTTATAGGAGTGACTTTCATGGACCACGTAATTTCTGGTGTTGCTAAATTTCAAAAAGAAGTCTTTCCTGATAAGAAAGCAACTTTTAAAAAGTTAGCGAATGGGCAAAACCCTGAAGTATTATTTATTACCTGCGCCGATTCGCGCATTGATCCAAATCTATTAACTCAAACTGAACCTGGTGAACTTTTCATTTGTCGTAATGCGGGCAACATTGTCCCTCCTCACAGCAATGTCACCGGCGGAATAACCGCATCCATTGAATTTGCAGTAGCAGCGTTAGGTGTTTCACATATTATCGTCTGTGGACACTCTGATTGTGGCGCAATGAAAGGTGCTTTGTACCCTGAAAAACTTGATGGATTACCCCACGTAAAAGAATGGTTATCCCATAGTCGCTGTGCGTCGGAAATAGTCAAAGAAAAATATGGCAGCCTATGTATGGACCATTTGGAAAAGTTAACTGAAGAGAATGTAGTACAACAATTACAACATCTTCGTACTCACCCATCTGTTGCGGCCAAGTTAGCCACCGGTCAAGTGAAACTGCACGGCTGGGTTTACAATATCGAAAGCGGTCAAGTCCTTAGTTATGATCCACAAAGCGCTAAGTTTACACCATTGGGCCAGACACAAACCGAAGCCAAATTGTCTATAGCGTAAAGACATACAGGGTACTTATATGAAACTAGATTTATCCAATTTGAAGGGTGATATTACCGGCGGTCTTACCGCTGGTATTGTTGCTCTTCCACTAGCTTTAGCCTTAGGTGTCGCCTCAGGTTTAGGGCCAATGGCAGGCCTTTATGGTGCTATTGCCTTAGGCTTTTTTGCCGCCCTGTTTGGTGGAACACCTTCACAAATATCAGGTCCAACGGGTCCGATGGTAGTAGTGTTAGCGGGTCTTTTTGCCAGTTTATCTGGTGATGCTGCGTTAATTTTTACGGCTGTTATGTTAGCTGGCCTTTTCCAAATTGTGTTTGGTTTATTAGGGGTCGGTCAATACATTCGATTGGTTCCCTACCCGGTAATTTCTGGTTTTATGACTGGAATTGGCGCAATTATTATTATTCTCCAGCTCGGTCGACTGTTGGGGCATGAGCCTCCAAGCGGGACTATTGGTGCATTAAGCTATATTCCGACAGCTTTGGCAGACATTAACATTGCCACTTTGATATTAGGTATAGGTACCTTACTCATCGCTTACAAATGGCCGCCAACTTTAGGTAAATACATACCTGGACCATTAGCGGCACTGGTAATTGGAACGCTAGCAAGCTTTGCTTTTTCCAACGTACCAGCACTAGGTAATATCCCTACCGGACTACCGAGTTTGCATCTGCCGGTTTACGAACAAAGCCAATTCTTTCTAATCTTAGAAGCCGCTTTCATACTTGCTATTTTGGGGGCCATAGACAGCTTGTTAACCTCTTTGGTGGCTGACAACATGACTCGTACTCGCCATGACAGTAAAAAAGAACTTATTGGTCAAGGTATAGGTAATACGGTTGCTGGCTTAATTGGTGGTATTGCTGGTGCTGGCGCAACAATGCGTACTGTTGTAAATATCAGAACCGGTGGTAAAACCCGAATCTCTGGGATGGTTCACTCCCTTGTATTACTTGCTGTAGTGCTAGGATTAAGCCCACTTGCCGCGAGTATCCCCCATGCAGTTTTAGCTGGGTTATTGGTGAAAGTAGGTCTGGATATTATTGATTGGAGTTACCTAAAACGAGCTCATAATGGTCCTCGTTGGGACTTTGCATTGATGATTCTTGTATTGGGCCTAACTGTATTTGTTGACCTTGTCACAGCTGTGGGTGTGGGTGTTGTATTGGCGGCATTGGCATTTGTTCGTCAAATCGCTCAAATACAGATCGAAGATTTAAAGAAAATCCCCGACACGCTGAACGACCCTAAAGAAAATGCGCTACTTAAACAAGCTGACGGTAGAGTAAGTATCTTTAGTTTCGGCGGACCGCTTAGCTTTGGTGCTGCGGCCGATGTTGGACACCATGTGCGTGACAAAGTAAAACCAGGTTCACAGGTATTAATCATGGACTTTACCCGAGTCCCCACAGTTGATGTATCCGCGGGGATGGCAGTTGAAACGGTTGCCACCGATGCTAAAAGTGCTGGTAGAAAGTTGATTATTTGTGGTGCTAATGATGCGATTAAAAAGGTGTTGAAAGGAATTAATGCCGCGCAAACAGACGTTGAGTCTTTTGATAATTTGCTGGGCGCATTGGAATATGCAGTCGAAATTATTAATAAAGACCCCAACTCACCTAAAGCGTTATCTAATTCTACAAAGTTAGCAGGAGCTCAATAGGCTGACAGCAGGATAATTAGACTTAACCTTAAAGGTAAATAATAGAAAAGCGCTGCATCCTTTGGATCCAGCGCTTTTTTTGTTTATCCGTATACCGGAAATTTAGCGGTAAGTTGAGCAACGTTAGCCTTAACTTTTTCGCTTATGCTAGCGTCTTCAGGATTATCTAATAAATCACATATCCAATTTGCCAAATCGGTTACGTGCTCAACTTTAAACCCTCTAGAGGTCACTGCCGGCGTACCAATGCGAATTCCACTGGTCACAAAAGGTGATTGTGGATCATTGGGCACGGTATTTTTGTTAACGGTTATGTTCACCGAACCAAGCAACGCGTCAGCTTCTTTTCCTGTCATTCCTCGGGCAATTAAATCCACTAAAAATAAATGATTGTCAGTGCCACCAGAAACCACACCATAACCACGCTTTAAGAAAACATCAGCCATCGCCCGCGCATTATCAATCACTTGTTGTTGGTAAGTCGTAAATTCAGGGGCTAACGCTTCTTTGAACGCTACTGCTTTTGCGGCAATTACGTGCATTAATGGGCCACCTTGAATACCGGGGAAAATTAAAGAGTTAAACTTCTTTTCCAGTTCAGGGTTTGACTTACACACTATTAAGCCACCACGGGGGCCACGAAGGGTTTTATGAGTAGTAGTAGTAACTACGTCTGCGATTGGCACAGGATTAGGATACAGACCCGCTGCAACCAAACCTGCCACATGGGCCATGTCTACAAACAAGTAGGCACCAACGCTTTGTGCGATATCTTTGAATTTCTGCCAGTCAACCACACGGGAATAAGCAGAAAATCCTGCAACAATCATTTTAGGTTGATGCTCTTGCGCCAATTCAGCCACTTGTTGATAGTCAATTTCACCGCTGTCAGTATTTAAACCATATTGGATCGCGTTATATAACTTTCCAGAAAAATTCGGTTTTGCACCGTGGGTCAAATGACCACCGTGATCCAGACTTAAACCTAAAATTGTATCGCCGGGCTTAAGTAGTGCCATGTAAACAGCGGCATTTGCTTGCGAACCAGAATGCGGTTGTACATTCGCGTAGTCTGCTGCAAATAGTTGTTTAGCACGCTCGATTGCTAACGTTTCCGCTTTGTCGGCAAATTCACATCCACCGTAATAACGTTTGCCAGGATAGCCTTCAGCATATTTATTGGTTAACACGCTACCTTGTGCTTCCATCACCGCTTTACTTGTATAGTTTTCTGAAGCTATCAATTCGATATGCGCTTCTTGTCGTTTTTCTTCATCTTCGATTACATCGAAAATCTCAGGGTCTACAGCTTTTAACGGGTTATTTAGTTGCATCATTATATGTCCATTGCCTTTCCAGAAACTCTATGCTAGAACTACACAGGCAATAAATAAAATTAATAATAAATATGAGCTCATAAGATTTTAATATGGCTTTAATAAGGCATAAACTAAAAAATGCCACCCCACTTTACAGGAGTGAAGCCATGAAAAATTTATCTATCGATTTTCTACGTTCATTTGTGACTATTGCGCAAACAGGCAGCTATACCATGTGCGCAGAGCGGCTTAAACGCACGCAACCTGCTATCAGTTTGCAGATAAAAAAACTTGAAGAAGTTGTTGGTGAAAAACTTTTTTTGCGTGAAGGGAATCGACTTACCCTAACGTTAGCCGGCAGTAAGCTATTAGAATTTGGCATGAAAATACTTATGCTAAATGATCAGGCAATGGCCGAATTTGGTAAACCTCAAGTCAGCGGAAACATCAAATTGGGAATTCCAAGTGAGTTCTCCACAACTTTGATGCCTAAGATAATTCGCCGATTTACCCACACTTACCCGGAAGTCTCCTTAGAAGTGCATTGTGCGCTAAGCAAAGACTTGGTTTGTGAGCCCCTTAAAAGTCAATTTGATCTAATATTATCCCTACAGGAACAACCCGATCCTGATCAGGAAGGTTTTATCATTACCGATCAGTTAGTTTGGGTGGGCAGCCAAAGATACGTTAATAAAGTGCCAAATAAACTTCCGCTTATTGCAGCCCCCGCCCCTTGCATTTATCGCAAACGGGCAACGAATGTTTTAGGCAAGTGCAAAAAACAGTGGCAAATTGTGTATACCATCTCCGATTTAAACGGTATTCAGGCGGCAATTAACGAAGATTTAGGCATCACTGTATTAGCAAGAAGCACTGTGCCACCCGGCCTTTTTGTGTTGCCACCGCAAGCCGATTTACCTGATTTAGGTTACATTGGCGTATGCTTGTTGAATCCACAGAAAGTGCGTTCCGAAGCCATTGAGTTACTGGCCAAAGATATGGTTGCACAACTGGCGATTTAAACAAACTGAGTATTTAGCTTGATGAAAGTTGATGATGATCGCAGATTAAAAGTAATTATCTAAAAAAACAGCACCTCAAGGTAAACCTTGGGTGCTGGAAATTGCTCTAGGGAGCACACACACGAACACAAATTGCTATTATTATTTATCTACCACACTTTCATATCAGACCTAACTAGGGTTTAGCTTTAACTGTTGGATATTTCACACCAAGCTGGTCCATATAAGTTTCATATTTATCCGCATCATAGTAATAAGCCCGCATTTTCGCTCGATAACGCTGCATAATCTCCTCGTTTAGCTGAGTTTGCGGTTTGTCATCTTTGCGCAGTAGCGACTGGTATTTAACCTCTTTCGTTTGTACATCGGTAAAGTAGTCAGACACCTCTTTCATTAACTGCGGATCAGTAAATAGATCGATCATGGTCATCCCGTGGGCTTTCGCTCCTGCAATAATACCTTTATGAGCGATTGGCGTAGCCATCGACACGGCATTAGACCAGTGATGACCAGGCAAATTAGGAATATTAGATGGGTACAACATAAAGATAGTTGGCACACTCCATGAGATATCGCCTACATCGTCAGAGGGGCCACCGGTTGGTACTTTAGGCTTGCGAGGATCACCAATCGGCATCACCTTGCTATACAAACCAACAGCACTGGCACCAATCTCGGTTTGAACTGCTTTGGCCAAAGTGATGTCTTCAGCAGACCATTGGGGCATACCAACCGCTTTAATGTTTTCATAAGCACGCAATGCCATAGGTTTATTAAAGTGTCCGGGCCAAGCCGTTCCCATGACGACTGAATCCCAAGAGGTATCGGTCATCAGTGCTGCGCCTTCGGCAATTTTGTCACCCACTTCCCACAACGCTTTAATGTGGTCGTAGTCCATTTCACGAAAGTAATACCATGCCGTTGCTTTAGATGGCACTACATTAGGTTGGTCACCACCATCAGCAATCACTGAGTGAATGCGTTGCGCTAAGCGTAAATGCTCTCGACGGTAATTTAGTCCGACGCTCATCAGCTCTACAGCATCTAAAGCACTTCTTCCTCGCCAGGGACCACTAGCACTGTGGGCTGACTCACCATAGAAATTATATTGAACTGACACTAAACCTGACATACCCACTTCTCCGTAGAAAGTGCCAAAACCACTTCCTACATGTGAGTACAAGACCGCATCTACATCATCAAAATACCCGTCACGCACATAATAAGCTTTGGTAGCGAGTTGCTCTTCAGCCACCCCAGGCCAAAGCATGATTGTGCCTTCTATTTGATGCTCAGACATATAATCCTTAAGGGCCAATGCAGCAATAATATTCACCACCTGACCTGAATTATGACCTTCACCATGACCAGGAGCTCCATCAACAATGGGGTCATGATAGGCGACACCGGGTTTTTGCGAGCCTTTAGGAATACCATCTAAATCAGTACCTAGCGCAATAACCGGTTTTCCGCTTCCCCACTTGGCTATCCATGCTGTGGGAATATCAGAGATACCTTTTTCGACTGTAAACCCCTGCTCCGTGAGAAATTGGGTTAAATAAGCAGAAGTTTCAATTTCTTGAAACCCCAACTCGCCAAAGGAATAGAGGGTGTCATTCATGACTTGCGCTAATTTCTTCTGGCCTTCAATTTTCGCTGCGATTTGCTCTTTAGCGGCTCGACGCTCACTGTCACTTAAACTCGCAGCCGAACTTTGACTGATAGCGACAACGAAAATTGCCGCTACTCGCAAAGTTGCCGGTAGGGTGCGGTTCAGAAGTTCTGAGATAAAGCCACCTTTCATTATTCTTTCACCATTGGATACTCAATACCTAACTGCTCAAGGTACGTATCGTACTTTTCAGGATCGTAATAAAAAGGTCGCATCTTTTCTCTAAATTCACCCATGATATTCTCATTCAAATGAATTTGTGGCTTATCGGTATCACGTAAAAATGATTGATATTTCATATCTTTGGTTTGAACATTGTCGAAATAGTCTTGCACCTCAGCCATCAATTCAGGATCGGTGAATAAATCAATCATCGTCATGGCATGTGCTTTAGCACCTGCAACAATCCCCTTGTGAGCAATAGGCGTAGCCATTGCTACTGCGTTGGACCAGTGGTGTCCTTGCAAATTAGGAATGTTTGAAGGATAAGACAGCCACATTGAAGGCGTTACCCAAGAGATATCTCCCATGTCGTCAGAGCCGCCGCCAGTCATTGTTTTAGGATCTGGGGGGGCAACAACAGGCATTACCTCTGTGGGTAAACCCGTTTGTGGCGCACCCACTTCTTTTTGCAATGATTTGGCCAGCAAAATATCGTCTTCAGACCACTCAGGCATACCGACTTTTTGGATATTTTCAAAGGCCCGCATTGCCATAGGTTTATTGTAATGACCAGGCCAAGCCGTTCCCATTACCGTTGAATCCCACGTGGTGTTAGTCATCAAAGCTGCACCCTGTGCGATTTTGTCACCCACTTCCCAAAGAGCTTTTACGTGTGGGTAGTCTAACTCTCTAAAGTAATACCAAGAAGTCGCCTTAGAAGGCACTACATTAGGCTGATCGCCACCATCGACCACTACCGAGTGAGTGCGCTGAGCGATGCGTAAATGCTCACGACGATAGTTAATACCCACACTCATCAACTCAACGGCATCTAATGCGCTTCTGCCACGCCAAGGTGCACCAGCACTGTGAGCAGACTCACCATAAAAATTATATTGGACTGACACCATCCCAGAGAAGAATGGGTTGCCATAAAACGTACCAAAACGGTTACCTACGTGGGAATACAGTACCGCATCAACATCGTCAAAATAACCTTCACGCACATAATAGGCTTTAGTGGCAAGCTGCTCTTCAGCAACACCAGGCCATAACATAATGGTGCCTTCAATATTGTTTTCTGACATATATTCTTTAAGCGCCATAGCAGCCAATATATTCACCACTTGGCCAGAATTGTGCCCTTCACCGTGGCCAGGAGCACCTTCAACAATAGGATCATGATAGGCGACACCGGGTTTTTGCGAGGCTTTGGGAATACCGTCTAAATCGGTTCCCAAGGCAATGACGGGTTTACCGGAACCCCAAGTGGCTACCCATGCCGTTGGAATACCAGCAATGCCCTTTTCTATTTTAAAGCCTTGTTCAGCTAAATGATTGGTTAGATAGGCTGATGTTTCAAACTCTTGGAAACCTAACTCACCGAAAGAAAAAATCATGTCGTTCATGACTTGAGCAAGTTTTGCATTTTTATCGACTGCGGCGGCAACTTGTTGCTTAGCCGTCTCGCGCTGTGCGTCGGTGAAGGTAGTTGCTAAAGTGCATTGAGAAAAAATTAAGCCAAGCATTGCCATGCCTGCCTTTTTGGTGAGACTTTTTTTAGTGAAACTTAACATCTTGATATGCTCCGAGACGTTCATTAACTATGATCACGGTGACCATTACTTATTCAACGAAAATATGGTGACAGCCAACGACTGCCACCAAATACCTGTACTAAGGGTTTTTAACGGTTGGATATTCGACACCTAATTGTTCTAAGTAGGTATCGTACTTTTCAGGATCGTAGTAGAACTTTTCCAATTCAGACTTGTAAGTTGCCATTATTTCTTTGTTTAAATGAATGGCAGGCTTGTCTTGAGGACGCAATAAAGGCGTGTATTTGTCTTCTTTCGTTTGCACGTTCTTATAATAATCCCATGCTTCATCCATCAACGCACTATTGGTCAACAAGTCGAATAAATTCAAGGCTTGCGCTTTAGCACCAGCAACAATCCCTTTGTGAGCAATAGGGGTTGCCATAGCAACTGAGTTAGACCAGTTGTGCCCGGGTAAATTAGGAATATTAGCTGGGTAGCGCAAGGTGATAGTAGGTACTTGCCAAGAAATATCACCAATATCGTCAGAACCGCCACCCGTTAACTTGGCAGGATCAGGCGGATCGAGTAACGGATTGAGCTCCGTTTTAAGGCCTTCCGGCGCGACACCAATTTCAGTTTGTAACGCTTTAGCCAAAGCGATGTCATCAGCTGACCACTCAGGCATGCCTACCAATTTGATATTTTCGTAGGCATCTTCAGCAATAGCTTTGTTCATATGTTGTGGCCAAGCTGAACCTAAAACCGTCGATGACCAAGAGGTATTACTCATCAGAGATGCCCCTTCTGCCATTTTGTCACCAATTTCCCACAAGGATTTAATATGGGGAAAATCAGTTTCTCTAAAGAAGTACCAGATACTCGCTTTTTGAGGTACAACATTTGGCTGGTCACCGCCATCTACAATTATAGAGTGGATGCGTTGGGATAAACGCAAATGTTCGCGGCGGTAATTAATACCCACACTCATTAATTCAACAGCATCTAATGCACTACGGCCACGCCAAGGAGAACCAGCACTGTGCGCAGATTCACCAAAGAAGTCATATTGCACTGAGACTAAACCGTTTCCTCGGCCAGCTCCCCAGCTCGTACTGAAACTATTGGATACGTGGGAAAACAATACAGCATCAACTTCATCAAAGTAGCCGTCACGGACGTAATAAGCTTTAGTCCCTAACTGCTCTTCAGCCACACCAGGCCAAATTTTAATGGTGCCATCGATATCATTTTTTTCCATGTACTCTTTAACGGTTAACGCCGCAAGGATGTTAACCACTTGCCCAGAGTTATGCCCTTCACCATGGCCAGGAGCGCCTTCAACAATAGGATCATGATAAGCCACCCCAGGCTTCTGAGAAGCCTTGGGGATGCCATCAATATCAGAGCCAAGGGCGATGACGGGACCGCCATCTCCCCAAGTCGCCATCCAAGCTGTTGGAATACCGGAAATACCACGCTCTATGGTAAATCCATTGTCTTCTAATATTTTGGTTAGGTATGCAGAGGTTTCAAATTCTTGGAAGCCTAATTCCCCAAAACTGAAGATCATATCGTTCATCACCTGCGCTTGCTTAGCTTTAGCACCGACTGCATCAATCAGTGTCATTTTTGCTTCCATACGCTCGACTTGAGACATATCTTCAAAAGCTGCAGCTGAACCAACAATTGACGTCATAGTTAAGCCAATGATGGCGTTTAAAACGTTGCGTTTAAACATGCTTTTGTCCTTTTTGATTAGCTTTTTGTTCATTACATTTCTACTCGGAAGCCAACTTTAAACTGACGACCCAATACGTCGTACAAACCGCGGTGTGTTTCTAAATAGCCAGGACGGTTTTCAGAACCTTGAGAAGCAGGAAATGCGACATCTGCCGGATCGGTGTCAAAGAGATTGCGGATTGATAGGTAAAATTCAGCTTCAGAGTCTTGACTAAAGCTAACTTTTTTAGCGGCATACAAATCAAAGTAAACTTCACCATCAACACTGTTGTCATTGATTGTGTAGTTAGGCGCAACACTTTCAGGACAACTAGAAGTACACTCAATATAAGCATTACTTAACACCCCATCACTGACACCTCGAGCGGTCAAATCAACCGTGACACCATCTAGGGTATAAGTTGCAGAAGCACGGTATTTCCAATCTGGTGTGCTAGTCGTATTGGCACCAGCAGAATCAACCGCAGTAACACCATTATCGGTGATACTTTCTAAATAATTAGTGGCTAAGAAACGCAATTTCAACGAACCAGGGGCATCAGCAAATGCATCAGCTAGGTCGAAGGTATAAGTCAAATCGTAATCCACACCTTTGGCCGTCATCACGTTTAGGTTGTCATACAAAAGGTTGATGGTTTGTAGCGTACCTGTTTCATCATAAATCATGTTGTCACAGTATTTCTGGACACCAAATTCAACGCAGAATTCCGCGGTATCATCAGCTGATACGAAACTAATGATGCCATCGATTTCAACTTCGTAATAATCAATTGCAGCAGAGAAATTTTCTAAGAAGCTAGGACGTAAAATTACACCTATTCCCAAAGAATCGGCTTCTTCTGGCGCTACATCAGGGTTTCCTTGCAGGTTTTGAATCATAGGAACTGATGCGCCGTCGATTGTAACAGAGTTACTACGGGCAGTACCTGCAGCGTAGAGTTCACTCAAGTTAGGCGCACGGATATCACGTGACTTGGTTAAACGAAATGTTGCATCTTCGATCGGTTGATAGGTTAAACCCGCTTTCCAGGTAGTGACACCACCAGAGGTACTGTAATCGGTGTAGCGGACTGCACCATTAAAGTCTAAATCATCCATTAGTGGGATCAACGTTTCAACATAACCTTCGATTACATCGTAGTCACCTTCAGTCACTTTGTAGTTACCGTATTTCCAGCCTGATTGATATTGTGACTCGACATAACCATCCATTTCTTCTTTACGGTATTCAGCACCAAAAGCAACAGAAATTGGACCCGCCCAGCCCTCAAAATCACCGGTACTGAAGTTAACAGCAGCCACATTTTGAATAAATTCTTGTTCACGGCGCGGACGACCTAATACGTAATCCAATGCTTCGTCACTGGCAACACCTACACCTAGACGATTTAATGGAACACAGCCGTTACTGGGGTCAGTTAAGGTAGAACGACAAACAACTTCGCCAGTGGAAGAATCAACTACCGCATCGGTTGCCAAAGTTAAACGAGCTGAATTATAGGTAGGGGTCATATGCTCATCGGTTTTGGTTTTACCGTATTGATAATAAGCATCCCAAGTAAAGTACTTGCCGCCCATCTCAAATTCACCATCAGCACCCAATACAATTCGAGTGGTATCGCGGACGTTATTTGCGCCTGATGCAGGCATGTCGACATTACTTGTATTTAAACTAAAGCTCTCTAACCCTTCGTCTGCCATTTGCGTGGCTATTGAATCAGGTAAATATGCATTGTCAGCATATATAGTAACGCCTTTAGTGGTCGGATTGATGTAATAAGCTAAGCCTTCATATTCAGCATAAGAACCTTGCAAATACACCTCTGTTTCGCCAATCATATAACTCAGACGAGCAAATAAATTTTTACGTTCTTCATCGGCTGCTAAAGAGTTCGTGCCGACCATACCCGAAGAAGTATATTGCCAATCACCACCTTGCATCCACTGACCTGAAACATCGCCAAAAGCCAGCTGATTAACTGCGCCATCAACGCCAAAATAGGTACCATATAAAGGACCAGATGCGATCATTCCGCCTGGTGTATAATTAGAAATACCAATGCCTTCATCCACTAAGAAGAATGGAGAACCGTCGCTGGTATCAGGATTTATCATCCCAACATAACCTCTTTCTGCCCAATCTCGCGTCTCATAGTGAATGCCATTTGCAGAGTAGTATTCGCCACTTAATAATAAGTGCCCTGCTCCATCGGCCAATTCAGTACCGTAGGTTAGTACCACTTTGCCATTTTCTCTATCACTGTAGGTGGTTTCGCCATACTCAACTTGAGATTTAAAACCGGTATATTCTTTATCGAGTATAAAGTTCACTACACCACTCACGGCATCTGAGCCATATACAGAGGATGCACCGCCAGTTACCACCTCAACATTTTTGATCAATGCCTGTGGGAAAGTATTGGTATCTACCTGACCCGTTGATGCAGACACGACGTTACGCTGACCGTCGAATAACACCAAGGTACGACCGACACCCAAGTTTCTTAAGTTCAATGCTGCGATACCTGAGGCACCGTTACTCAATGAGCCGGATGATGTAGACGCGGTACTACTGCCGGTAACAGAAGGTAACGTATTAACAAACTCAGCCACACTTCCTGGTGCGTAAGCATTAATGTCATCTTGTGTCATTATGGTCACGGGTGCTGGCGTGTCATAGCCGTCCCTTGCTACCCGTGATCCTGTAATTTGTATCGATTCCAACTTGGAATCCTCACTCAAACTGTCGTATTCACTAGCTGCTTCCTGAGCAAGAGCGGTGTTCACTGCCAACATGCTAGAAATCAATGTAGCCAGATAGGTAACTCTATGCGTTTTTGATTTAATGGGGCTTTTCATGTGTTCTTCTCCTGTACAAAGGATGTAATAGTTATTTTTATTTGCTGATTTTTTGTGACTTAAAACATAAATGCATTTTCACGTCGTTACACTTGCAACGAGTTAAAAGCACAAGTCATACCTAAAACATTGATTTAAAAAATTATTATTGAATTCCTTTGAAGAAGTTAAATTGAAACAACCTAAAAAGATAAAAAAATATCTTTAATAACAGCAACTTGAAAGATATAAAAACATTTTATTTACAGGCTGTAACATATAAGATTTTCTTATTGAAATTTGAGGATTGAGATAAGATTAATTAATATTTTTTAAATTTGATAAAAAAATCTTATGCAAAAATAAACTTCATTTATGCATTTTGAAAACTCGCACTATTTCGATGCAATGGAATGGAAATACGGATGATAATTATACATTGGAGAATTTTTTAACCCGACTTAAAGTTATAAACATCCTAATTATGACCGCTTATAATGATATAATTTTCTATATGTCATGATTTTAGAAACATATTGTAATATACAATGAGACTTCCAATATTTTGCTCAACCCTAAACGCTGCGCTTACCCTAGCCCATTTCGACCTTCAAAAAAGAGTAAATATGCACTAAAAAGTGAATTTTTATTCAATCATTTCTGCTTTGCACCAAATTGGATGTTTTGTACATCATGAAATGTCATTTCAATTTTTTAGTGGTTAACACTTAACATTCATATAGGTGCGTTGAATAAAGCTCATCTCAAAACAGTTATAACTAAGCCAGAGTATTTGCATACTAAATTGATATTTGGATTAGTTAGGCGAAAAACCGCTACCTTTTTCCCAAAATAAATCATCGGATGCTCGTTGATTCATACGCTTCATGGTGACCTCTTAAGGGCTTTTAGCAAGTGAGATAACAAATTCATTTAGATCGTAAAGTTTCTGTAAAGACGCCCCTTACTAATGAACTAAGTAGAACTTAACTCTGTCCGAATCGCCATTGTGAGAAATATGACTTCTATGCTCATTACCTCGCTTTTGCCAACAATAATTAATGTGGAGAATCCATGAAAATCAGTAAGACCCCCCTTAAATTCACTTACTACCCTTGGGTATGTATGGGTTTAATGCTATTCGTACTAACTGGCTGTGGCAGTGACGACGACAGTTCAGGTTATATTAAATTCTATAATGCATCGGCGAATGCGCCTGGGGTTTACCTCACAGTTGATGAAGATTTAGATAATGACGACGACGATGAAATTGAACTTACCTACAGCGCTGTGGAGTTTGCAGAAGTCAGTGCAAATAACGAGTTGGATACGGGTAGCTATTATGTTGAATTAGCATGGCAGGATGAAGAAAGTAGTGATCGCAGTGATCTCGAAATGGTCTATCAGGAACAATTAAGCATCAACTCTGACAGCATTACGTTCCTTGCTATGACGGGCGATATTAGAGACCCCGAGGTACTTAAATTTGATATTGCGGTAGTCGATGACGATGATGACGACGACGATGACTTGTTTAACCTTAGGTTCTTAAATCTGCACCCTGACTACCAATATGTTGACGTATATATGTCTGCAGATAATGAAACTTTTAACGAAGCGGTATTTGTGACTAGCAGCAGTTATACCGAGTTGTCTGAAAATATAAAAATGGATCAAGATCAATATATTTTCTACATCACCGAAGCTGGCAGTGACGAGGTTATCTATACCTCTACGGATCAGTCGTATACCACCGTGAGCCAGTATGTCATCGTGTTACGTGAAAACGTTGGGGTTGGCTCTTCACCTTTTGCTATCGATAGCATTGGCACCAACGGCGTGACCCTATTAAATGATGTGGACTCAGAAGCCTCCTTTGGATTTTATAACGGTGTTGATGAATCCGATTATTTACCTAACTATCGTGGATACATGAATATTGATGTCAAATTAAATGATGATTCAGAGGTATTGATAGAAGGTTTAGCCACTGGAGAATTCAGTACTTCAACAACCACTGCAAATGGCGATTACGGATTTGATGTATTGGACACTTATACCGAAGACACCTTTATTAGTGATGCCTTGTTAAGCCTTGAAGAAAATGCTGACAGTACTATCTTCATTTATAGCAAAGTTGATCCTATTGATGATGACGAAGATGATGACATCGATGAAAATAGTGATGGTGTTGTAGACGGTTACGAAGCCACCATAAAATCACTCACAATTACCAAAAGCAACAGCTCAAGTATCTATAGTCATGGTATCAAAGTGGTTAACTTGTCTGATTCTGATGACTTTAGCCGTGTGACTTTTTACTTTGTATTGAGCGACGAAATAATATCAACGGCTGAAAGTAAATTATCAGTTTTAGAAACCAGCAGTGGTTCAGTTTCATTGCTCAATAATACCTACGATATTTTCGCCATTGCCACTATAGACGGTACCGACGTCATAATGGACAGCTTAACGATGACATTAGATGAAGACAGTGTTGAGCAATTTCTGATATTCGCAGAAAATGAGTCTATGCCCTCAGGTTATGAGATGACCTTAGTTAACCAAAAATCTGACGAGTAATCTGACAACTCCTCGCAAGTAAAATTACCGTAATTCCTTTATAAGTGCAGGCACAATTTAATTGTGCCTGCCATAAGAGATGCGTGAAATCTGCATGTGAGCGTAGCTAAAAAGCAGTAAACAGGAAATTCAATGAAAACAATCCGACTTGTACTAGCGCTGTCTTGCTCCTTATTATTGGGTTTTAAGGTCTATGGGGCGCAATACAAAGTAGTAGAATTACCAGTAGCCGAATTAGGAGAGAATTCGTCTCCCACGGACATTAACAGTATTGGTGAGGTCACCGTCAATCTCGTGACTAAATATAATCCACCGATAGACATATCGCTACTCGACTTCGATTCATTGTCTAGTTATTTGACAGACGTAGAATCAGCAAAAGTAGGTGATTTCAATGATGATGACTACGCATTTCTATATAGCTATATTCAATCTTTCGCTGAGAACCAGTTATACCAACAAATTTCCACACAAAACGGCTTTATAGCCACCGAGTCAGACAGTCAAGAGTTACACGGATTTGACAGTGTTGATTCCTCCACTGATGACTATAGCAATAGTACCTTTGTCGATCTGCAAGGGATTAACGACTTTGGTTATGCCGTAGGATACGGTTTTGACGGATTTTACACCCTCGATTATATCAATGAAGATATTGACGATGTTACCTATGTACTAAATGACTTTTATGTCAGAGGTTTTGCCTATATTGATGGCGATACAGTTGCCCTGCCTCCTCCTGACACCACGGCTGGCGGTCTAAGTTACGCCTTCGACATAAATGATAGTAACCAAGTTGTTGGCTATGGAACCACTGAGTTGGTATCAGATGAGTTTGCGCAAAGTGTAGAAGACTGTGCAGATGATGAAGTACGTGCTGATGTGCCAGAAGAATCCTGTTTACGCAGCTTGAGCATTGAACTGAACAGCAGCGTCACCACAATATCACAACGCCGAGGAATTATATGGCAAGTAGATGGACGCGGGAGCGTAACTGACACTTATGTTTTACCCATGCTAATCGAACCCGATAGCAGTGATGAAACCGTATATAGCAGCACAGCGGTAGCAATCAATGATTATGGGGTTGCTGTGGGAGAATCCCCTGATTACTACTTAGATACCACAACCCTTATTACATCGGCGGCTATTTATATAGATGATGAAGTCACTACAATTAACCAAGATGAGAGCGTTTATTCCAGTTCTGCTACGGCAATTAATAATGACAACATAGTGGTAGGTTATGCTTCAAAGTTAGTTCAAGGCAGTTTAGTCAATAAGTTTTTTGTTCACGATGTGGATGCTGACGTCACCGAATACCCAGATGATTTTTATACGACTGCCAATAGCTATGCTACTGATATCAATAATCAAAATATGATTATCGGATACGGAGATTCGGAACTCACCACTTCGGGTACAAGTCGTACCGGCGCTTTTCTATACGATTATCGAAATGACCTTTTCAATGAGATAAATACTTTGCTTGAATGTAATAGCGAGTACAACATCGTAGAAGTTCACGGCATCAACGATGACAATACCATTGTTGCCACAGCCACAGTAACAGAGGCGAGTCGCAATCTATCTGGCGAGATTATCTATGATGATTATGGCGCTGAAATTGAAACCACCCATTATGTGGCGGTAAAATTAGAACCAATTTCAGGCGGCTCTATAGATAATTGTGATGCACTAGAAGCGGAAGTTGAGCGCCAAGGCGGCAGTTTATTCTGGTTATTAATCATTACTCCATTGGCAATAATTAGATTATTTCGTACAAAACAACTGTAAAACTTACCCTAGCCTGCAGGCTTAAATCCCTAAGCAGCAGGCTCTTTATAACCGTCAACAATCTGTTATTACTTGCGCAAAATCAACTCATCGTTAACAACATTAAAAGTGCTAACCAAGCTCCCAGTGCTAATTTATCCAGACCTGTGAGCTTCCCACCTCATTTCTCTTTAACTTTTTAATTACATCTTTTACTTTTTTTAATCTCGCCTTAGTGTTTTAAGTTGTTCGCTAGATAGGTACTGATTTACCTGTTACTTTCCATAGTTAAGCGGTAACTAAAAGAATTATAAAAATATGAATAATATCGACCTAACAGAAGACTCGTTAAACAAAGCACCTATTGCTGACAAATTATCGGTAGTAGAGAAAGTTGGATACAGCCTAGGTGACTTAGCTGCCAATCTGATATTTCAAACTTTTGTTACCTTTATTGCTTTTTTCTATACCGACGTTTACAAAATTCCAGCACAAACAGCAACCATGATCATTTTCACTGGCGGCATGATTGGCGCATTTTTCAGTCCGGTTATGGGAATTATTGCCGATAGAACCCAAACCCGCTGGGGCCGTTATCGACCTTGGATATTATGGACATCCATCCCTTTTGGAACCTTAGCCTTATTGGCTTTTACAACTCCTGACTTTGCGCCCGAAGGTAAGGTGTTATATGCGTTTATTACCTACATCGCCTTAGTACTAGTCTATTCCGCTAATAACTTGCCTTATTCTGCACTAAGTGGCGTCATTACTGGCAACATGAAACAGCGCAATAGTATGTCAGCTTATCGCTTTGTTGCAGTTATGATCGCGCAATTTATTATTCAGGTTTTGTTACTGCCTTTAGTACTTATTCTTGGTGATGGTGACAAAGCGGTGGGATTTGAAAATACCATGATGATATTTTCAATTGTGGGAATCGTGTTTTTCCTCATCACCTTTATCACCACAAAAGAAAGGGTCATCACCAAAGTCGAACAAAAATCATCGATAAAACAAGACATTGTTGATCTATTAAAAAACAAACCTTGGGTGATTATGTTGATACTCACTATTCTTGTTTTTATTACCCTTGCCCTTAAAGGCGGCATGTATATCTATTATTTCCAAAATTATGTCGACGAAGCCCACCTTGCTCAATTTCACCAGAATATCGGTTTTAACAATCTCATTGCAGGGCTAAACAGCTTATTAACCAATGCCGGATTGGCTGAGTTCCAATGGCCTAAGGACACGGCAATATCAGGCAACAGTATTTTTAACGCCTGTGGCATCATTTTTATGATAATTGGAATTGGTTTTTCTAAGCCACTAGCAGACAGATTTGGCAAACGCGATGTATTTGGTTGTGCATTGTTTTTATCCACGTTGTTCGTGCTGTTTTTCTATTTTTACTCGCCAGAATCTATCGCCTTGATGTTTGGCTCGCAAATTTTTCATGGTTTTTTCTACGGCATTACCACCCCAATTTTATGGGCAATGATTGCCGATGTGGCCGATTACTCTGAATGGAAAAATAATCGTCGAGCTACGGCAATTGTCTTTTCAGCTATGTTATTTGGTCTCAAGGCTGGGCTGGCAATAGGCGGTTCGTTAGTGGCAGGCATCTTGGCCTATTATCACTACAACGCAGACTTGGTGGTACAAGCTCCAGACACAATTAATGGAATTAAAACTGCAGTGAGTATCTATGCCGCCATACCTTTCTTACTCGGCTGTGGATGCCTATTTTTCTATGAGATAAACAAGAAGATGGAACAGCGTATCGAAGCTGATCTCAAACTATCCCGAGGCTAGTCAAATAGCCGGTTCGGGGTCATTCAACATACAATCGAAAACGAATATGTATCGCTATTTGGAGCCTTCATGAGCAACCACAATGAGCAGCCTCTCAGTCCACTCGAAATTGAATTGAGTGACGCGCAGAGCAAACAGCAACAAGATTTGGCTCGCGCACAATCTTTACAGCCGAAACACCGACCATTAGTAGAGCATATTTATACCGCAGATCCTTCTGCCCATGTATTCGATGGTAAAATTTATATCTATCCCTCCCACGACATTCAAACCGACGCTGAGATAAATGATAACGGTGAACAATTTGCTATGCGGGACTACCATGTATTGTCGTTAGATAGCGATACCTTTGAGGCGACAGATCATGGTGTTGCCTTGAGTGTTGAGGATGTGCCTTGGGCTCAAATGCAAATGTGGGCACCTGATGCAACCAGAAAAAATGGGCGCTATTATTTTTATTTTCCGGCTCGTGCGTACGACGGTATTTTTCGTATTGGTGTTGCCGTTAGTGACAGTCCAACAGGCCCTTTCACGGCGCAAGATAATTACATTGAAGGCACATACAGTATCGACCCTGCGGTGTTTGCAGATGACGATGGTAGTTACTATTTGTATTGGGGAGGAATTTGGGGAGGACAACTACAAAACTGGCGAGATGGTCAATTCCATCCAAGGGATATCTACCCTGCCGATGATCAACCTGCTTACGCTCCGTTAGTCGCCAAATTATCTGACGACATGTTATCCCTTGCTGAATCGCCCAAGGATATACTTATTTATGATGAAAACGGCAAACTACTGCGCGCTGGCGATAACCAACGACGTTTTTTTGAAGCATCATGGTTACACAAACATAATCAGCAGTATTACTTTTCTTATTCAACAGGCGACACCCATAAAATAGTTTATGCCACCGGAAAGAGCCCTTACGGCCCATTTACTTATCAAGGGGTCATTCTCAACCCTGTATTGGGTTGGACCAATCATCACTCCATAGTGCAATACAACAACAAGTGGTTTTTGTTTTATCATGACAGTACCTTATCAGGCGGCCAAACCCATTTACGCTGTGTAAAAATGTCAGAATTAATACACGATAGTGAAGGTAAAATTCTACCATTACAGGCCTATGAATAAACCTCTCAACAACAAAACAGTCGGCTATCGCAAGTAAATAATGTTGATTCGAATATACAAACGAAACGGCGTATGAGTTCCACCTTGTCGCCACATTTTGTGTAAAATCGGCAATAAATACATTCAACAACGAAAAAGCCAGAACATGTTTAAACATTGCCCTCAATGTAAAAGTACCGAGATTAGTTTTGTAAGTCAGCGATACTGGAAATGTGCCAACTGTGACTTTGTTTATTTTCATAACACCGCCGGTGGCGTTGGCGCAATTATAAGTTGCCACAACGAGTTACTTTTTACAGTTCGTGCTAAGCATCCCTGTAAAGGAAAACTCGATCTACCGGGTGGTTTTGTGGATTTCCATGAAACTTTAGAACAAGCATTAAGTAGAGAATTAATGGAGGAGTTAAATGTATCTATTGCTCCGTCACAGTGGCAGTATTTATGCTCTTTTCCGAATCAATATCTTTATAAAAATATCAATTACAACACCATAGATAGCGCGTTTGTTTGTGAGCTAAACGAAAAACCGAAGATACACTTAGAAAAAACTGAAATACTGGAAGCTAAATGGATAGCAATAGAAGATGTTGATGTCAGTGCAATCGCATTCCCATCGTTAGCCAATGCTGTTGCTAAATTTATAAGTGCAAGCTAAAAGCGTATTTTTTCCTGTCTCATGAGCTCATAAATTCTAAATCAAACATGGATTTATGAGCTTCAATGTAACTTAGGAACTCGGCGAGCTTATTGGGTTTGTTAAAACCTTGTCGATAAACCATATAAATGGGTAAACTGGGACTTACCCATGCAGGCAAAACCTGCCGTAATTCACCAGACTTAATCCCATCACGAACTAAAAACCAAGGCAACTGAGCAATCCCTAAGTGATTTTTCACACAGTTTAAAACCGCTACAAAATCAGCACATTGAAATGCCACAGGAACGGATGCATATTCAGTTTTTTCACCATTTTGCAGTGTCCATGTGTTTTGTGTTGGTTCAAAAAATTGAACACTTCTACACGACGTTAAGTCTTTAACGGTTTTGATTGCATGGTGTTTAAGATAATTAGGCGAGGCTACTAATACTCTATTTGCTTTACCGATTTGCCGTTGAATCAGGTTTTCATCTTGATTCTTGCCCATCCGAAATGCCAAATCTAAGCCTTCCTTAAATAAATTTTCATATTCGTAAGAAAGTTTAAGGCTTAGGCTAACTTGAGGCCAATCTTTCAAAAAGTTAGGCAAAAGACTATTGCTTAATACCCTTCCCAAAGCCGGAGGTGCAGCTAAACTTAGCTTTCCTGACACACTACTATTCAGTGTTTTGATATCATTTAACAGATGATTTGAGTCTTCTAACAGCACCAGAGCGCGGCTATAAAGAATTTTCCCAGTTTCAGATAAACGCACAACGCGAGAAGAGCGCTCAAACACTTTACTGCCCAACTCCCCTTCGAGTTTAGCAATATCCTTACTCAACTTAGACTTGGTTACGTTAAGTATATTAGCCGCTTCGGTGTAACTCAGCGTTTCCGCAGTTACCACAAAATGTCGTAACAGTTTTAAATCGATTACCTGATTATTCGTCATTTAGATATCTTCAAAGCTTAATCAACTGATTTAGGAATTTTATTTTCGAAGATTTTACAACATTGTTTCCATATTGGAAACTCAGAGTTTCTTTTCAATGGATTGTCACTTCTTAATAAATCCATAAAATAGTCTCATCGATGCCGTTTACTAGGCAATAACCACTTAAATGCGAGGAATTAAAATGATTAAAGCGTATGCAGCTAATGCCGCTGGAGACAAATTAGAAAAGTTTGAATACGATCCAGGTCCTTTGAAGCACGATGACGTGGATATTACCGTTGAGTCTTGCGGTATCTGCCACAGTGACCTAAGCATGTTAGACAATGAGTGGGGCTTTACCCAATATCCTTTCGTTCCTGGACACGAAGTTGTTGGAATTATTAACGCTGTAGGTGAAAACGTTAGCTCATTGAAAGTAGGTCAACGGGTTGGTCTAGGTTGGCAATCAGGTTATTGCAATACTTGCAGAACCTGTCAGTCTGGCGACCATAACCTATGTTCATCGGCTGAACTGACATTAGGTGGTCGACATGGCGGATTTGCTGATCGTGTGCGCGCTCAAGCAAGTGCAGTTGTGGCGCTGCCAGATAATATTAATCCAAAAAGCGCCGGGCCATTGTTTTGTGGTGGCATCACGGTATTTAATCCTTTATTACAATTCGATATCAAACCAACAGACAAAGTTGCGGTGATAGGCATTGGTGGACTGGGTCATTTAGCTTTGCAATTTCTGAATGCTTGGGGATGCGAAGTGACAGCCTTTACTCGCAATACTAAAGAACAAGACGAGCTAATAAAACTGGGCGCACACAAAGTGCTCAATAGCAGTTCACAAAAAGAGTTAAAAGCAGCAGCAGGCAGCTTTGACTTAATTATATCGACGGTAAATGTAAAACTTGACTGGAATGCTTATGTGGCAACGCTAGCGCCAAAGGGTCGTTTGCATTTTGTTGGAGCGACAACAGAACCACTAGATTTAAGCTTGTTCCCATTAATGGCCGGTCAGCGCTCAGTATCTTCATCGCCAGTTGGAAGCCCAGCGACAATCAAAACGATGTTAGATTTTGCAGCCCTGCATAAAGTTGAGCCAATAACTGAATATTTCCCATTCGACCAAGTCAATGAGGCCCTTGACAGATTACGCAATGGTAAACCTCATTACCGCATCGTATTGCAGCACTAATAGCAACCTTGATACCTTGGGTTAATCTACCGCCACGACAAAGTTGTGGTGGTAGATTGCTCAATATTCTAAATAAACACGCATTACTCAATTAATTAGTTTGCGCTAATTTACTGGCTTGTATTGCCAGCCCCTCACAGACTGAATTAAAAGCATCCCCTTCCATCACGGGCAGGTGAGGTAACATCACTTCTTGCAGTTCTTTTCTGACAATCGGTGACAAACTCATACCGCCTGTAATAAACAACATTTCAGGGGGCTCACTGCTATTGTCTAAACACTGAGTGACTAAACGTTTCACTCTGCGCATCCAAGTTTGCATCGAGCGATTCAAGTCAGTCAGAGTAATATTAACATCGTAATCTGGCTCAATGTAATGCAGTGGCAGAGTCACTTCATCTTTAGAAGATAGCAATTCTTTTGCTAAACGCGAGGAGTTGACAAGTCTAGCTGATAATTTTTGTTCTTGTACTATCAACAACCTTTCCAACAATCTCGGATCTTTGGTAATAGACATGGTTTGTGCGATTTCTAACCCATAATCTTCAGAGAAAAACCGATTAAGTTTCGCAATGTCATCAACGGCACACATATCTGAAAAATAGGTAGGCGGTATAGGTAATCCGCTTTGGGTTAACAAATCCTGCCCCATGGTCGGTGCAATGGATTTTACAATGAGGTTTTTGTCACACTCCATTCCTCCCAAGCGCGTACCTGTCACCGCAAGTACGTCTTGTTGACGGTCTAGGTTCGTGCGTTTTTGAGGGGATAATTTAATGCAACACACATCGGTCGTCCCACCGCCAATATCCACCACCAGCACATTGGTTGGTTTATCTAGGGTTCGTTCAATTTGATATGCCGCGGCAATGGGCTCTTCGAGAAATTCAACTTGATTAAAGCCTGCTTTTTGCGCCGCTTGGGTCATAATTTCAATGGCTTGATTGTTTCCAGCGTCGCCTCGAGTACCGTGAAACTTAACAGGTCTTCCAATAACCGCTGTATCCACAGAAGTTTGTAATTGTTTTTCAGCACTTAGGCGAAAGAATTCCAATTGTTTCGCTATAATGCCGACGAATGCTTGCTGCTGACCGGCAATCAAGGTGGCTCCCAAAAAGTTCTTGGGTGAATAAATAAGACGCCCCTTTTCCGGCATTTTTAAATAACGTTTAAAACCCTCTTCACCGAATGCGAATTTGCCTGTTTCAACGAGTTGCTGTAAGGATAAATCTTGCACGGTCATGTCTTTCAGCAACAGTTGAATAGCCTTACGCTGCAGTGCTGGCAAGTTGTGTAATTCGCCCCGCAAGTCATCTATTTTTTCACTATAGATCCGCTGCTCTCTTGGATCTGCAGCTTCATAGTAGCTTTGCTTGGCTTTTTCAATCTGGTCATTTACCGCACGTTTAATTTGCGCGACTTTTGCTTCAATAATTCCAATGGGTGGCAAGGGTAAATCGTCTTCATAATAAATAAAGACTGAGGATCGAATCTTATTAGCTGCATCAAGATCAGGGTCAAGTTTGATAAATTGGTGTTTCTTACCATCAAAAAAAACTACCTCGGAATTTGAGGTGCCATAATCTATACCAATCGCTGCCATTTGAGTCCAACACTAGTGAAAAATAAAGTCGCGGATTGTAATGTAAAATGCGTTATTGTTCATCTATTGTTTGTCACTTAAACGTTATCCAAATACAGAGATTTATTTAACCCCCTTCAACAAAGGTGACCTTATGGCGCTCACCAATGTCTGGCATTTTGTACAGATCATCAGGCATGGTTTTTACGCGATCGTTAATTTCCTGAAAGAACGAATGGGAATGACTGGGAGATTCAAACGTAATGAGCAACCCTTCTTCATCTGATAAACCAGTAAATCCATGCACGTGATTAGCCGGAACCAAGGCATAGTCACCAGGATTCATTCGCGTGATTGTGTCACCTAAACGCAGTTCAACTCGCCCTTGTAAAACATAGAAGCTTTCGTCCCAAGGATGTGAATGAGGAGGCGCGCCTAGCCCTTTAGGGACGGTATTGAGCATACTGGAGTAACGGCCGTTAGTTTCTTCAGCGGTGCATAAAAACTTTAGTCTCATCCCTAGAACAGCTAACCAGTTTTCGTCACTCGCATGTTTAATTATAGATCTCGACTCCATCTGATATGCTCCTATTTTAGATATTAGCCAGTACAAACTTTAATCAGTATAAATATTAGACAGATGTCAGTACCTATGTCAAGATTACATTATAAATGACAAACCACTTAGATCCGATGACGACTTTGCAGCAAAAAAAAATGGAATTTACCCGTAACCTAATCTTGGACGCGGCATGTGACTTAACACATGAACTAGATGTTGATGAAATTAGTTTTAAGAAAGTTGCTCAACATGCAAATATTTCTGAGCGCACAATATTTAGATACTTTGAGAGTCGAGATACTTTTTTAAATGAACTCACAGCACTGCTTTATCAGCAATTGGCGTTGCCCATGTTGCCAGCAACAATAAATCAGCTGCCCGACTACATTTCGCATTTTTATACTAAACTGGACAGCCAACCTAGACAGGTTCTGGTTTTGTTAAAAGGTGAGATTTTTCAACGTATTTTGTCAACCACGGCAAAACAACGACTGACTGAATTAACCCAGCTGCTAACTGAAGCTTATCCCCATGCTGCGGAACAAGAAATTGTCAGGACTGCCGCCAATATTCGCTATAACTTAAGCGCATCTAGCTGGCGTTATTATCGCGTGTATTTTGAATTTGATCTAAAGACTTGTATTGAATGTACGCAGATGCTGGTTGCTCAATCCCTCCAGCATCTGCATAAAGTGAACCTTGATACTAATTAGATTTAATCAATATAAGTTCTTGTTGCACAGGAATTAAATACTCAGCTCCGTCTTTGGTAATTTGTACCATTTCCTCAACCGATATGGTTTTAGGTTGACCATCGTCTAATGACCAGCTATAAAATCCATCAAAAGCAAAGGTCATGCCTTCAGCTAAGGTTCGTAAAGAAGCGGGTCGCACGCTGACAGCCCTTGAACCACCCAGGTTAGGTCCAGTGTCGTGGGCAACATATCCCACTGGATGCCCGGTACTCCACATCAATGGTATAGAACCGGTGGCTTCCATCACTTTGCGCTGTGCGGTATCTACATCAATCCCTCTAACACCAGGTTTCATTGCAGTAAACGCGGCATTTTGTCCTTGTTTAGCATTTTTCCAATAGCGTTGTATATCAGCTGGCGCAGCACTTTCACCGTCTTTTAATACATAAGCAAAGCGTTGAATGTCAGTTACCCAGCGATCGTAAACACGAATACCAAAATCAGTTTGAATCACATCTCCAGGCTGAATAATTTTGTCGGTTGGGTGGGAGTGTCCACGATCTGAACCTGAATTGATATTCGGATTTTGCGCTGCCGCCCAACCGTCTGTTACACCCGCTTCTCGCATTTTCATTTTAAGAAAACGAGCAACATCGGCATCGGTGGTGACCCCAGGTATAACTTGCTGATAAGCCTCAACCTGCCATTGCGCAGTCAACACTGCAGCCTTGCGCATAATATCAATTTCCGCTGGTAGCTTGATGGACAACCATTGATAAATGACCTCTTCAGCTGAGGTTAAACGTTGCGTAAACTTCGCGCCTAAAGCTTTGGTTAATTGTTGATACTGGGTGAAACTTATTCCATCGGCTTGAGCATTTTTAGTCGACATATTAATTGCGATATTGGCAAAGTTCTTTTCGATAATAAAATTCGCAGCGGTTTGAATGGCCGATCCACTTCGTTCCACTGAAACCACTTCATCCAATAAATTGACATCTTTGAGGGCGGTAGATTCACCCGCCGGCGAGAACGCCATTGAATGGAATTGATTCTTGTGGTTATAGAATAAAAACACTGCAGTTTGACCCGCATTCTCACAACCCACATGGTCAGCCAGCGGGTCATTGTTATTCTCTCGACAAATCACCAACCAAGCATCAACCTCTGCTTTTGCCAGTGCTGATGGCAGCAATGTGGCAATTCGCTGTTTACGGATCTCTGGCCACGGAGATGGGTCTGAAAATTGAGCAAATGCAAAAAACGGCAACCACAATACAAATAACACACTAATTAATTTCACTTTTTTATTATTCCTTTTGGTTCAATTAGTTGTGACAAAATTAACCTGCAGAAGCATAAATATAATGACTGAACTATGCAACCAGCATCACGTATATTGGAAATTTTCAAACAAGAGTAGATCCTCTGTGTCATTTGTCAGCTAAGGTTGCTTGATTATCATTAACTAACCCTGCCTGTTGCAAAGACTCCGCGAGTAAATCAATAAATGCAGGGACATCAAAATACGAGGTATGTATTAACTCCTGCCAATTGATACTATCACTCAATTCGGTGCGAATATCTGGTGTGGCATCGGCATTTTCAGACATGCCTAACACTAAGCGCACTTTATGTAGGGTTTTAATCGCATTTTTCTCGCTGTGCTGACGTAACGGATCTGCAATTGAATCACCAAGAAAATCACACTTGTGCTCAAATTCAGGAGGGTGCGAACTGATTGCATGGACATCTTCTTTCAATAAATCATCACCCCATGCGCGTTTCTGAATGGATGCCCAAACAATTTTGTTCAGTATATAAGCCAAAGGGCGACCAAATAAGTGGGCGAATACACTCAATAGTTTGGTAAGAATCCATGTTATGGGAATCCAAATAAGCAAAATTTCAAATGCAATTGAAAAAGTAATACCGCCAATACTAAAACCTTCAGAGCCATCCTCAGATGTGAGAAAATAATTGAGCATGTCACCGCTATTAAAAGCCAAATCAAAAGCAAAGATCAAACCAATCAAAATAACTAACCCAAATTGAAAGCTGGCAACAACGGGGAGTAGAAATGTACTTGGAATAATCGGTGCACTTATATTTTGCACGTTACTAAGTGCGCTAATCGCTTCGTCTTCTTTATGCCACAATCCACACCACAAATTACTGTACAGCGCTTCTACTCGTTTCTTCTGTTTTTTCGTAAACCAACTTTTTCTCCGACGTTCATATAACCACAGGCAAGCATAAGTAATCACTCCATAAAGTGTCATTGCATGACCTAGCGTTACTATATTTTGGTTAACTTCAGTTTTAAATAACGCCATAAGCATGATCCAGAACCCCAACACCAAAGACACAATACCCGTTGTGTAAATAGTTAATCCTATGCTTCTAAGGCGTTGAAATAGAAACGTATTTGGTCTGTAATCTAGAAAAGGAGTGCCAACGGTACACCACACTTTAAGCCGTTTAAAAGGGGTTTTATTGTCAACTGATTTCAACAAGGCATTATAAATAACCGAGCCCCCATGACTATGTCCAATTAGATAGTAATCTTGCTCAGCTTCGTCATAGGATGCTAACTGTTTTGCTAGTGCAGAGCCTGCATCTCGCCTTTTATCTTCGCTGTTAGGACCATTTTCCCATTGAAACGGTACTATTTCGACTTGATTAGGATCCAGGTCTAGTCGTTTTTGTAATTCGTCCATAAACACACTGCCAAGTTGCCACCACTTATCTCCTGAGCTAGTGATATCGCCCGCTCCAGTGCCATGGACAGTTACGAGCTTAATAGGTATGTGGTTGTGAAGTAACTCTCCACCGCTCTCTTTTGGGTTGTTTTTATTAAACACAAATCCATCCTTAATTCACTTCCATTAGCGACGACTAGCCACGAGGCTCATGCCAAATTGTATTATTTTCACTCTAAAACTAGCAGCTTTATACAAATTAGTCAGCTACATCCTCTGGGAATAGAGCCCCCTCCTTATCAAGACACCCATGTTAATGTCAGCGTCCGTTATTGAGACACCCATAGCAATTACATAGACACCCACGCTAACCAGAAATTTTACCCTCGTTTGACCTTGTCTATGTCAGTATGCGGTTTCGAAACAAATAACATTGATAAAAATTTGCCATATTTGCAGAATTATTGAAGTATTTACCTTAAGCAGATATGGCAAAGATATATCCTGTAGGATTGGTAATGGCAAAAAATAAAAGTAATTTGTCGGTATTATTGATAGAAGACAATTTAGCTATTGCGAAACAGGTTGCTGGCTTTTTAGAGGCGCAAAACTGGATTATTGATTGTGCTACCCTTGGCAAACAAGGGTTAGATTTAGCCCTGCAACATCACTTTGATTTAATTGTGTTGGATCTCAATCTTCCAGATATAGATGGTCTGGTTGTTTGCGATGAAATAAAACGCACAGCTGACCGAAACATTCCCATTTTAATGTTAACTGCCCGCGATGCATTCGAAGATAAAGCGAAAGGGTTTGGTATTGGCGCTGATGATTATTTAACAAAACCTTTTGATTTAAGAGAACTCGTCCTTCGTTGTGAGGCATTGGCGCGAAGGCCTCAACTACATGGTGAAACTTTGCTGCAAAAAGGCATGTTGAGCATTGATAGTAGAGCCCATAAAGCCACCTTTAACAATTTAGAATTAACCACTACAGGTATTGGCTTTCGTATTTTACAAAAGTTAGTTGAGGAATACCCTTACCCCGTGAGTCGTTCCGAATTAATTCGTCATTTATGGGGCGATGAACCTCCTGAGAGCAATGCCTTAAAATCGCATATTTACGGCTTACGAAAATCCTTTGAAAAAGTCACAGACAAGCCGGTATTATGCACTATAAGCAATATAGGTTACCAATTGCAGGCTTTAGATGATTAAATTTAAATCTCTGAAACTACAGTTGTTTTGTGCATTTGGTGGATTGAGTTTAATCATTTGTCTTTTTTTTATTCGACTCAGTTTTTTATTTGCCGATATTATTCAACAGAACAGTGCAGAGACTATTTTGCGTAATGAAGGTCTGCATATCGCTTCCATCTACCAACAGTACAAGACTATCCCAGACACGAGTGTTAACTATATTTCAATATACTCCGACCTAAGTCAGCTTCCGCCAGAGATCCAACAGCAATTCGACCAAAATCAAGGGGTCAATAAAATTCACTATCAATCCAACGATAGCTTTCTGTTATCTCAGCCCTTGGCTAACAATGCCCAGGTGTTTTTATTACTTAATCGAACACAGTTAGAATCTGCCTCCCATATGTCGAGCGTCATGCCACTATTTTTGTTTAGCATTTCAATCGGCGTTAGTGTTTTAACCCTCCTCAGTTCTTGGTATCTGGCGACATTGATTTCCCGTCCTGTACAATCTCTTACCAACAGCGTAATCGCCCACAGATCAACTCAAGATTGTGAAATCCAAGGAAAAGAACGAGAAGATGAAATTGGCCATCTTGCAGTAGCATTTTCTGAAACCTTTGAACAGTTGCAAAGAGCACTAAAACGAGAACAAGATTTCACACGTGACGTAAGCCATGAATTACGAACCCCAATAACACTGATTAAAAACACATTGGAGCTGAGTAAAACATCGCCTTTAGATAAAGAAGAATTTTTAATTTTAGAACAAGCTAGCAATGAATTAAAACAAACAGTAGAAGTTTTATTAGCGTTAGCCAGAGAAAAAAACCTTGAATTCAAGTCCCTAGCAATTTTACCCATTGTTGAAAAAACCGTGCTAGCTATCTACCGTATTTATCCGCACATCGGTTTTCAAGTCAATATTGCTATTCCTCCTTCTATGAAAGTCACTGGAAACCACTATTTAATTTCTCTCCTTTGCCAAAATCTAGTCAATAATGGTTTCTATCACGGCTATAAAGGCGGCATGAAAATTAGTGCAGAAGGCAACAAATTAATTTTTGAAAACGAGTTGAGTGAAATAGACGAAAGACCCTATTATCAAGGGTTAGGTCACGGCCAATATTTAGTTAATCGAATCGCCAATGTGATGGGCTGGGATTTATCCATAGAGCAGTTTGATGATTCATATCGAGTGACAGTTATCCCTCACTAATTGCCACAGGTTGATTTTGTTTAAACAGTAAAAGGCTTAAACATACAAACCAAACAACCTGTAGGGCACCAAAAAGTGCGCCGACTATACTTAAACTCGGTATCAAGGTTAATAAACCAAAGGCGGCAGTAATATAACCTAAACCATGAATTACCCTAGAGAAACGCCGTTGCTCAATGAGGGTTAAAGTCATGACTAACATCCAGATCCCGCCTACCCACTCTACGCCTTCACCTAAACCCATTTGAATGGCGTAAATATCTTGCCATATTTCCGAAATTTCCCCTTTAGCGGGTAACCAAGCATTGAATAAAAACTCAATAGAAAGGATTGCAATTAAACCGCTGGCAAAAATATATGAAGACCAAATATAGCTGACTAACATCGTTAGTTTATGCATTTTTGAATGTTCTAGTGTGCCTCTAGCCGTGATCTGCATGCTCAATAATAAAATGGCCACCGCGAAAACAATATATACAATAAAATACCAAAATTGCATTAACATTGGGTGCTCGGTAAACACCTGCAGACGCTGAGAAGGTCCGTCATTGAAGTCAGGCACCCACACCAATATTAGAGTCAATCCAAAGATAAATGATAGTGCGCAGGTTAAAGACGCAATTGCCGCTAAATTAATTTGAGTTTTCACTCGTCAGTTTCCACAATGCTGAGTTTATGATCATTATTGATGAAGCGAGAATATAGCACAAATAACCATCGGCCAAGTCTTGGGTAAGGTTAGTGGCTTACTAAAAAGTAATTCAAAATGTGTTTAAATTTACATATTCATTGATTACACAATTAGGCTTTTTATTGTTATCTGCTATATGACTGGTGAATGCCTGTTTCAGTTATTATCAAATTTTGTTAGCTTGATTTTTTAGGTGCTGCAGTGGCACCGGCCAAAATACCGCCATCCACTGTCAATTCGATACCAGTCACATACTTAGCCTCATCAGACGCTAGGTAAAGTACCGCATAAGCAACGTCTTCCGGCGTGCCCATGGTTTGTAATGGAATATCTTGTGCGACCATATCTATAGCGGCCTTGCGCTGCTCTCCTTCGCCTAGCATTGCATTCCACATGGGGGTTAATATTGCCCCAGGATGTACCGAATTACAGCGAATAGGGTAACCTTGTTGCGCACAATACAGGGCAACTGTTTTACTATGGTTTCTCACTGCAGCTTTACTACTGGCATAGGCCGCTGCGCCAGGAATGCCAACCATGCCAGAACGAGAAGAAATATTCACAATACTCGCTGACTTGGCATTTTTTAACATGGCAATGGCATATTTGCAGCCCAAACTAACACCGTCTAAATTGGTTTTATGCACACTGTGCCAAGCCGCTAGCTCAAAATGTTCCGGATCCTGAGGCGTGGAGGTCTCTGTAAACCCAGTGATTCCCGCATTATTGACAACAATATCAAGACATTCATGCTTTTGTAAAAGTAAAGCTGTAGTCTCTTTCCATTGGGTCTCCTCACCAACATCCAGAGATAAGTATTCCGCGTTGGTGCCAAGCATCTCAGCCGCCTTTCGGCCGATATCATCCTCAATATCGGCAATATAGACCCTAGCGCCAGCGTCGACGAAAGCCTGAGCAGTGGCTAATCCAATACCTTGGGCTCCTCCGGTTATCAGGGCAACTTTATCTTTTAGTCGACTCATATCTTTTCCTTAATCACGCTTACATGTGGGAAGAATAACCTAAAATATGTTGACTGACATAGGAAATACAATCTCGGTTTCTAACACACATCTGTCTGCTTCCGGGGGTTGCATTGAGTTCAATCCATTGCTGTTCTGAAATCTGTGTCGCTGGTATTTGATTGATACTGATAATTTCATCCCCGGCTTGTAATCCAGAAACTTCAGCGGGAAGTCCTGCTGTGACATAGCGTACTACGAAATTTCCGTTTTGTAATTTTCGCAACTCCACGCCAGCTAAATTATATCGTGAAGCGAAAACATGCTGAGGATAAGCTCGCATAATGAATTGATGATTGTGATAGTCAATCACGGTAATAAATTGATTCATTAGTGCGCTACCAATCACCCACCAGTCGTCTTCATCATCGCTTGGGATTAGATTGGTTTTTACTCCGTTTATCTGTAATGACTGAAAATGTATTGCAGGAATCGTAACCCTTTGATGTTCGGTCATGCCACTCATTCCAAAATCGGCAGCCATGATTTTTTTAGTGGGTAGCGCAATATCATTTTCAATTGGGAAGGCCGCACTCATTTTAAAATAATGCCTGCTCCCCGTATCTATCAATACTTCTCGTTGCAATTTTGTGCTTTGATTAAACTCCACAGTGGCATCAATGCTTAACTTGCTAAATGACACGGAAATCGGCATAGCAGCATCGCCTTTATGTACGGTTTGCGGCTCAGCAGATGCGGTTATTAAGGCTTTTTGTTTATCCAAGGTCCAGGCAAAATGTCGGAGTATGTCGTGACCTAAAACACCATCAAAAATCGCCTCATCTTCGCGCAAATAGTAAGGGCTTAATGAAATAGGAATGTAAGCAACTTTGACGTTTTCAAACTCAACTTCGCCAATATGTAAACTAGCTAGTTCAGATTGATAAGCCTGGGTATCTTGGCCTTCACCCCAGCCTGCTATTTTCAGTTCAAAACCTTTTTTAGTGAGTAGAGATTTCCCTTTTGGTGTATCAAAAACCATGCTGAAAGAAGCCCCTGTATCAATTAAAAACAGCAGCTCTGTTGAGTCATTTACTAACAAACGCACATAGGGTTTTTCACCAATATAGATTGCAGGTAAAACTTGATCGTTTTTTGGGCACGGCCAATTAGGCTCAATATCGTCATTGGCATGCATCATTCGAAGACTATTCACTAAGGAACAGCCGCTCAACAACAAGCCAAACACGACTAGCAAAATGATTATATTGATGTGGTACTTCATAATACCTCCTAGATTAAAATATGCGACCTAATGCTAGCAACTTCCTGCTTATCAAAGATGCGCGATACGGCGCTAGCGCCGCCAAAAAATGTCCACGATGTTTAGCAAGTCCATCACCGATCGCGACGGGAACGGCATCGATGATAAACTTGCGTTAAACAACCTTTTAGTTAGAAGCGATAGATGACTTTAAGGCCATATTGACGTTTAAAATGCGCGTCAATGTCATAACCGTTTTGCAACGAATCGAAATCCGTGTAGGTAAAATCAAGGATTACATCCATTTGTTTGGATGGGTTCCAAATTAGTCCCGTCGATAGGGCGTAAGCATTATCTTGGGCAAAGTCTTTGAGCTCTCGATACATACCACTGCCATACAATGTCAGGTCACTGTTTACCCGCCACATTGCTGACAACTCGCCTCTGAACTCAGTTTTATTATCACGCTTATCTTCATTCCAATGTAAATAGTGGGCCGATGCACCAATAGAAAAGTCTTTAGATATGACGTATTTACTGCTTAGTCCTCCCCCGAGTGCATAACTATCATCATATTCTGCAGACTCATATAGCCCCATCAAGCCACCATCAATGGTAATTTCCCAACCGGTATTCGCTTCAGGGCGTTGCCAAACAGCATACCTTACTCCTGCTGGGCCAATGGTTAAATTGTCAGTAACACCGTAGGCAAGTGAGAACAAGGGTTGAACATCATTTTCCCCATAACCTGTACCGTAGGATGCCCCTAATCCAATCAGTATTTCGTTGTCATTCAGGGTTAAATTGCGCATTACCGGGTTTGCATCGCTTAAGGTATTTGCGAATAGGTGGGTGGGTATAAAAAGTAACGCTAATATTGAGAGTTGTTTTTTCATCTGTTAATGCCTGTTTATAGTTGATTCAGTGGGGGCATTTTTACAACGGCAAGGTAAAAGCAGGGTGAAATTAATCAAAACAATGTCGGCTGTTTGCAGAGCGGCTTATTAAACTAGTTTGCAAGGAATAAACGTTGCCATAGTACATAATTCCGTCTTAATTTCACTTCTAGTTCACCTCCCACCCGTTACTTTTAAGCTCACTTTCAGACAACGCATAAAGGTACTAACAATGACTACATTTCGAAAAATCAACTATTTATTGACTAGCGCGACTGCCATATTGCTATTAGGCGCATGTGGCTCTAGCAGCAATGACAACACAACTATTTCACCACCTGTTGCCCAAGAGGTGGATTACCAGGAATTTCTAGACGATGCCGTCGAACAGGGTATCCCAGGCGTAATAATGTCCATTGAAGGACCAGAAATAGACTTCATCGGCAGCGCTGGCTTAGCCGACATACAACAGCAAACCCCCATGCAAATAGATCATGTCATGCCCAATGGCAGCGCGGGTAAAAAAGCCACAGCGTTGCTCGTAGCGATGTTACATAACGACGGAGTTTTAAATATTGACGATACTATCGATACTTGGCTGCCCGATGAAATTCTAGATCGAATCGAAAATAGTCGCAGTATGACGTTGCGTCAGTTGTTGAACCACAGCGCTGGTGTTTATGACTATTTGGACTCTGCGACTCAAGCACATTGGTACTCGACAATAATGAGCGACCCTAGCTCACTCAAAACCGATATCTATGCATTGCAATTTGCACTAGATCAGCCGGCTTATTTTATGCCAGGCACTGATTTTCATTATTCGAATACTGGCTATTTGCTTGCAGGGCTTATTTTAGATGAAGTATTGGGCGAACATCATTATACCGAAATGCGCAATCGGGTTATTCTTCCCCTTGGATTAAATAGTACCTACTACAATGGTTTAGAAAAAAATTTGGGCACTATTATATCTGGATACGTCAACATTGACGGCGTATTGGAAAATGCCAAACCCGTGTACGAAAACATTGGGGTTTCTGATGCGCCATTAGTGAGTTCAGTCAGCGATATTTCTTTATTACTGAAATCCATAGTAGATGAGGACTCTGTTGTCGCCAGCGATGTGAGAGCGTTAATCACCTCACCTGAAAGTATGGTACAAGCTTCGAACACCCTAGAGTATGGTTTGGGTATTTTCAAAGAAATGTCCAACGCTAAAACTGTATACCACCACGGCGGAGACGAACCTGGTTATAAAACAGAAACCTTTTATATATTGGAAGACGATATTGCTTTCACCGTCTTTTTTAATTGCAATGGTTATGATGTCTGTGCTGAACAAAGCAACATAGTTGTTCAAAAAGTATTGCAAACTATTCTGTAAACACGATGAAAAAAGCCAGAGAGAAAGTACAGCTTCTCTCTGGCCCACTTGTTTTCAGCAATTAGAAGTACGTTTAAATCCTTGTACCCTAAGTCTCTTAGGATGTCACAACGCCTCTTTTTTATTTTCCTATTAAGCTAGCTTCTTTAAACTCTCCACTAATTGTTGAATTTCATCAGCACTGGTAAATACTTGGGGCGTAATACGGACACATGCACCAGAATCTAAGCCCTTTCGGATAACCGTAAAAATACCAAAATCCTTCTCCAATTTTTGTTGCAGTTGATTGGCATCATCGATTGTGGTTTTACCTTTTATTCGAAATGAGCTCATACCGGTAGCTGACATGCTGTCTTTTCCACCTAACACTTCAATATGTCCCATTGACTGCGCTTCTGAAAACCACAAATCTCGCAAGTATTTAAGTCGCGCTTGTTTATTTTCTCCACCTATGGCCTGATGAAAATCCAGCGCTACAGGCACTGTTAAAAACGCTGCAAAATTGGCAGTGGCCGTATGCACGCGGGTGTAAGCTCGATTGTTATTCGGATCGGACTCACCAGGATAAGGAGCGATTTTATCCAGCGTCCCTTTTTGCATGTATAAAGCACCGACTCCTACCGGAGAGCCTATCCACTTATGTAAATTAAATCCTGCCCAATTGACGTTTAGATCAGAGATTTTATAATCAATTAACCCCCACGATTGTGCACAATCACAAATAACATCAATTCCCCGCTTTTTAGCTTCTTCGACAATTTCAACCACAGGAAAGACTAATCCATGTTGATTACTCACATGGGTGAGTAACATCAGTTTAATATTAGGGTGCTTATCGAAAGCGGCAATATAGGCTTGCAATAATTGTTGTTGGTCAGCCAGACTCGGTGTGATTACCTCTATGCTTTCCACCCCTTGATCCTGCTCCAACCATTTCATGGTTGTTTTAAAACTAGGATAATCACTGTCTGCAAACAACACCCCGTCTCCAACATTTAATCCTTGATATTGACGAATCAGATTATGGATAGCCTCAGTGGCATTGCGGGTCAAAACGATTTCACCATCTTGGGCACCAAGGGCATGAGCCACTCGACTCATGGCATGGCGGATATCACCAGGAAAATCTTTGCGGGCGTAAAACGAGTTTTGATCGTTGACCATCTTAGTGGCGCGTTGGTAAGCCTCAATGACTGGCTTAGCCATTTTTCCCCAATAACCGTGCTCTAGATTAACGATTCCCTGTGTTCGATCATAATAAGTGGCGACCTCAGCCCAGAACCCTTCGTCAGCGGCTAAACTTTGCGCAGAACCATGAGTTGCTTTAGGCAATATTAACCTCGAAGATTCTTTTTCAGCAGCAACGCCAAATGAGGAAAGAGCAGCCGTTGTGGCAACTCCAGTTAATAAATTACGACGAGTTAAGGAAAATTTAGAGTGGTTCATATGAGGGCTGCTTATTCATTTCAATTCGAAAATTAGGGTAAAGGTAATTTATGACATTTTAATAAAATAAGGAATCTGTAATCGATATTTGATCTGCGAGAGTTTATTTTACCGAAAGATAAAACCTAATAAAATCAAATGGAAAGGATAAATAAAACTGCCATTTTTCCTTAACCGCTTTGTCATTTTAACGTGCAACAGTAGCGCCCTTCATCATTCACATTTAAATAATTCTAGGGTTTAATTTATGTTTGCGTTATCAAAGGTTTCTCGTTCTGTATGTTTTGTTTGCAGTGTTAGTGCCATTCTTCCCTCTTTAAGTCAGGCTCAACAAACGCCCGATGATGCTGCGAGTAACAACTTAGAGAGTATCATTGTTACTGGAACTCGTTCTTCCGAAAAAACCGTATTTGATTCTAGTGCTCCTATCGATCTAATTGCTGCAGATGAGCTTATGGGAACAGTATCAGAAGACTTGTCAGATACCCTAGCCCAGTTAGTGCCTTCTTATAAAGTTCAAAGGTTACCAATGGCCGATGGTCAGGTATTTGTTCGCCCAGCCTCCTTGCGTGGATTATCAGCGGATCACACCTTAGTCTTGATCAACGGTAAACGCCGCCACCGTTCAGCCCTTTTAGGCGGCAATGGTGCACAAGCGCCCGACCTATCGCAAATTCCCGCTTCAGCAATTAAACGAATTGAGGTTTTACGCGACGGTGCATCGGCCCAATACGGCTCTGATGCGATTGCAGGGGTAATTAACATCATATTGGATGATAGCCTAGGACTTGAAGGCTTTGTTCAATACTCTGAATATGCCGAAGGAGACGGAGAAAATATCAGAACAGGTATTAAAGGCGGAATGGAATTAGGCAATGATGGTTTTGTCACCATCAGTTTTGAATATGCAGATGCGCAGAAAACCTCCCGCAGCCGACAACGTCCTGACGCTATCCAGTTCGCAGCAGATCACCCTGAGGTGGAAGTCCCTAATCCAGTACAAAACTGGGGACAGCCGGAGACAGAAACCTGGCGAATCGCATTGAATTCAGGTTTAGACACCCAAATCGGCATGACTTATTTGTTTGCAACATTTGGTCAAGGTGAGGGCTTAACTGATTTTAACTGGCGTAATCCAGACAGCACCAGCGCTTTTAATTTAACTGATGTCTTTCCTGACTTTGATCTAAGGGAAACCTATCCTGCCGGCTTTTCTCCCCAGTTTGGTCATGAAGATAGCGACCACTCAGTTAATCTTGGAATCAAGGGCACTTTATCTAACGATATTGATTGGGATCTTAGTGTCGGTTTTGGACAAAACCGTATCGAATATAACATGTCCAATAGTATTAATGCCTCGCTAGGCCCAGCAAGTCCAACCGATTTCTATATTGGTGAATTAAATCAAACCGAAACCAACGTTAATGCCGATTTTAATTATCTATGGGCTTCATCCATGTTAAATGACGCAGCGAATATTGCATTTGGCGCAGAATATCGTAAAGAAACTTATGAAATAAAACCCGGTGATTTGGCCTCTTATGAAATAGGCCCAGGAGCAGTTGTGGGTTTGCCGTCTGGATCAAATGGTTTCCCAGGATTTTCGCCAAATCAATCAGGAGAATCCAGTCAAAATAGCCAATCAGTTTATGTGGATATAGATTTACCAATAAGCGAACTATTAACGATTGGCTTAGCCACACGCTATGAAAAATATTCAGAATATGGCAACGGTAAATTGACCGGTAAACTCTCTGCGCGCTATGAAATCAATAGTGACTTAGCGCTTAGAGGAACTGTATCCACAGGATTCAAAGAGCCTACACCAGGGCAACTATTTAGTGAGCGTACTTCCCAAGGACTAGACACCAATACCCTAAATATTTTCACAACCGGACGTTTTTCACCTGAAGGTGATGTGGCAGCGGTATTGTCACAACGTGAAGACGTGACAATCACCCCCCTTGAAGCGGAAGAATCAAACAATCTGAGCGCAGGAATAGTTTATCGTCATGACAGCGGCTTTCACTCATCATTAGATTTCTATCGAGTAGATGTAGATAATCGCTTGAGCACCTCTTCTACTTACACGGTAAGCGATGAGGAAAGAATACAATTTGCATCTTTAGGTGTACCGGGTGGCGAGAGTATTACCCGCGTTAACTTTTATCAAAATGACTTTGATACGCGCACCACAGGGATAGATGTAGTAATAGGTTATACCACTGATCTAAACCAAGGTGTTTTATCGGTAACCTCAGCGCTGAATCACAACAAAACTGAAGTACTTAATGGAAGTCTAGTTGGCAACGACACCACCCGTAACCGTTTCGAAAATATCCTGCCGCAAAATACCGCGAACCTTAGCCTAAATTATCAAATGGACGTCGTTAGTGTGATGGCGCGAGTTCGCTACTACGGCTCTTGGACTGACTATTCAGGGAACAGTGATGGAGACGTTTTCCAAGATTTTGATGGCGAGTTTTTCACTGATCTATCGGCCTCTTATAATGTGAGTGAAAAACTGACGTTAAACTTTGGGGCAGAGAATATTTTTGACTCATATCCACAAGAAGCGGTTTATCAAGCAAACCGAGGCTTAATATATTCCCGTAACGCTCCATACGATACCGATGGGCGCAATCTATACATTCGTGCATCGTTTCAACTTTAAAGCTAGTAGGTTTTTGTAAACTTTGTATACATATAAACCAGTGTTCTTGCAGCACTGGTTTTTTGTTTGCGGCTAGCAGTATTAACAATAAAAGGTATTAAACAAATCAGCATAGCAGATGACTAATCTGGCTCTTCTTGGTGTTTGATGGGCAGTTTCGCTTCTATCGGTTTTTTAGGTTCTTTATCCAAACCCAAAAAATAATCAGCAAACCTTGCCATATCACAAGGTGAAGAACTAACATCAACTGCATCTTCCACCTTTTGTATGCTTTTTTTCTGCTTTTTTATTTGTCTCAGATTCATAGTCACACTCACATTAGAGTAAGTTAATTACTCACAACATTGTGCTTAATAGTATAAGACAATCTAGGATTTTTTCTGTTCAGCAAAGACGATAACGTTAACAAACTCAATGCTCTCGAGTTGAGTTAACTCTGCATATTTTTATTCCCTAACGCTCCTATAAACTGTCAAAAAAATTAACATTTAAATAACAAATTAAAATTAAGCTACTGAATATTAATAATATTTTATTTTGGCTTGGAATATGCAAAAACCAGAGTGCAAATTTAAAAATTTGTGAAAATCTAAATTAAAAAGGAAGTATTATGAATTTTTCTAAATTAATGAAATTAGTAGTTTTAGGTTCGGCGTTTATGACAATGTCTAGTCAAGCAACATTGGTCACTAAAACTTTTGATAATGGCGACTCATTGGCAGATTTTTCTGTAGACCGTGCTGCGCCAGCGGGATTCCAAATTATAAATAATGAACTTGTGATGAGTATTGATGGTTCAACTTTTGGTACTGGACCCAGTGCATTTTACGATACTCAAGGTATGAAAATCGACACTACTGGCTCAAACTTCGTATCAGTTGATATGTACATTGATTCGGCGTGGTCTAATAGCGAGCGTTTCGCTGGTATGTGGGGAGTTGGCAAAAATGATGCGAATGATATATCTAGCTACCCCATTTTAGAATTTCAAGGACCCGGAGTTACCGATCCTAGCGCCGGTTTAGCAATATGGGATAACGCGTGGGTTGACCTATCAACGCTTTTTAATCTAGATGAATTCAACACGATTGCGTACAAAGCTGCGAATAACGGAGTGCAGTATTTTGTTAATGGCACTATGGTGTACTCAGAAACAGCATCTGGTACAAGCTCATTTGGTGATATTATTTTGAACGCTAAGAATGATGGAAATTCATTTGATGTGCGTTATGACAACCTAACTTATGGTGTGGTATCTGAACCAGGCGCAATTGCACTGCTTGGTTTAGGCATGTTCGCTATGGGTTTGCGTCGCCGCAAATCTTAAATAGTTAAAAACAAAAAGGGTCAGTGTGAAACCCATACTGACCCTTTTTATTATATTGAATGAACAGAAATAAAGTTTAACGTGGTTGATTGTGATAATGCCCAATAAGTGCCGCGCCTAAAAATATAAACATAACGCACATTACACCTAACATCCAAAAATGAGTGATTTCGAATTCTTGCATGATATTACCCTCGTTTATTTTTAATCGGTTATTACCACTTACCCGCATAAAAAATTCGGTAAAAAGCATAACCTATTAACATGATTGTTATTATGATGATAAATACTTGTAAAAAAATATGCCAGAACATGTTACTTCCTTTTTCAATTTGTTTTACTATTTGCAACAACTTGCGCGTTATATTCCACTGAATTGAAATACTTATCTTTACCAGGGCACAGTAAGTTAGTAGTAACACCCACAAATACCGTCAAAATCAGCATAATGTAAGAGTTAGGAATATCTGCCATTCCTAGCACCTGTGGCAGGTTGGTAAAAGACCAGACGGTATTAACGCACCACACACAAGCTAATGTAATTGCCGCACCTATGCTTGAACGCTTCCAAAATAAGCCGCTTACGATCAACCACAATACCGGCATTAACCACGCAAGAACCCAACCAACAGACGCCAATATTTGCGGTAAGAACGAGCCCACCATAATGGCAATAATGGATAACACAACAATTACGATTCGTGTCACCTTGGCGATTTCTTTTTCTGTCGCGTCTTGACGGTAAAATCGACGATAAATATCGTTACTAAAAATGGTAGCTGGTGCCAAGGCAGTCATCGCAAAAGACGAAAGTATTGCCGCCATAAATGAACCCAGTAATAGAATCACCAACCAACCAGGAAGCATATTAACCAACATGGTCGTGGCCGCTGTCTTCGGACCCAAGGCTGCAAATTCTGGAATTGATTTAGCCGTTAGGCCTATCACGCAAATGAAAACCCCAAACATGCCGTTAATAGGCGCAGCAATCCAAAGTGCTTTAACGATGGTTTTTTCATCTTTTGCACTCATGCAAACTTGCAATAGGGGCTGATTGGCCGGTTGGCTAAATACCAACGCAACAACCAAACCAAACGCGAATGTCCATAATAAATGTGGATTTCCAAACACCGACAAGGCTTCTTCGTTACCGCTGCTGACATAAAAATCGGCAACCGAACTAAAATCGTTGTTTGGAAGTTGGAAGGCAATAAATAAGGTAGCCAGAATAACAGCTATATACATGAGGATGGCGTTTACCACATTTATCCAACCCACCTCTTTTATACCCGCTAACACCACGTAGAGTATCCCTAATACTCCACCAGCGATTGCGCTGTATTGCACATTCCACCCGGTCATAGCCGAGAGCAAAATCGCCAGACCTTGGGTTTCTAAGGTTAATACGCCAAAAATGGAGCCAGCCATCACGCAGCCCACCACCACTCGAATCCCTGGGTTATACAAATCTTCGAGCAATTGAGGTACAGAATTCACCCCAGTGCGACGCATCCACAGTCCGGTACTCAAACAAACTATCACCAACAAAATGACGTGTGCTATTGAGAACCACAACGAGGTCGCTCCCATATCCCATGACAGTTCGAAAATGCCCATAATATGCGGCGTACCTAGCACAGTAAGAGCCAAAGTGGCGGCAATCACAGTGACGCCTAACTGGCGTCCGCCATGAGTAAACTCGGCATCATGGGCAACAGTGCTCTTTTTAGATTGCCTTGATACGTAATAACCGACTCCACCAATTAGAATCAGTTCATAAGCAAGCACACAGATAATTAGGGTTATATTCACGGATTTACTCTCCTAAATGCGCGACAGGATCGCTGTGACAAAGCGCAGAGTCACTACTTGCAGCAGGTTTGATAGTTTGTGTCGGTTTAGTGTTTTTGGGCGGATAAATAACAGCACTAACAGAACCAATTCCAATGCGTAATCCATTTTCTGATTGGCAATAACCGGAAATTTCAATCTCATCCCCATCTTCAAGAAAAAAACGTTTCTCACCGCTGGGTAAATGGATTGGATGTTGCCCGCCTTGGGTTATTTCAAGTAAAGAGCCGGCCTCACTTTCGGTGGGCCCAGATTGCGTTCCCGACCCAAGAAGATCACCAGAATTAAGGTTGCAACCAGTCTGCGTATGATGGGTTATCATCTGCGCTATAGTCCAAAATGCATGTTTAAACGTGGTTTGACTTAACTTGAATGCTGGAATTCCTTGATGTCGCATTTGTTCGGTTCTAATGTGACATGTCATTTGAATATCGAATCCCCCTAAAAGGCTATTCTCATTGCTTTGTAAATTTACAACTTCAGGCCTATCTTGGTAATTCGTTGGCGGCACTCTAAATGGTGCCAAGGCTTCAGCGGTAATAATCCAAGGCGAAATACTGCTTATAAAATTCTTCGACAAAAACGGACCTAAAGGCTGATATTCCCAAGCTTGAATATCCCGCGCTGACCAATCATTTAGCATACTAACGCCAAAGAAGTGAGCATCGGCCTGCTGAATGCAAACCGGCTCAAAGGACTCCGTAGATTGACCGATGAAAATTCCCAGTTCAACTTCATAGTCGAGTTTCGCAGTGGCTGTTAATTCTGGTTGTTGAGTATCGGCATTTAAGGTTTGCCCGATGGGACGAAAAACCGGTATACCAGAAGGGTGAATACTTGATGCTCTGCCATGATAACCAATGGGCAGCCACTTATAATTTGGAAGCAAAGGGTTATTTGGTCTAAATAATTTCCCTACCGAAGTCGCATGATGAATTGACGTATAAAAGTCAGTGTAGTCACTGATTTGACAAGGCAGACAAAAACTTACGTCAGCGCTTGGAATTAACGCCTTCCTAACGGCCATTTCATGCTGAGACCCATCCGTTAAGGCATTAGATAACGCTTGTCGAAACGCCACAGAGAAATCTCTCCCTAAAGACATAAAACGTTGCAAACAGGTTTCCCTTAGCGCTTCGAGTCCAATTTGCGCTTTACCACTGAAAATCCGCTGCAATCCGAGGGTGTGAAGGTTAATCACAAAGTCACCAATAGCGACGCCACAGCGTGGTATCTGTTCGGCGTCAATAAAGACCCCAAACGGCAAATTTTGAATTGGGAAACTCGGGTGCCCGTTGGCACTTTTCAGCCAACTTATTAGTGACGGATTATGAGTTTCATCTACAAAAGGATTGTGTTGCGCGAGTTTAATATCTGATTCCACGTTTCATCATCTCCGTGCCGATAACAGCGGCTTTCTTTTTTAATTTACTGATTAACGACGGCTCTAGTTTTTGGCTAAAGCGAGAAGACGGTGTTAACACCACAATGGCAGCAATTGGCTGACGGATACTATTAAAGATTGGCACCGCCACTGCACATATTCCTAAATGCAACTCTTCCTCATCTGTGGCATACCCTTGTTTGTTGTAATCAATCAGGCGTTGGCGTAATTGTTGTTTATCCGTAATGGTATTGGGTGTTATTTTCTCAAGCTCCCCCTTCAACAACATATCTACCCGCTCGTCGTGAATGTATGAAAGTATTGCTTTGGCACCGGCTGCGGTGTGTAATGGCAGGACTTCGCCCGGTGGAAGCACCACTTTTAACGGCAGGTTAGAAGGAGCGGAGTAAGTAGGTACAGTAGAGTTACCTAACCATATTTCCAAAGTAACCGTTTCTTGTAATGAGTCTCTAAGCTCGTCTATATGAGGTCTTGCTAAATGCAGAATTTCATCAAAATTGACATCTGCCATGGTCATTGCAAGCTGATAGATAGCCGGTCCTAGCCAATATTTGCCTGTTTCTTTGTTTTTATATACAAATTCATGCTCGGCCAACTTCATTAACAACCGAGACACGGTTGCTTTATGAATGTCCAATTTCCTGCCTAGACTCGTAGTGCCAACTTCTTGATTTTCTTTGGCCAGTTCGATGAGAATACGAATGGCTTTGTCTACGGTAGACGATGAGTCACATTCTTTCATAGCGCCCCCTAATATTGGTTAAACAGATATTACTGCCGACGCTAAATTCCGCAATAAAGGTGTCTCACTATTTGAGACAAAAAGTTTATATAGTGTATTTAATTTGTGAACACTTTGTAAGAATGGAGGTTTGAAAATTAATCATTAACAGCAAAAAGCCCATAGCAGGGTGCATTCTGCTACAGGCAAAAAACAGCGTATTACTCGGGTGAACCGACCTGAGAGCGCAGGATACCGATACCTTCAACTTCCAGTTCAATGTTATCTCCCGGTTCTATCCATCGCTCAAGTTCGTCACCACAACCAAAGGCGATGGTACCAGAACCAATAAAGTCCCCCGGATAGAGTGTCTCAGACTTTGATACATGCTCTATGATTTGGGCAAAGCTCCAATACATGTCAGATGTATTGCCCGACGACCAAGTTTCTCCATTTATTCGTGCTTCCATTTTCAGGTTTGCAGGATCAATTTCATCGGGTGTAACCAGACAAGGTCCCATTACGTTCCCCATATCCATATCTTTTCCCTTCGCAGGCCCTAAAAGCATAGTGATTTCCTGCTGAAGAACGTCTCTTGCACTAATATCATTAAATATGGTGTAACCGGCAATATAAGACGCTGCATCTTCAGCACTTATATTGCGTCCCGTTTTGCCTATATAAATACCGAATTCCAATTCAAAATCGAGCTTTTTAGTATACTTTGGCCATGGGATGATGCTGTTATTACCGCAAACCGTGCTTGTATTACCTTTGTAATAAAGCGGCTGTTGATACCAAAGCTCTGGAATCGGTTTACCCGTTCGTTTTTCAAAATTCTTGGCGTGGGTTTCGAAGCTGATAGTATCGCGTATGGAATTTGGACGTAACACAGGGGCGAGCAAAGTAACTTGCGACATCAAAAATTGTAAAGGCTGGTTGTCAGGTCCAAACATGGGTTGATTATTTGTGTAGCGAGATTTAACAAAATTCAATCCTTTTTTCGCCTCTTCCATGCTGTAGCTGCCGCCTTGTAACAGCAACAACATATCAGCGGGAACAATTGCATCGGCTATTTGCTGACAACGTTCAGTATCAGTGTGCTGTTTCAAATAAAATGCGTAAGCGAAATTAAGATCGACAACATACTCGTGCAATTGCGCACCTATACGGTTGATCGGTCCAAAGGGAGAGTCGACAGAAAAAGAAATAAGTTTCATAGGTGTAATCCTTGCCAAATAATATTTGTCGTTAATAAAAACGAGTTTTAGTTTCGATAAGCTGGGTTAATTGTTTGCAATGAAAAGCTTTAGTTGACGCAGCAAACGTTCGTTATTTATTGCCACTTTTTTGTCACCGCGCCCGTCGTGATACTGATACCAGCCCTCACCGGATTTTAATCCTAATTCCCCACGCTCAACTTTATCGATAAGTTGTTGCGAGGGTAAATCGGCTTTGCTTAACGTTGGGAAAATGTTGGCTGATGCCCTAGCTGCGGTATCTAAGCCAATCATATCCTCGGCTTCCATTGGTCCAAGGCACGCAAGCCTGAAACCATAACTGGCCTTTACAGCAGTATCTAAGTCTTCAGGTGAGACTACCCCTTGCTCCAACAAATAATCGATTTCCCGCTCCATAGCACCGGTTAGACGGTTAATGATAAATCCCGGAATTTCTTTTCTAACCAAAACCGGCTGTTTGCCAATTGATTTCATTAGTTCAAGGGTTAAATCAATAGTCTGTTGTGAGGTCTGCGCACATTTATGCACTTCTACTGCTGGAATAATATGTGCAGGATTAAAGTAATGCAGGCCAATCAAACGATGCTGCGTGGCCATTTTGGCGCCGACTTCAGACACAGTCATACTGCTGGTATTAGTGGCTAGAATAATATTTTCAGGTAACTTATCTAGGCGCTCGAACAATGATTGTTTAAGCTCAATAAGCTCAGGTAGCACCTCAATCACCACATCCGTCGATGAGAGATACTCAGCGACATCGGTGGTTGCTGTGTAGCTAATTCGCTGAAGTATATCTTCTCGGTTTTCGGTGATTAATTGATGTTTTTTAAACTGCTCTAAATTACGCGCGATGCCATTTTCACATCGCACTAAGGCTTCTTCCGAAATATCATATACATCGACTTGTAAACCGGCTTGCGCAAAACCTTGCGCAATTCCTTCACCCATTACGCCCGCGCCAATTACCGCGACGCGCTTAATTTGCTTTATTTGTTGAGAAACCATGACTAATCACCCGATTTTTGCATTTAATTTGTTAAACTTTCGTTAACAATAGTAAGGGTGATAAGTATTCATCAGCAAGATAGGCGTTTCACCATATGAGACAATCTGCAGTATATGCGCAAATAATGCCACAACAGGGCCCACAGTTTACTTTCAAAGCGTTTCAACATGTGAAACACATGCATTGACCGGAGAATCGACCATTCGTAACCTAGATTTAACAAATTTATTACATTGATCGTTTCACGAAAATGCATTGGCGCATTGAGGAGTACTTATGAGTAATGTTGTACAAAGACGTTTTAAAAGAAACCCACTGGCACTAGCGGTTTGTACGCTTTTGCTAAATCCCATGGTTGGTAATAGTCAGCTATTTGCACAAGAACAACCCAACATCGCTGAAGAAGAAGCGGTAGAACAAATTCTTGTTTATGCGCGTAAACGCGGTGAACAGGAAAAAGATGTTCCCGTTTCTCTCACCGCAATGACTGGTGATGAGTTGACCCAAGCTGGTGTTTCTGACATTACCAGTTTATTTGCCCTGATGCCTGGTGTGGAAAATAATGCAGACGGCAGTCGTATCGCTAACAAGCCTGCCATTCGCGGTGTAGGCTCCACTGAAAACTCATCAATCAGAGCTAAGGTCACCACTTTTATTGACGGCATTCCCATTGTCGGTGCTCAAGGGATGAGTTCTTTTGCAGGTTTACAGCAAGTAGAAGTACTTCGTGGCCCACAAAGTTCCGCTTTTGGTCGCTCTACATTTGGTGGTGCGATTAATTATGTTACCCGCGATCCGGATCCTTCTGGTGATTTAGAGTTTGATGTTAGAGGCAGACTTGGAACAGATGAAACCCGAGATGTTAGCCTGTCATTAATTACCCCCTTAATAGAAGATAAGTTGGCCGTGGCAGTCACCTTAGAGTCAAATAACTATGGTGGTCCAAGTGAATGGGTAACCACATCGGGTGATCAATTAGGCGCGAGAAAAGACAGCCTAGGTTCTGTGAAACTAGTGTATACACCCACCGATAATATTAAAGCTGAATTGATGTACCTCAACCAAGAAATTGATGACGGTCACACGGCTGTATTGTTTGCTAACCTTGACCAACTTGAGCCCTACGCCCTTGATAGTGACGGTTTATGTGTCATCAATGGCGGCAGTAACGCCTGTGTGATAAACGGCGAAATCGATCATATAGAGCCTTATTTTGACTACAACTTTGATCACGCGGTTAACCCCGTCGTTAATCCTGGTACACGGGTTGATCGTGAACGGATTCAAGGCTCAGTTGAGATTGAGTTTGATAACGGCATGGCGTTAACAGTCTTAGGCGCTGTCACTGACGAAGTGGGTGATACCTCTTTTGATCGTGATGCCTACAATGATGTGACCACCATACATGTGGCCTCTTCACCAGAAAGCGATGAAACTTATGCTGAAGTGCGTTTGGCCTCATCAGACGAAGGTGATTTCAACTGGTTGGTCGGTGCTTCTTTATATGAGTACGACTATTTGAATACGGTATATGCGAATAAATCTACCGGTGCGGTGATGGACTTATATTCTGAAGGCGCAAGAAATATCGGCGTATTTTTCAACCTTGGTTATCAATTTACCGACCGTTTAACTGGCTCGATTGAAGGACGTTACCAATCTGATGAGATAGACAGTGTTTATCCAGAAAATGCAGCCAGAGGAGTTGACAGTGATATTCAATCCAGCAGCGATACTAAATCGTTCCAGCCTCGTATTGCCCTAAGTTATGAATTAGACAACAACAATAATGTTTATGCTCAGTTAGCTCGAGGTACTAACCCTGCAGGCTTCAATGCCAATGCCCTTGATCCAATTTTGCTGCAAACTGCCGCAGAAGAAGGCTTCGATTTAGATGCATTTCAAACCTATGAAGAAGAAGTGATTGTGAGTTATGAGCTAGGCGTAAAAGGGTATTTGCCAGACCACGACTTCCGCTATTCTTTAGCCCTCTACTATTTAGATTGGGAAGGCTACGTTCAGCCAGCTACAGCTAACTGGACTCCCTCTGATGGCGAGCTATCTGAAGGCACGACTGCAGATGATTACTACTCTCGATTATTTCTAAATACCGGAGATTTAAGTGGTGCGGGAATCGAATTTGAAGGTGAATGGCAACCAATCGACTATCTTGACATAGGTACTGCTATCTCTTACACCGGACTGGAATTTAAAGATGATGCATGTTCCCCCATTCCGTTAGATTATGGTGTTGCTGCAACTTCTACTGAGCCTTATAACTGTGCTGCAACTATTGGTGGCAATGCGCCGCCTATGTTATCGCGGTTCACTTGGTCTTTAAATGCTACCTACACGGTGGAACTAAACAGCGATTTAGTGTCTTATAGCCGAGTTGACTACCAATATCGTTCCAAACGTTATGTTGAGCAAATCAATACCGACTACTTACCTGCATATTCTATGGTTAATCTGCGCAGTGGTATTCGCGCCGATAACTGGTCAATCGAATTGTACGTCAATAATTTGTTTGATGAAGACTCTCCTGCAGGCGCAGTGCGCTTTTTTGATGGACGCATCTCAGGTATGTCTTACAACACTAGTGTTCGCTTACGTGAACCAAGAACCGCTGGAATTAATCTAGCCTACAGTTTCTTTTGATTAGTGCTTTAAGAGGTATTAAGTATTATGAATATAACTAAGTCTGTTTTGCACCTTATTGGTGTGTTGGTTTTAAGCGTTTGTATTAATGGTTGTGTTAAAACGGAAGCTGAAACTCAAATAGCGTCACAAACTAATGCTAAGCCGAATATTATTTTTATTCTGCTAGACGATTTAGGCTACGGTGATGTGGGTTATTTAGGGTCTGAGATTAAAACGCCTAATATAGACGCGTTGGCCAATCAAGGCGTGGTTATAAGTCATAGTTATGCTTATCCCATATGCAGCCCCACTCGGGCTGCTTTAATGACCGGAAAAAACCCTCTAGGGTTTGGCATTGATGGGCCAATGGAAAACGATGCTATGCTGCCTGAGAGCCTGACAACTATGCCTGAGATGTTTCGGGATGCAGGTTACCAAACCTGGATGGTAGGGAAATGGCATTTAGGCATGGCTAAGAAGTCTGCAATGCCCCACAACCGAGGATTTGATGATTTTTATGGTTTCCTAGGTGGTTTTGTTGATTTCTATACTCATGTGTATTTTGGTGGTCTTGATTGGCAACACAATGACACCTCACTGCGAGAAGAAGGACATGCCACTGATTTGTTAGCCCACAAGGCAATCGAAAAAATCCAAAATTATAACAACGATGCCCCCTTTTTCATGTATTTATCATTAAATGCACCACATACGCCTTTGCAATATGTGCCTGAGCCAATTTACGACTATAGCGCGATACCATCGGCTGACCGTCGTGTATTTGCTGACATGACATCTCATGTTGATCAGCGTATTGGTGAAGTACTTCAAGCACTTGAAGACAAAGGTATTGCCGACAACACCTTAGTGGTATTTATGAGTGATAATGGAGGTAACTTGGAAGCGGGAGCGAACAACGGCCAACTGTTAAAAGGCAAAGCTAGCGCCTACGAAGGCGGGGTTCGTGTACCTACCATTGTGCGCTGGCCAGCAGGTTTGAGTAAGAAGAATATTGCAGAATCACCACTTTTTACGCAAGACTGGCTGCCCACTTTACTAGACGCCGCGGACATCCAATATGATCCAGCTAATTTTGATGGTCAGAGTATGTTTACGCTGTTAAAAACAGGAACCACAGACAATACTCAAAGGACAGTTTTACTTGGTACGGCAAAATCAAAAGCCGTGTATCAGTGGCCGTTTAAACTGATAAAAGAAGGTACTGATACTTTGTTGTTTAATCTGCTAGAGGACGAATTTGAACAACATAATTTAGCCGCAATGCACCCAGATTTAGTAGCTGCCTTGTCAAAACAGTTAACCTCAAGAACAGCGCTCCCTTCAAAAGCGGCGAAAGGTCCTCCTCCAGAATCGCTTTTTTATGGACCTGACGGTAACTTTATCTACGATATACGTAAACCCGAAACCCGTGCTCCTTGGGTGGAAACAGCAGAATAATAATTAGCTAACAGGTGCAGTAATGAATTCAGAATACACTCAAGACGTCGCGTTTAATTCAGATTTTGGTGCATTACAAACACCTGTTCACATCACTACTGCAGCCCTACTATCGGGTTGGCCTGCACATAAATTTGCAGGCCATTTTCGGTATTTAGATTTAGCTTGCGGGAATGGACATACCTTAACGCTATTAGCGGATGCCTACCCCGAAGCTGAGTTTGTTGGGGTAGACATCAATCCCACACACATTGAACAAGGGCAAACACTCGCCCGCCAAGCAAATTTAAAAAATCTACAATTTTTCTGCAGCGATATAGCCGATGCTGGGCAATTAAACCTGAAGGAGTTTGATTATTGCACGGCCAGTGGCGTATTTTCGTGGCTCGATGAAAAACGCCAAACAGATTTATTCGATGTTGCGACCCGTGCACTTGTACAAGGAGGCTTATTCTTTTTAGATTACTGTGCCTTACCGGGTATTACTCAAAACGCGACTTTGTATGGCATGTTGCAACAACTCTCCACCGAGTATTCAGGATCTAGTGCTGAGAAGCTCAAAGGTGCGAGTCAGTTACTGGCTGAAGTCAGAGGAAATAACGGCCAATTCTTCCAACAAAATGGTCAAGCAAACGAGCGTTTTTCCCGATTGCTTGCAAATGCCCCAGAGGATGAAGCCCACGAAGTGCTCAACCTGCAACCTCGCAGCGTTTGGAGTCGCGACATTATTGCAAAAGCACAAAGTGTTGGGCTTGAGTTTGTCGGCAGTGCGGGCCTACATCATAATATAGCCGAATTTTCTGCACACTTGGGACTACCAGCTAATAGCGAACAGTTTTCAGTGGCAACACAGCAAATGTTGCAAGATATAGCTTGGAATATTGCACAACGTAAAGATATTTATTGTAAAGGGGCCAAACCTTCAACCTCGTCATTGTTACAAAGAGTTGGAGAATGTCATTTTTATTTTGCGCCAGGCGCCCTTAGCGATAACATGATTGGCCACATTACGACTCAATTTCCAGCCGCCAACCTACTCACCCCGACTATTGTATCTTTGCTTAGAGATCATGCAGATTGCAGTACGATAAACGCGTTGATCAATAAATTATGTGAGCGTTACCAAGCGAAACTAGCCAGTTCTTTTTTAGAAGCTGAAAAGCTAGTGACTCAATTGCTGGCTACTCGGGTTATGTCATTGGCGAAACCAATTGCCCCATCTTCGCCACAAGGTACTTTATGTATGCCTTCTTTATTGAATCAAACCTTGCTAAAACAAGATATTCATCTTGAGCATGGAAGACCCCTTGCTTCGCCGTTGATTGGTACACGTTTGCTGTTACCTATCAAAGATAGATTGTATTTATGGGCGTTGGTATTCGGTGACGTTGGTGCGGCATGGGATAAATTAGGCGACTTGCAGAATGCGTTTCATGATGCAAATGGTCAACCGATAACGAAACAAACCTTTGCAGCAATTATTGCTCAAAGCCAACCCGCTTTTAATCAACGGGTTGTGCCCGAGCTGTTACGCTTGGGCATTCTTCAATACCGTTAATTGCAAGGCCTTTAATTGCAAGAGAAGCCACCATCGATATTAATCACTTCGCCAGTCACTAAGTTTGAAGCAGCGGATGCTAAAAACATAAAGATTCCATTAAAGTCTTCAGGCTCTCCTAGGCGCCCTAACGGGATTCGACTTAGCACATCGGCGCGTTTGTCGGCAGCTTCTGGCTCAAACAACCAACTCGTTAATGCCGAGCGAAATACTGTAGGCGCGATGGCGTTAACACAAATATTATGTGGTCCAAGTTCCACGGCTAAAGAACGAGTAAGCATATTGACTGCAGCCTTAGATGTACCATAGGCTGACGTACCGGCAGCGGTAGCAAACTGAGCACGCACCGAGGAAACTAAGATGATTTTTCCGCCACGACCTTGCTCGGTCATCACTTTACTGGCTTCCCTTGATACCAGCCAGCTTTGTTTTACATTGGCGTCCATGACTCTATCAAATTCTTCTGGGCTCATTTGTGCGATAGGTTTTACAACAGCCGTACCTGAGGCACAGACTAAAATATCGAGTGGATGTTTATGCGTTGCATGTTTGAGCATGCGCTCTACCACTTCTTCGTTTTCCGGTCTGCCCACAAAATAGGAAACCTCTACCCCGTAAGACTGAATTTCCTGTGCAAGGGCCGATAATGTCTCACTATTCGAGCCTGTTAATGTAATGTTTGCACCTGCTGCGGCCAACGCTTTTGCTGCTGCCGATCCTAACGCACCCGTAGCACCAACTACGAGGGCTGACTTGCCATCAAGGCTAAATAAAGATGCTGGTGAAGTTTGTTGCATAATTGTAACTCCCTTAAGTTTCAAACTGACAATAAATTGCCTCCAACCCAAGTATTCTGCAGTCTAAGCCTAAAAACCATTTAAATTTAAATAGTGTTTCAATAGTTAAGACAACCCTGTCGAAGCGTCCCTTTTCCCGTGCAATACTCTTTTCACACCTTGCAACTGTGGATAACAAAATGACCGTTAGAACAGAACCAAACACTGGCCTTCAATTTGTAGAGTTGAGCCACCCATGGCATCACAATCAACCCGTTTTGCCTGGACACGATGAACTTATTCTATACCGTTCAGTGAATCACGCGAAACATGGTGTGATGAGCCAGAAATTTAAAACGACTTTTCATACTTCAACACATGTTAATGCGCCTATTCATTTAGTCTCTGGTGCCAAAGGCATCGGCGAATTGCCGCTAGAAACATTCTGGGGTACAGGCGTCGTAATTTCTATACCCAAACAAAAATGGCAGCAAGTTAGCGCCGCTGATTTAGCTTCATTTGATCAATATATTAATGCCGGTGATATCGTTTTGATCAACACCGGATGGCATCACCTTTATGCTGATAGCCAAGCCTATTTTGGCCACTCTCCAGGCATCACAGAAGATGCAGCTCAATGGTTCGTGGATAAAAAAATCAAAATGTTGGGAGTAGACACTCCGCAAGTCGACCATCCTCTTGCTACCTCGTTAGGGTTGCACAGAAATGGCCCAACAATGAAACGACTAGCCCCAGAATATGAAGCTGAAACCGGCCGAAGTGCAAGTGAAGACTTTCCTGATTGGATACCAGCTCACAAATTATTGTTACAGAACGGCATTCCAACTATCGAGAATGTAGGCGGCGACCTTGACTCTGTCACCGGCAAACGCACTACCTTCCATGCCATGCCTTGGCGTTGGAATGAAGGAGATGCTTGCGTAATTCGATTAATGGCAATTTCAGATCCAAATGGGCAATACCGTATCGAACCCGGTACGAATCAGGAATAAGGAGAGCGTAATGTCACAAACAACACAAGGTTTACAGTTTTTTGATTTAAGTAATCGTTGGGGACATGGTATGCCTCAATGGCCATCTAGCCCTAAAGGTATTGCCATTAGCACCCAACAATTTCATGCCATGAATGGCTGCCAAGTACTTGAATGGGAAGGCATTATGCACCGCGGCACCCATATGGATGCACCTATTCATGTAACCGAAAACGCGCCACATTTAGATGACTTTGAGCCTTGGCGCTTTTTTGGCACCGGCGTAGTAGTGTCGATACCGAAAGGAAAATGGGGCGTAGTAACACCCGAAGATTTAGAGAAAGCCAGACCACAAATCCGCGAAAACGACATTGTGATAATCAATACTGGCAGCCACAAAAACTTGGGGGATAACGATGAATATTATCAATATTCCCCGGGACTTTATAAAGAAGGCGCTGAGTGGCTGGTTGAGCACAAAATAAAATTATTGGGCATTGATGTACAGGCCTTAGACCACCCTCTTGGGACTAAATTGGTAGATCATGGTCCTGGCCCTACTCACCACCACTTATTTAAAGAATACAAAGAAGAAACAGGTCGCGATGTGATGAAGGACTTCCCACATTGGGAACCATCTCATAAAGCACTACTTGCAGCGGGGATCCCCGGTATCGAAAACGTTGGTGGAGACATCGATAAAGTCACCGGAAAACGCTGTACTTTTATGGGCTTCCCATGGCGCTGGCCTGGTGGCGATGGCTGCGGTATTCGACTTGTGGCGATTATTGACCCAGAACAATCTTATGTGATCGATAAAGGAGACGATTATGCAAGTAACTAAATTGAACGACGCCAAAACCTATGAAGCTAGACAACATTGGGATATGGCAGGTTTACGACTACAAGGCGCAGATGCCACCAATATCGACGCATTTAGCTGTTGTTTATCTTACTTCCTCCCCGGTGGCGGTGCGGAATGGGCTTCTTCTCCAAACGAGAAAGCTTATATCGTACTCGACGGCGAAGTGACTATTCTTACCAAGGAAAATGGAACTCAAAAAGAAACGGTTTTAGGTCCACTAGACTCTTGCGTCATTGAATTTAATGAAGAACGCGCAGTTGAAAATCGCAGTAATAAAGTTGTCACTATGCTTGTAGTGATATCCAACTAGGAGGATCAGATTATGATATCTGAAACGTTGAAAAATCCATTATCTTTGTTTGACGTGAGTAACAAATCAGCATTGATTACAGGTGCATCCGGGGCCTTTGGTCGCGCTGTGGCCATCACCTTAGCATCACTTGGCGCAAAGTTGACTTTAGTGGCTGGCAACAAACAAGAATTAGAAGCAGTTGCAGAGGAATGTCGCGAAGTGGGCGGCACTGTACAAACTCTAAATTTGCGTCCAGATACATTAGAAGACGCCAATGCGATGGTGAATGCAGCGGTAGAAGCCTATGGCGATATTGAATTGATGTTTATCGGTTCAGGTTACAACAAGGCAGGTTTTATTCACGAACAAGATTATGAAGATTGGCAAGCTGTTATGGATGCTAATGTGCGTGGTAACTGGTTCATGGCTAAAGCTTATGGCACCTATCGCATCAACAATAACTTAACTGGCGGTAAAGTAGTTATGGTGTCGTCTGTGCGCGGTCGCCACGGCAATATTTCAGGCTACACAGGTTATTGCACCAGTAAAGGTGCTACCGATATGTTGACCAAAGTACTCGCTACTGAGTGGGGACAACATGGTATCAACGTCAACTCAATTGCGCCTACGGTATTCCGCTCAAAACTCACCGCTTGGATGTTTGACGAAGACAATGAATTAGGACAAGCAACTAAGCAGCGTTCTTTGTCTCGTTTACCTTTGGGACGCCTCGGCGAACCAGAAGATTTAGTCGGTATGGCGTTGTATTTATTGTCACCTGCTTCAAATTTTTGTACAGGTCAGATTATGTACGTTGATGGCGGCTTTACAGCGGGGTAATGACAATGGCAGATCAACCTAAGGTCACCGTAATAGGTGCAGGCTTAATGGGACACGGTATTGCTCAGCGCTTTTTAGCTGCTGGTCACCCAGTCAATTTAGTTGACCCCAATTTGCAAGTGCTTGAGCAAGCTGAGCAGCAAATCAGTGACATTTTTACACTGCTTGAACAACCTTATGATAAGGGAGATCTTTTAAGCCTATACACAGAGATACAACCTGCGGTGGAAGACGCTGAGTTTGTCATTGAAGCAGGACCAGAAATACTAGATGTAAAAAGAGACATCTTTAGCCAACTAGCCCGCTTTAGCAGCCCAAAATGCATATTAGCGAGTAACACCTCGGCCATCCCGATTTCTGAGATAGCCAAAGGTATTTTGCATCCACAACGTATTGTGGGTGCCCATTTCTGGAATCCACCTCACTTAGTGAGATTGGTTGAAGTGGTGCAAGGGGATGAGACTAGCGTAACAACGGTGGAACAGACCATTGCATTACTTGATGCGGTAGGCATGAAATCAGTTCACGTTAAACGGGATATTCCAGGTTTTATTGGCAACCGTTTACAGCATGCAATGAAACGCGAAGCCATTGCGATGCTTGAAGCTGGGGTCTGCGATGCAGAAACCATTGATGACGTGGTGAAGTACGGATTTGGCCAACGCCTAGCGGTGCTCGGTCCACTGGAGCAATCTGATTTAGTCGGACTGGATCTCACCCTGCGTATTTTAACCACAATTTATCCATCACTAGATACCAGTTCATCACCGCAAGCCGCATTGGTTGAGCGAGTCGAAACTGGACAATTAGGCATGAAGACGGGTGGCGGTTTTCGCCAATGGACGCCTGAAGCCGCAGACGACGTGCGCACTCGCGTACGTGAACACTTAGTCGCGAAAGCGAAACAAACAACAACTAATTGAGCGAAAATCGCAACCTAAAGAGGACAACATAATGGCTATTAATCAATATTATCAAGTACCTAAATTGGAAGAATACAGCGAAAAGTTTAAGGACTTTTTCAAGTTCAAACGTGAAAATGGCATTCTCGAAGTGAAAATGCACACCAAAAACGGTCCAGTAAAGTGGAGTTATCAGTTCCACCACGCACTTGCTGAATTATGGACAGTCATAGGTCACGATAAAGAAAATGAAGTACTTATCCTCACCTCAACTGACGATAAGTGGATCAACGAATGGGATGTTGAGTCATTCAAAGAAGTTGAGCAATCACCAGATGACGACAAACGTTTTGATGTGCAAATCTACGACACTCTCAAAATTGTAGAGAACTTTATTAATGATCTCGAAATTCCCACAATAGCTGTAATTAACGGCAAAGGGATTCATTGGGAAATGTGTATGATGAGTGACATCACCCTTTGTACTCCTGATTTCGTGTTGCAGGATGACCACTACGGCATGGATAGCGGCCATGTACCTGGTGACGGTATGGGTCTTTGTCTACAGGAAATCTTAGGTGTGAAACGCGGTAACTATATGATGCTGACATGCGAAGCTATGGATGCTCAAACCTGTTTGGAGCTTGGCGCAGTAAACGAAGTAGTAGAGCGCGAGAACATTGTAGATCGTGCTTGGGAAATAGCCCGCAACATTATGACTAAAAGTCGTTCATGCCGCCGCCTGACCCATTACATTTGTGTTCGTCCATGGAAAGCCGTGGTTGAAAGAGACTTTAGAATCCATGTTTTATCTGAAATGTATTCATTTAATATGTCCAAGTCAGAGCACGATTTTGAATATATAAAATACGATGAAGAAAAATAGAGTGAGTAAATAACCACAGTGAAAAAAGATGCTTCGGCATCTTTTTTATTGTCGCTTCATTTTTCAGCTTGGCTCCTAATGATAGGCCGTTGCTAGAAAAGTAGAATGACTAAAACCTGCACTTAGCACAACGTTGTTTACAATGTTTTTTTGATGTTTATACCTAAACGTTTAGCAAGCCTAACTAAGTTCGCCCTATCTAGGTCAAGTGCGCGAGCAACCGCTGCCCAATTGTAATTGTGCAGTTTTAACTGTTCAGTAATTAAGTTGTACTGCAATGACTCAACGGTTTTTTTCAACGATTGATTGGCTGCATAATCGACAATGTTTTGCTCTGCAGTCGTCACATTTTGCTGTATCTGTGGCATTAAGTCACAATGTTCACGAGTAATCGTAACTATCGGGTTTTGCCACTGACTCTGCATTGCTTTTAATGCGCTGCGACTAATCACATGTTCCAGCTCCCGAACATTACCAGGCCAACCATATTGATTGAGTAGCAACTGTGCTTCAGTGCTTAGTTTAAGTTGTTTTATGCCTAATTTACGGGCTGTTTGCTCGATAAAATAACCGGCTAATAAAGTCACATCATGTTCGCGTTTTCGCAGTGGTGGCACTTTGATAGGATAGACACTCAGCCGATGATATAAATCAGCCCTGAAACGCCCTTGTGCCACTTCTTTTTTCAAATCCCGATTGGTCGCAGCCACTACCCTTACATCCACATACTTCAGGGTGTCTTCACCAACAGTTTGTATTTCACCGCTTTGCAAAACGCGAAGTAACTTACTTTGCATTGCCAAAGGAAGCTCGCCAATTTCGTCTAAGAATATGGTTCCACCATTGGCTAATTGAAACTTGCCTTGACGTGCGTTCTGCGCGCCGGTAAATGCCCCTTTAGCATGTCCAAAGAACTCACTTTCCGCAAGATTTTCTGGTAATGAAGCACAGTTGAGATGAATAAGAGGTTGATCGTTTCGCGCAGAATGCAAGTGGATATTACGTGCAACTAATTCTTTTCCAACGCCTGTTTCACCTAAAATAAGTACACTAAAATTAGACCCAGCGACCAATTGAATATCATTTTTAAGGGTTTGTATTGCCGGACTTTGACCAATAATTTCGCCACCATCACGGGTTAACGCTTCGCGGTTGAGCTCTTGTACCAGAGCAGTAGACTGTTGCGCATGATGTTTGTATTGCGCAAGCTGCAAGGCAATTTTGAAGTGGGCGCTACAAAGTGCTTGTAACTTATTTAAGGTTTCACTGCTGATATTATTAAAGGCGCTGGCATTCAAACTATCAAATGTAAGCACCCCCAATAACAAATCCCCATCTAATAATGGTAAACCTAAACAGGCATGAACTGGAATATCTCCCTCTTTTGCTAAAAGTAAACCGTCATATGGATCAGGTAAGGGACAATCGTGAGCAAACTGCAAAGCCTGTTTAGCACTGCATATGGCTTCTAATCTAGGGTGTTCTGATATGTTAAAGCGCCGTCCCAAACTGTCTGGCATCAAACCTTTGATAGCAAGCGGTTTTAGTTGCTCACCTTGGAACTGTAACAACGCGCTAGCATCACAGGGAACAACTTGTTGAACGGTGTTGAGTAACAGATCATAAACTTTCTGGTGCAAAGTTGCTTGTGCCAGTTGCAATGCTACCTTTGAAAAATCAACTTGCCCAACCATGTCAAAAAGACCTATTCGAGTTATATAAACACGTTAAACAATAGGTCATTTCGACTCTAAATGTAAAGCACAAATACCTAACCAATTGAATTTTATCAATAAAATTTATTGGCACGAAACCTGTAAAGTCATTATTGAAGTAAGTGTAATCAATACCTGCAATATTCCAACCAAGGTAAGTGTTTAATAGGAAGTTATGAACACAGTAAATAGACAATTAACCTTTGATACACAGTTTAAATCATTATTGCTAGGCGCTAATTTAGTACTGATTATTAGTGTTATTTTAATCGTTCTGAGTATTTTAATTAGTTACCCCTTTGCCGAGCATTTTTCAATGTTGACGCAAACATTTTCCCACATTAGTACGATTATTATGGCTGCCATTTTGAAAGTTGGCTACGTCGTTCGCTTTATAGCGCAGCACGGCTTAGGTCAGGAGGTACGTTAATGCGCCCTATCAATTTACAGGAGCCAGAAACACCGAAAAAAGGTATTCTAGCGTTTTCCAAAAGTCCTGTTTGGATGCTTGCCTTTAGACCATTCTTTTTGATGGGAGCGATGCTCGCACTGGTATCTGTGGGTTATTGGCTGCTGATTTTAACTGGATACACTGCGTGGCAATTAACAATTCCCGCAACGCTTTGGCACGCTCACGAAATGTTATTTGGTTTCGCTGGGGTAGTCGCGGTAGGATTTTTACTGACAGCAGCACAAACTTGGACAGGAGTTCCAAGTATCAGTGGAACGCCTTTAATCTGGCTCACCTTTATATGGTTAGCTGCGCGATTTTGTTTTTTTATCCTTGTACCAGACTTTGCCAACCTGAATTTATATTTAGTCATGATACTGCAGTTAATTTGGTGGTTAGGCGCGATAGCGACTCTGGCTAACATGTTGTTCAAAGTAAAAAATAAAAATAACTATCCCTTGTTAGCCGTTTTGGTTGTGCTTTGCGCATTAAACACCTTCTATTTGGCGTTAATATTGAACCATGATGTGCAGTATGCTTTGGCCACCGTCGATACTGCGGTATTAATTATGACCTTGTTAATTGGCATTGTTGCTGGCCGAGTTATCCCCTTTTTTACCGCCAAAGGATTGCAGCTCGCCAAGCAAGTAAGCACGCCTAAAATCGATATCGCGCTTTTGTATTCTTCAATACTTGCCATTGCTTTATTTTTTATCAGTAAGTTATTTCTTAACGATATTAATCCAGCTTTAGGATTCACCTTGGTTGCCGTGCTGCATCTGATTCGATCGTATTTTTGGTGGAATAAAGGTGTGTTAAACGTGCCTTTATTATGGTCGTTACACATTTCTTACTTCACATTGAGTGTGGGATTATTTTTAGTCGCTTTAAGTTTAAGTAGCGAGCTAATTGAGTTCCAAGATGCACTGCACCTTATCACCATCGGTACTATTGGAATGATGATTTTAGCCATGATGACCCGTGTATCCCACGGTCATACAGGAAGACCCTTAGTGATCCCACATTTTATGGCAGTCGCATTTGCGCTCGTGATGGTCGCAGGAATTATTCGCTCGCTTTTTCCCCTATTTATTGAGTCATACCTTGCGTGGCAATTGAGTGCTGTGTTGTGGTTAGTGGCCTTTTTATTATTTTTGATTCATTGCATACCGATTTTAACTCGGCCTCGCATTGATGGTCGTCGTGGATAATAGTCACAACACTTTAGGATACAAATATGCTAACTGATAACACTATAAAAATAGTTAAAAGCACAGTTCCGCTATTAGCGGAAGCTGGCACAGTCATAACTGAACATTTCTATAAACGTATGTTTAGTCACAACCCAGAACTTAAAAATATTTTCAATATGACAAACCAAGCAAAAGGAAAACAACAATTTGCATTATTTAACGCCTTAGCTGCTTACGCGCAAAATATTGATAAATTGGCTGTACTAAAAGATGCACTGGAACGGATTAATCATAAGCATGCCAGTCTTAATATTTTACCGGAACACTATCCAATTGTAGGTGGACACTTAATTGCTACCCTCAAAGAGCTCATTCCTGACCAATTTACCCCCGAGGTGGAGTATGCCTGGCGCGAAGCTTACGCAGTGTTAAGTGATATATGCATCACTGAAGAGGCAGCTTTGTACGCCCATAACAAAAATACCCAAGGTGGTTGGTCTGGCACACGTCAATTCGAAATTACGAATAAACAGCAAGAGTCAGAGTTAGTGACAAGCTTTGAACTTACCCCCGTAGATGGTAAGGAAGTAATTTCCCATAAACCTGGCCAATATTTAGGGATCAAAATCAAACCTGATAATTGTCAGTATGAACAAATTAGGCAGTATTCTATTTCGCAAAAAGCTAACGGCAAAAATTATCGTATTAGCGTTAAAAAAGAGTTATTCCCCAAACCTGGCGTAGTCTCTAATTATTTGCATTCTTTACCTCAAGGCAGTGTTGTAGAGCTATACCCGCCTGCCGGAGACTTTTATTTACGTGATAATGCAACGCCAACAGTGCTTGTGTCTGCAGGCGTCGGTCAAACTCCCATGATGGCCATGCTACAAAGTTTGTTGAGTGATAAAAACACCGAAAACATTATCTATTTACACGCATGCGAAACCCCAGAGCAACACTCATTTGCCAATGATTTAAATGAGCTTAGTCGCCTTTACAATCGCTTACAAACCGCGACTTGGTTTAATCAAGGTGGAGAAGGATGTAACTATACCGGCTTAATGAATCTTCGCGATTTAGATACGGAGTTGCCGATAAATAATGGTGAATTTTATCTTTGTGGTCCGGTTAATTTTATGGCTTTTATTAAAACTCAACTACTAGATTTAGGCGTTGATAACAGCCGTATTCATTATGAACTATTTGGTCCTCATCAAGATTTATAATCGTTAATACTGATCATTTTATTGCGCCCATTGGGTTGGGCGCATCTGCATATAGCAGCTCAAAGCTCATTCTCAATCAAGCACTAAAATAAACTAGAAATATACACTGTATCTCTATTATTTCCCCCACGAGTAAACAATCCGTATTTAATAAGTTAAGCTAGCGCCTCTTTTGTAAAATGTGTTCAACTTAGATGGCTTTATTAAATATAAAAATAATGCTGCCCAAAGCTGCTGCATTCACTATGCATCAGCTAGCTGACTGTGAGTTTTTGAGCAAAGTATTTGCTACAAAAATCATTGAGTTGGATAACACTGGCAGAAAACCTCGGCGCTTAGTTGATATGCGAGGCCATCAGTTTGTTGAGGAGATCATTCAACTTAGTGATACTAAGCTTGTATATCAGATTGTAGGAAACGGACCGATACAACAGCATCAAGGTCAAATTAATTATATTAGCAATAGTGCAAAACCACATTTACAGTATCTAATTGAAGGCCAAAGCAATACGTGGGTCCCCAATTGGCTGCTAAAAGTAGTGATGTTTTACGACTTTAAATTAGCCGGCAAACGACTAAGGAAGTTACTCTATGAGCGTTGAATATATCTTGTTATTGCTCAGCCCGTTATTTCTTATTGCTATTGGCATAGAAGTGCGTAAACGCAGAGAAAGTTATTCATTAAAAGAGTTTGGTTTAAACTTAGGTTTAGCCTTGTCTCATCAAGCAACAGACATACTTGCTATGCTCGCATTAATGCCATTTTTTTATTGGATACATAGTAATTTTGCTATATTTACCATTCAATTAAGTCCCCTATGGTTAATTTTAGCATTCGTATTACAAGACTTTTTATACTATTGGTTTCATCGTGCTAGTCATCAATGCAATTGGTTATGGGCAGCTCATGTTGTGCATCATAGTTCCACCAATATGAATTTTTCTACTGCTATGCGGCAAAGTCTTTTCTATCCCATTGTTGGCATGTGGATATTTTGGCTTCCATTGATTATTTTGGGTTATACGCCCGAGTTAGTATTGGCAGTGGTAGCCTTGAATCTGGCATTCCAATTTTTTGTGCACACCGAGCTTGGTCCCGAATTCAAAGTACTTGGTAAAGTGTTTAATACACCAACTCACCACTGCTTACATCACGCCAGTAATCCACAATATATTGATAAAAATTATGCTGGTGTACTCATTGTTTGGGATAAAATTTTCGGAACCTTCGTCAGCAGCGATGGCGAAGCTCCAAATTATGGCGTGACTGAACGTCAATATAAGGTGTCATTTTATGATGTGGTATTCACACCATGGCGAATACTATTTAACAAAGTAAGACAGCAAAAAAGTGCCTTTTGTGCTTTGAAATTATTATTCAACAAACCCCGCAACTTACACTAGTGTTCTATTAACTCCCAACTAAAAAGCAAGATTTCTAGCAATAAAAAAGCCCCGATTTTATCGAGGCTTTGAATAATTTAAATAGTACTTAATTAAGCGTGATATCTTTTTCTTCCAACCAACGCTAATAAACCTAAGCTAAGCAATAAAACGGAAGCTGGCGCAGGTACTGCTACAGAACCAGATTGAGTTTCAATTTGAAACTGTGCTTGGGTTCCGGTGAAGTAGAAAGTGTCATTACCGTCACCAACATCATAACTGATTTCAATACTATTGGCGGTAAAAGACAATGCTTCAGGAACGGCGATATCGGTTAAATTTCCTGATATCCATGACAATCCTGTAATTGATTCACCGGCATCAAAAACGATATTGCTAATAAAAGCAGTGAAAACTTCAAAATCGAGGTTATCTTGTGAACTGAGAGTAACGATGTTTGTTGTCGGTCGAGATCGATAAATACTGAACCTCCAAACCAATCGCTGTCATTACTCAACAAGTCTGTACTGTCTAATTCGTTACCCGCTCCAACCGATGCATTTAAGTCTTCATAAACTAATGGGCCAGCGTCGAAACAACAATATGGAAGGTCACTTTCAGTGCGAAAATCACCGGAAATAATAGTGGCATTAGCCACGCCCGCAAAAAGTAAAGCAACTAAACATAACACTTTATTCATTTTTAAAACCTCATAAATGATACAACTGTTAAAACAAAAGCAATAGTCAGGTCAATATTTTAAACGGTTGATAAATAACGATTATTTATCAATTCACGTTTTAGAATAAAAATCTATTGTAAATAAATCTGACAAAAAATCTCATTTCTATCATATACTTAAGTATAATACCCAAGATATTATTGAGCGACCATATTTGGCTGTTTTTCAATTTAAGGTTATCGATTCAGATATATCACTACTAGTGAATAGTGTTAGTCGTAAGCACTTATTTTCAAGTTTAAGCGCAAAAAACAAATATCTAGCTTCGCTGCAATTAATTTTTTGTTTACTAGCATTTATTTATTTTCACCTCCTCCCGAGTTTAAGACTAATAGCATTACGCACTGCAAGCTCGTACAATACGAACTAAGCGTTCGTCGATCTTAAGCTGTGAAACGCTACAATCATATTGTTTATTTAGTCGCTAACGTTGTGCCACTTTATTGTTATCAAATCACCAGAAGGTTTGTCATGAAAATTTTATTTGTAATTGGAGCTTTATTTCTAACTGGGTGTGCCAGCACACAAGGCTTATCGGTTTTTTCATTCTCAAACGCTCAAGTGCAATCATTACTAAGCCAACAACTCCCCAATTTAAGCGAAAAGGTCAATGTAATGGGGTTGCCTGTAGAGCTGAACGTTAACAATCTAAGTGTTAATATTGGTCCGGACAACCGGGATGTCATCGCCCTTGGCGTTGATTCCGGTGCAGAAATAAACGCCTTCGCATTTAAATATCCAGTACGTTTAATGTTGCAAATCGAAGGTAGCCCTTCTTACGACAGTGATAAAAAAGCAGTATATTTACAAAACCTTAAACTCGTCGACTCAACGGTTGAAGCGGGTAAATATAAAGGTAATTTGAACCTATTAAATGACCAAGTAATGAATCTGATTAATACATTTTTAGCGACCACACCAGTGTATAAATTAGATATGGCAGACCCTAAAGTTGCGCTCTTGAGCAAAGTCCCTTTGAATATAAAAGTGGTAGAAGGTGCGATTCAATTGGTGCCAAGTCTTTAGTTTAGATTTGAAATCGTCGAACCCGCTATTTAGGTTCAACGAAAGCATAGGCTGCACCTTCTGAGTAATATTTGTTTATTTTTTATTTATAAGTGACCTTGCATTTTTTCAGTTCGTCCTTATTAAAGCTAACAATTCAACAAGAGTATATTAAACAGTTTCATGTGGACTTGGCGGGCGTTTATTTTAAGCATGTGTATTGCACTTTTTGCGGTACTAAGCTCCCCTGCCCGCGGTTTAGAAATCTCACTGCATAGCGAAAATAAAACAGTACATATTAGTGTTTATAATCACAACATCGATAATCCAAACAGTGTTGCTAAACTCAACCACACCACTCAAATTTTGTCGTCGGATTACCTGCTTATTAAACGAAATAACAGGTTAAAAGAGCATAACAATCAAGTAGGCGATGACTTTCGCTCGGAAATTCCTCCTGAACATATTAGATTTAATCGTGACATACGCTGGCCCCCATTCGAACGCTCAGCATATAGCGCTTTTAGCTCTTCAATTCAAAACGAACCTATATTTGTTTTAGCCTACGAATTTCTCCCCGAAATTTTAGGCCGTCAGCACTTTTTAGCACCATTAACACCAAGTGTTGATATTCCTTGGTATTTGCGCCCCGATGCGGCAAGTAATCAAAGCAAATTAAATGGCTGGAAAGACGCAAACACGCTTTATACCGGCACCATTACCTACCTAAGTTAAAACGTTCTCGCGCTGATTAGAGCGCACTTTTATTAATTGTACTTTCAGTACTGAATTTTATTTTGCATTGGCGCGAATCCGCGCCCTTGCCCCCTAAATGATAGTCGCTTCAAAGCGCTTCATTTGGGTAAAAAGAGAACGAATATGCGTAAAACAACTGCAAAACCCAAGCATACTTGGCAAATAATAGTGATCATTGTCACTGTACTCATTCTGGGATTAAATGCGATTCCAACACTATACGGGAGCAACAACGCGTTATTGATTAGCGCGCAAACCCCAACTCAATCACTGCCGTCGCCACAACAGTTGCGTAATTTAATGCAACAAGAAGACATTCAAGTTAAACAAATTATCAACGGCGAAGTAGACAGTAAGATCGTTATTGAAGGAGACGATGAAACACTGTCACGGGCACAGCAGCAGCTAAAAAGTAATTTAGGTTCGGCATACCAAGTCCGCTTAGGAAGCCAATCTGCGGCCCCTAAGTGGCTCGACGAACTAGGTATGTCGCCGATTAAATTGGGCTTAGATTTAAGCGGTGGAGTGCTCTTTGTACTGGAAGTGGATATCCACAAAGCTGATCAAGAAAGAATAGAAAGTGCCAAAGACGAAGCCCTGCAAATCATTCATCAAAATAGTTTGCGCGGTATGACTGTCAAGGTTGCTGCTGATAACGAGGATTTGACGAGCAAAATTAACTTACATTTTTTGAGTCATCAATCCGGCAATGTGAAAATAGTAGTAAACGAATTACAGAAACGTTTGCCGGGCATAACTTACACATCTGTTGATGATAACAACGGCATTTTAATGTATTCCCAACAAAGCCTTAGCACATTTCACAGTGAAACTATGGCCCAGGCAATTACAACTCTACGTGGCAGAATTGAAGAGTTAGGAATTACCGAAGCAGTTACGCAACGACAAGGAAAGAATCGTATTCGTGTGGAATTACCTGGGGTTAAAGATCCAGAACAAGCCAAACGAATCATAGGAGCGACAGCCTCATTAGATTTTTATGAAATAGCTGGCGATGGTGCAATTGGAACTAAAACCTTTCGCGATGAAGACGGTCGTCATTTGCGGGTAGCTTCAAAGCCCATTTTTACAGGAGCGAGTATCGAAAATGCCAGCACAGGTCGCGACGAAATGGGCGTTGCCTTGGTGAACCTGTCGTTAGATGCTATTGGCGGTCAAAAAATGTCAGCGTTCTCCAAAAACAATATTGGCAAGCCTATGGTAGTGGTTTTTTCTGAGTACCACAGAAACGCTGCTGATGAGATGATCAAAAAAAGCAAAGTCATCAGCGTTGCGACTATTCAAAGTCAGTTGGGTAACCGTTTTAGCATCACTAATTTAGAAAGTCATCAGGCGGCATCTGACCTTGCATTACTCTTACGCGCAGGCTCGTTAGACGCTCCCATTACTATAGTTCAACAACGCACAATTCAAGCCTCTTTGGGGCAAGACAATGTCAACAACGGGATCATGGCATTAGCCATTGGTTTAGGCATTACGTTGCTATTTATGGGCTTGTGGTATCGAAAACTCGGCTTAATTGCTAACACCAGTTTGGTGCTTAACCTAGTGTGTTTATTGGGCTTAATGGCATTGTTACCAAATGTGGTGCTTACCCTCCCCGGTATTGCTGGTTTGGTATTAACCGTGGGCATGGCCGTAGATACAAATGTGCTAATTTTTGAGCGAATAAAAGAACAGCGAAGGCGTGGACAAAGTAACTTCTCAGCCATTGAAACTGGCTATAAAGAAGCATTTTCGACGATTTTAGATGCAAATATCACCACAATGATCACCGCGTTAATACTCTTAAGTATTGGCTATGGCCCAGTAAAAGGATTTGCCATGACGTTAAGCCTAGGTATTTTAACCAGTATGTTTACCGGTGTATTTGTTTCCCACGTTTTAACCTATTTGGTGAAACCACAAATTGCGGTATCACATAAGGAGCTCAGTTAATGACAACACATTTAATCAACAACTCATCAAGTAATAATGAGTCCAATGAAGGTAAAGGTTCAACTCAAACCGTTTCTCGTTTTAGCAAGTATCGTTTGGCGGGCTTTTGTTTGGCTATGGCTTTGATGGTAATATCTGCATTGGGATTAGGTCTGCGCGGGTTAAATTTGGGATTAGATTTTACTGGCGGTTATTTGACCGAATTTACCACCAGCCAGAGTATCGAAAAATCACACATGCAAAACCAATTAGCTGCGCAGTTAACTGGCGATTTTGAACTCAATAGCAGCATGACAAATACCCATTGGACTATTCGCCAAGGGGATGACACAACGGATGTAATTGATAAACAGTGGCTAAATCAATTTGCCAACCAAAGCGGTTACGATATTACACCTCAGGATTCGGTTTTTATTGGCTCCCAGGTTGGATCTGAACTGATTGATAACGGTGGTTTAGCCTTGATCGTAGCGGCAATTGCTATGATGGTATACCTAACTTGGCGCTTTGAATGGCGCTTAGCCTGTGGTTCATTGGTCGCTTTAGTACATGATGTTTTAGTTGTTCTTGGGCTATTCGCCTGGCTCGGTTTGACCTTTGACTTAACTGTGCTTGCTGCCGTACTAGCCATCATCGGCTACTCACTCAACGACTCTATTGTAATAGGCGACAAGCTCCGTGAAGTAATGCGCGCCAAGTCCGGCTTAAAGATGAATGACTTAGTCAATACCGCAATTAAATCAACATTAACGCGCTCACTGATAACCTCAGGCACAACACTGGCTACAATAGGCGCCATTTGGATATTCGGTGGACAGCCATTACAAGGTTTTGCCATTGCGTTATTTGCAGGTGTTGTGTTTGGAACACTCTCTTCAATTGCAGTTTCGGCCACAATCCCGCAACTAATAGGTTTAAATCCAGCATTCTATCAACATCGTGCCCAGGAATTACTACTCAATGATGAGCCATAGCTATCGCTAGATAGAACCCAGAATCAAGATTAAAATGTCCACATAAGTGGACATTTTTTGCTTTGAAGTTGCAGTAAAGGTATTAGCTAGACACCCATGATTGTTAGCTGGAGATATTAGATATTAGCGAGACACCCATGATTAGCTGGACACCCATGATAGGGATATTATTAGCTGGACACCCATGATAGAAGGTATTAACTAGACACCACACCCATAACAAAATTTTACAATGGGTTAATGAACTGGCGTCATATTTCGAGTGTTATTATCAAGTGCAGCAGATATACGGCTTGGCAATCTGAGCCTGAATTTCTATCTGGTTGGCAAGATTCAGCATCCACTTAATCAAAGCAGAGTAGCTCCTGACGATTTACCATAAAACAAACAGGATAGCAGGTGCCTGCAGGTGGATTTATCATTCATGGCAATTTAAAGTGGTGCTAATGATATGAAACTTTGAGTACGCCACTATGAAAAAACCGCAAGATAAACCATTATCTAAAGATGACATTGCTTTACTGAACATGCCATTTGACGCTTTTTCGTCACATCTGAAAGGCGCTGCTTTGGGACCAAAAGCAATACGCACAATGATGGAGTCGGGCTCATCAAATTCAGCTACTGAGTTGGGGCAAGAGCTTAATGATAATCCTAGGTTAGTGGATGCCGGTGAAGTGTCTTGGACACAAGAAGTCGACGCATTTGAAGCGCTTGAGAAGGTCATTGATAAGATAGCCTTGCAAGGTGCGAAACCCCTGACTTTTGGTGGCGATCACTCCATTACTTATCCGATTATTAAAGCGTTGGCAAAACATCATTCTGACATTACTATTTTGCATTTCGATGCTCATCCCGATTTATATGACATTCTTGATAACAATCCATTATCCCACGCCTGCCCTTTTGCGCGAATCATGGAAAATAAGTTGGCCAATCACTTAGTACAAGTAGGGATCCGCACCTTAAATCAACACCAACGAGAACAAGCAAAACGCTTTGAGGTTGAAGTACACGAAATGACCCACTACAAAGGCGCTCAACAAATCAACATTACCGGCCCTGTATATATAACAATAGACATGGATGCACTGGACCCAGCCTATGCCCCAGGCGTATCTCACCACGAACCAGGTGGTTTAAGTGTACGCCAAATATTGGATGTTATTCATCGCTTAAACGTACCCGTAATAGGCGCTGACATTGTCGAATACAATCCCATACGTGACATAAACGATATGACCGCTATGGTTGCCACTAAGTTATACAAAGAAGTCTGCGGTAAAATGCTCGAGTAGTAATGTCTTCGTTAATTATTAAGACACCTAATTATTAAGACACCCATATATATGAAAATATATATGTTCCTCTAAGTTAATACTTGATGACTACGATGCTTTAGTTTCCTTGAGCTTTAGGAGGTTCTATATATATTCTGGAGGGCTAATGGTCATTTTCAAATTGATAATGTCTCTGTTTTAACATTCCAAAGACAACAGTGATTGCCAACTTTTGCTGCAATATTGGTAATTTTAGGTGTATGACTTTAAATTTGTCTAAGCAACACTTTTGCTTTTCCCATGCCTCGTATTCGTTGATGTTTTGTGTTGCGCTTAAATTGTTGCAGCATATGTTCACTGCCCACTGCAATCGAAAAATGCTGTTCAAATTCAGTGGTAAGAGTAAACCATTGCTCTGAATTGATACCTAAATTATCTATAATGGAGCTTTCTTTTGCCTTTAAGTGTCCCACTTTATCGTCTCGAATAAATTGACCGGTGCGAACCACTAACTCACAATAGTTAATTAAGCTGAAGGCGATACCTGAGGCCATATTTTTTTGATGATTACCGACAAAACGCAGCAGTGAATCAGGTTGTTTACCCGTTTTTACAGCGGCGATACGCTGGAAAATACTGGTATGCTTGGAGGTTTGCGGCGTACTTTCCATTTTCGCTCGAATTGGGTTCAAGTCAACGTATGCCATACAGGCAATAACGGCTCGTTGGTCTAAGAGCGCTTGAGATTTGAATCTTCCTTCCCAAAATCTGCCTGTACATTCATCCTCTTTGTTTGCTTCTCTAGCAATGTACTCGTTCAAATCACGCATAAACCAACTTATGTCATACAAGCGTTTACGATTTACTTCGGCAATTTGATCCACCGTGAGCTGCTCATATTCGCTTAGCTCTTCACCGCGCATGAATTTTTGCGTAAGCAGAGTGCCTCTGTGTAATTGATGCCAGCGAGTAAGTACCTCTTTTTCCGACCAACTCTCAGCAAGGTTTTTATCTACAAACAACACCACGTGAGTATGATTGTTCATAACCGCATAAGCCGCGATATCGATAGCAAAGACCGAACCTAAAAATAATAGACGAGATTCCACCCAGCCTCGTCGATGCTCATAACTTTGCCCGGTAAATTTATTTTCACCACATAAAAATGACTGTCTTACACATCTGGATACACAATGATAATAAGGAGTATCGATTAAACTTATTTGATTTTTTCGAGCTTGCGGCATACATCATCCTTCCTTGGTTGATTGAAGACTTTTAAGTTTAGCCGAGAGTTGAGAATTTAATAGTATTGAAATAGACACATGAGCATAACCTGTTTCAAAACTGAAAGGTTTTAAATTTAATCCAGCCGTAAAATTGTTTACTTCAAGTTCTCATCCAAAGGTGGGTGTCTTGATAACGGCCTCAATAACTAAGCATGGGTGTCTTAATAGTGAGTTTGGCTTGAAATCAAAATGGAGAGGCAAGTGATAGCGTTTGCGCAAGCAATGTTAATTTTGAAGTATATAACCGAGTTGTCAGTGTGACAGTGACTGACGGAGAACAAATTAACAAATGCCTTAAGATGTTAAATTTAGCCTGCCAGATTTTGAGCTCTTTTAATTAGAGAACCATCGGTATTTAAAAGTTAATTGTCAATATACCTCCATTACTTAAAGCCCAGCATGATATTGACTAACTGTTGATTCCGGCACCATAGCATTTAACGTTGCCTCCACCATTTTATCTCCCGCGAGTAATTGTTCGAATTGATGAATTAACGCAATTTTATCCGGAGAAACTTTATCGCCAGCACCAATGTTAGTTAAATCAATCATAAAACCATCAAATAAGTCAGCCAAATCATGTATCACCTGCATATTCAAAAACTGGTCTTCGTTGTAAATGCTAGGGTAACCCGCTTTTTGTTTATCAATGGCAAAAGACATCCCTTTAAGATTAGTAATACTAGTGGATTTATCACAAGACAGCATACATCCGTTATCTATTCTCGGTTTTTCACAACCGACACTTTGCTGGAAGAAACACTGTCGGCTAGTCATCAGTAAAATTGGGTGATAGATGCTGTAAAATAGTTTGAAATTTTCAGGACGTGCAATGTTTTTCATTTGCATACGATTAAGCTCATTCGAAATAAATGCGCCACTACAATCAAAATCTTCTTTCATTGCCATCAATGCATACGAGTTGGTTGTATTTAAAAATGGTCCTGCTATCCACTTTATTCCTAACTGATTAGCACGGTAAGCAATACCTGTATTGTTAGTAACGATTAATGGCGGCATAACTTTTTCCAAAATATTAATTGCCACATCATAATCTTTGCCAATTAATACTGCTGGAAACCATGGTATCAGGCGCGGATTGTCAGCCAAAAAGTCAACGTACTTCGTGCAATCACGTTTATAAGCATCGGGTAATTTAAAGTAAATATCAGCGCTGGAAACGTCTGCCAAAGCAACATCTGCTTGGTCACAAATTAATATGGAAAGCTTAACGTTAGTATCTGCACTTTTTGGGTGATTTTTCAATTTAGGTAATGTCACAGGAGGGATCAACGCTTGCGCACCATTGAGCAATCTAATCGCTTCATTTTTCAAAGTTGTCATTTCACTAAAAGGCACAGTTAACCCAGTTGACAGATGCTGAGTATCAATGCTTTGGAGCTCATAATCCCCATTCCCCAAACTTCTAAAGCGTTTCTCTAAGACCTGTTCGTCAATCGCATTTTTATCACTTTTTGCTAATAAGCTGCTCGATTGTAATGTAAAACTTTTGCTTCGCCCTTGAGATACTTGAGCCTCAGTACTTCGATAAAAAGCCCCATCATCGGTGCGAATATTTAGGGTTAATTGACTACCTTGCTGACCAGAAAAAGCTAAGATTAAAGGGACTTTATCTATACTCAAATACTGAATTTTTTCTCGTACAATATCATGAAGCTCATTTTTTTCTTGGTAAAGAGTTTGCTTCACTTCTTGTATTTGTACCACCGATATACGATTGCTGTCGTCGTTAGAGGTGGCTTTAGCAATGGCATGGTTTTTAGAGTTGTCTCGAGGGTTATCGATAAACATTGACTGATTCAAATCACCGCGCAAAAACGCATTAGAAAAATCCCGATTAAAGACTTTATACAAGCGCTCACCATCTTCAAGTAACTCGCCGGTTTCAATAAAACCGTCGATTTGTTTACGAAAACTATCCACTACCGTATGTACGTAACTTGCGCCTTTTATTCGTCCTTCAATTTTAAACGAATAAACACCGGCTTCGATGAGTGCTGGCAGATCAAAGAATGCCGAGTTATCTTTAAGATTAAGGGGGAAATTGTGCCCCGACTCGGTGGTTTCATATTCTTCACGGCACGCTTGACTACAGCGGCCACGATTCCCCGAGTTACCAGCGCTTGCAGAAGTTGAATAACACAACCCCGAGAACGCCACGCACAATGAACCATGAACGAACACTTCAGTTAAAATATCGTGTTCGCGGCTAACTGCAGTTAAGGCTGTTATTTCTCGTAGGTTTAACTCTCTAGATAAATTAACCCTTGAGGCCCCTAATTTTTTTAGGAAAGCTATTTGGCCCGCATTATGAGTAGTGAGCTGTGTAGAAGCATGAATATCCAAGCTGGGAAAATGTTTTTTAATCAGGTTAAACATACCTATATCTTGAACAATCACACCGTCTAAAGTGGTGTTTACTAGCTTACTGAGTAATTTAGCTAAGGTCGTAAACTCTTGCTCTAGAATCACAATATTCAAGGTTAGAAATATTTCGCAATCATATTGATGGGCTAAGCGAATTACCCCAACAAGTTGTTCAAAAGAAATATTAGACGCGCGATTACGGGCATTAAAGTTGTCTAAACCACAATAAACGGCATCGGCACCCGCAATAATGGCCGCTTTAATGGCATCAATATCTCCACCTGGGGCTAATAATTCAATTTTTTGTGTGGTTTGGAGATTATTCATGCCGATATTACTCATTTAGGTGCGATTCATTGGGGGTGATACTCACAGAAGTATTATAAGTCCTGCAATTTTATGCTGGCGATTTTACCTGTATCTTTAGCCAATGAATATGACTAGAGTAGATTATTATCTGTAAATACTGCAAAGTACCAAATTAAGCTACTCAAAACATGAGATAAATGTCATCAGAGCTAACTTTGAAGAACACTAGAACGATAAACTATGACACTGCCAATACTTTACTCATTACGAAACTGTCCTTATGCGATGCGAGCTAGAATAGCTCTTTTCAAAGCCAATCAATCTGTTGCTGTGCGCGAAGTAAATTTAAACAATAAACCCGTAGAAATGCTCGACGCTTCAGCCAAAGGGACTGTGCCAATTTTAGTTGTAGGTGATGAATTACAACCATCGTTGATCGTTGATGAAAGCCTTGAGGTTATGTTGTGGGCCTTGGCTCAGAATGATCCTGACGATCTACTTCGTAAAGATGATCCAGTGGCACTACCTTCAATGCTTTCAATGATTGCACGTTTTGATGACGAATTTAAAACTCGCTTAAATGCCTATAAATGCGCACAACGATATCGAGAAAATAATCTGACTGAATGCAGGCAGGCTTGTGAGATTTATATTCAAGAATTAGAAGGTCTATTATCAGTTGAGAACGCTAAAAAGAATACTAACAAAGCCAGTTATATCATGTCAGACAGAGAAAGCTTAGTTGATATCGCACTTTTACCCTTTATTCGTCAATTTGCTAAAGTAGAACGCCAATGGTATCAGCAATCCCCTTATCCCAATTTGAAAAAATGGCTTAAGCATTACCTACAAAGTGTGATGTTCACCAAGGTAATGACAAAGTTTGAGGTATGGGATGCGAGCAAATAGCCCTGTCACTTCTGGATAAAAGTCATACTATTTTCTAACAACCCAGCTACCATCTGCTCCACGGCAAGCAACTCCATGCACTATCTCAGCGTTCCCTGCAATGGTTGCATCAACAGTATATTCGCGACATGTTTGACCATCAATTAAGTACGTTTTGGTAGGTACCACGCGGTATTCATATCCTGTATCCGGGTTATACCATTGTGTTGCAACGCCAGTACGAATCGTTTCTAGAGAATGGGAAATATATATTCGATCATGTCGATTCATATGACGCCCCACATTGCCGCCTATATGTATTTCAACCGTTGGGCCGACAATTGTAGCGTTCGCGCGGGCCTCACCTTTGCCAATCTCATGACCGATTACGCCACCAATAATACCACCGATAATTAAACCAGTGAGCGGGGTTGCTCCTCCACCATGACCATGGTGTATACCTCCGCGCCCCGCACAAGAAGATAACAATAAAACACTGATGCAAGACAAAGCGATGACTACTTTTTTAGAACCTGTAAACATTATAAGTACCTCTCTATTTGGCATGACCGAATTTGGTGTAAAAAAACAAAATGCCTACTCTCCAGTAAGTTAATTCACAAATGCAAGATTATCTTGAGACGCATGGAGTTTTTTACTGAGAATGCAATCAATATTAACGATCAAATATTGAAAGAAGGTGCAGGTAATGTGGAGAAAATGCAGATTTCGTATCTACAGACAAAAAGGAATAAATAAGACACCCATAACTAGCACGTGAATAAACAGGACACCCACCGCAAAGTTTCGTATTCGGCGCTATTGATGAAGAAATAAATAAGACACCCATAACTAGCACGTGAATAAACAGGACACCCACCGCAAAGTTTCGTATTCGGCGCTATTGAT
>NZ_JAUORY010000015.1:0-115573 GCF_030548145.1 Aliiglaciecola sp. 2_MG-2023
GGTAGGGGGGATTATCTTTGTAGGATGGTCTTCAGGCCATGGAATCCATGCAAAACGCTGCGGGGCTAAAGCACCCGACTACAGGGTAGGGGGGATTATCTTTGTAGGATGGTCTTCAGGCCATGGAATCCATGCAAAACGCTGCGGGGCTAAAGCACCCGCCTACAGGGTAGGAGGGATTATCTTTGTAGCATGGTTTTCAGGCCATGGGATGATTGCAAAACGCTACGGGCAAAAACACCCGCCTACAGATTAAGCGTATTTATTCTGCCAAACTTCGTTTGCCATGACATCATCTGCTGATTCGATGTGGTCTAACCAAGTCTTTCCAATCAGGTGATCGTATTCGTGTTGGAATATACGTGCCAGAAAGCCTTCAAACAGTCGCTTCTCGATGTCACCATTTTCCGCTAAGTACTCAATTTCAATCCATGTAAAACGTTTTACGTTGCCCCGTAGTCCAGGAACTGACAAGCATCCTTCCCAATCTTTATTTTGTGTCTCACTACTTGCCAATACTTTTGGATTTATCAGAATTAAAGGTTCCATGTGCGGGGCATCGGGATATCGAGCATTGGGTCTTGAAGCTATGATCATTATCGCTCGGGGATCGAATACTTGAGGAGCCGCAATACCAATACCGTTGGCATCTAACATGGTTTGTTTCAAAGCTAGTAAAAACTGAGTCAATTCATTGGTTAACAAATCAGCCGGCGAAACTGCAACAGCTGGTGTTTTTAAAATTGTCTCTCCAACTTGGGCTATTTTCATTTAGGATCAACCTTACCCCAAACCGAATTGGTTTCTTCAGGCGCAGGTTTGGCTTTGTCTTTTTGACTAGTTGCTTGTCGAGGTTTAGTTGGTTTTTGCGGTTTATGAGTTTTAACAACGGGGGTTGTGGCGGTTTTTACTGCATCTGGACGGTATTTAACTACCATTCCTTTAAGTAAGTTGCGCACTACCTGATCACCACTTTCTTTATAATTTCGATGCTCTGCCTTTCTGAACATAGCGTTAAGTTCGCCTTTACTTAAACGAAAATTGGCTAACTTCAATATAGCTAACATATCTTCGTCTCTATAGCTCATGGCAATACGGATTTTACGTAAAATGTCGTTGTTTGAAAGTCGTTCACTGCCTTTTAGAACAACAGGTTCAACACCTTCTTGTTTGCCACGTTTTTGAATAATTAAACCGTCTAGAAACAGACTGAGTATCTTATCTCGACAGAGCATAAACCCCGGCTCGTCTTCTTTTTTCATGAGCATTGATAAGTAGTCTTTTTCCATTTCATAGTTAGCTAAACTAAAAATAGCGATAGTCGCAGTGTCATCTAGTCTGAGCGCATAGCGAAGACGGCGTAAAATATCGTTGTGAATCATAAATAAGGCCAATTTTTGTTGATTAAGGTTATTCTACCTGAAACCGAAAAATAAACATCCTATCGACTGTAATTCGATTAATGCTGATGGATGAAGGTGCGTCGACCAATAACTTTAATGGAATATGTGGAGTTATTCGAGGGAGCAATACAAAAAGCCCTAATCCGAGCTGGGTTGGGGCGACAAAAATTAAATTGCACATTTTTTGTCAGCTAAAGTATAGTAAATTAACTATCTGAATTATAAGGCTTTGATTATGAGTGAGAATAGCCAAACTGAGTTTCGGTTTTTAGCAGAACCGACAGACGTTAATTTTGGTGGGAAAGTACACGGTGGAATGGTGATGAAATGGATCGACCAAGCTTCTTATGCTTGTGCGGCGCAATGGAGTAAACATTATTGTGTGACAGTATCTGCCAATGCTATTCGCTTTATTAAGCCAATTTTGGTTGGTCAAATGGTAACGGTCAGTGTGCGGATTGTTCACACGGGAAGAACCAGTATGCACCTTTATGTGGTGGTTCGTGCCTCGGATCCAAAAGAGGAAGAAGTCACAGTTACTAATCGTTGTTTCATTACCTTTATGGCCATCGATGAGTCTGGCTCCCCAGTGGAAGTGCCGCATTTCACGCCGCAAAGTGAAGAAGAAATCTTGCTTGAGCAAGTCGCTATTAGTGGTAAAGATTTCGCTAAAAAGTTAGATAAGCATTTTGAAGAAATGCTGGGCTGGAAATAGTAATAGTGGCTTAAAAAAGCCACTATTTTAGACTGACACTTAGGGGATAGCGTTAAACAACTACTGGTGAAGTCACACCCATGCGCCCCTTTTTGAGACGTTAGAACGCGTATTTCGCTGAAAACTGTAAGCGGCTCATATCGCCGTCAGCGCCAGTTTCAAGTTCACGTTTTGCATAGGCGTACTCTGCTCCAAAGGTAAGCTCTTTGCTTGGAGAGTAGAGTATATTTGCACGAGCGCTATAAGTCTGCTTGGTGGTGGATGTCCCTGTTAACGCGGTATCATTGTCTGCGCTAAAAATGGAATAGGTAAAGTTACTTCTCCACTGCGGATCCCAAATATGTCTGTAGGCAATACTAAAACCGCTTGAATCAATTGCTTCTAATTCATTATCAGCATTCAAAACTGCACCATTAACAGCATTTAGTGCTAAATAACGCCCCAAACCTTGACCATAATTGGCTGCGATTCGAATGTCGTCTTGGCCAAGATTGAACTTGGCGGTCAAACTAATACCTGCACTGGTTGTTGAGGTATCAATATCATTTTCGCCTTGTTTGTTGACGTAGGATAACTGGCGTAATAGCCCTGCAATTGCAAAGTGCCCCCAATCTCCTTTAAAAGTATATCGTGCTGCCAAATCTGGTACAGGGTTATCGTCAGTGACAATACGAGTACCACCACCTAAAGGTGAAACTGTGGTTTCAGGGTTTTCCAACGAAACTTCAAAGTTTCCCGTTGAGTATTTAACCATGACTTGTCGAACAAATATTGTACCGTCCGTAGAACCGATGAAATCGAGGGTTTCAGGAAGTGCTTTGACATCCATAAAGGTGGTCCATGTCTGCCCAATTAACCAATCGTTATATTTAATAAAAGCGTGTCGTATTCTTGGTTCATAAGAATTACTTACACGTTCATTTCCATCTGGTGTTACTTGGAAGTCAAACTCAAGAACGCCGACAACTTTGTCGCCACTATCCAGATCGGTATTAGTGGTGAACCTAAAACGCGACTGTTTAATATGGGCATCAAATTGAGTCGACTCTTCTTCGCCGCCTACAGGTGTAAGGCTCGGAAGATAGAAGTCTCTACCAATACTACCAGAAGCTAGAGTGCCATCACTATAGCTACTGAACATGGCATCGGCTTTTAAATAGCCGCTAAATTGAACATTTGTTTTGTCTAATAGGTTGGCATTGGTTGCAGTACCATACAAAGTGCCAAGTGCTAGCGTAATTGCTGCTGTAATTTTAGTTTTCATGACTTTTCCTAGTGCAGTTTAATGCTCAGTAAACTTTGCACTAAGATTCACTTTTTACATATAAGCGGATGGTCTATCAGACCATAGTCGTATAGTCTAGAAACTGAATTTTGAATGAATAAAGTGGTAGTTTTTAATTAAGTAAGACCAAAGTCAGCTTCGGTAAGACCAAAGTCGCATTCCACTCTTTAATATTAACGTTACAGTATGTGCAGTTGCTAAAAATTGTGTTGGAGAACCCTATGACAGATACACTTTATCCGGTCCCTGAGACCGCCAAGCTTAATACCCATTTAACCCCTGAATTGCATGCGCAGATGTATCAGCAATCAATAGAATCTCCGGATCAATTTTGGAAGGAGCAAGCGGCAAACTTAGATTGGTTTACTTTTCCAACTAAAATAAAAAATACTTCTTTTGCCAAAGATGACGTTAGCATCAAGTGGTTTGAAGACGGCGAGCTTAACGTCAGCTATAACTGCATAGACCGACATTTACCAGCAAAGGCTAATGATATTGCTATTGTTTGGGAAGGCGATTCGCCAGATACCGACAGCAAAGTTACTTATCAAGAATTACATGACCAAGTGTGTCGTCTTGCCAATGGTATGAAAAAGCTAGGCATTCAAAAAGGTGACCGTGTTGCGCTTTATATGCCAATGGTACCTGAAGCCGCTGTTGCCATGCTGGCATGTACCCGCATTGGTGCTATCCATTCAATTATATTCGGTGGTTTCTCACCTAACGCAATCGCCGATCGAATTAATGATTCAGATGCCAAATTAGTTATTACCGCTGATGAAGGTCGCCGAGGTGGTAACTGTGTACCACTTAAAGTGAATGTAGACGATGCCCTTAAAGATAATCGTTGTCCGAGCATCGAGAACGTTATTGTATTTAAAAATACTGGTAACGATGTTGCTATAGGCGAGAAAGACATTTGGTGGCACGAGTTAACCGCTAAATGTGACGCTCAGTGTGAACCTACTGCAATGAATGCAGAGGACCCTTTATTCATTCTTTATACCTCAGGCTCTACTGGCACTCCTAAAGGCGTTGTGCACACTACAGGTGGTTATTTAGTGTATGCAGCAATGACCCACAAATACGTATTTGACTACCAAGATGGAGAGGTCTATTGGTGTGCGGCTGATGTGGGTTGGATTACTGGACATACTTATATTGTCTATGGACCCCTTGCTAATGGTGCTACAACGTTAATTTTTGAAGGCGTACCAACTTACCCAGATGTGCGTCGAATTTGTCAAATTGTTGATAAGCATGACGTTAACATTCTGTATACCGCGCCCACAGCGATACGTGCGCTCATGGCCCAGGGGCAATTTGCTGCTGAAGGCACTACCGGTGACTCTTTACGATTATTAGGCTCAGTAGGTGAGCCAATTAATCCAGAAGCTTGGACATGGTATTACGAAACCATTGGCCGCAGTCGTTGCCAGATCGTCGACACTTGGTGGCAAACTGAGACGGGAGGCATCATGATGACTCCTTTACCCAGTATTACTGCCCTTAAGCCTGGTGCAGCTTCTATTCCATTCTTTGGCGTTCAACCGGCCTTAGTTGATGGTGAAGGAAATGAACTTAGCGGCGCCACTGAAGGCAATCTGATCATTAAAGACAGTTGGCCTGCCCAAGCAAGAACGGTTTATGGCGATCATCAACGCTTCGTGCAAACTTATTTTAGTACTTATGACAATGCGTACTTTACCGGTGACGGCTGTCGCCGTGATGAAGATGGTTATTATTGGATTACCGGTCGTGTTGACGATGTACTAAATGTATCAGGACACCGTCTTGGTACGGCAGAGATTGAAAGTGCCCTTGTATCTCACGATGCCATCGCTGAAGCTGCAGTAGTAGGTTATCCTCACGATATTAAAGGTCAGGCAATTTATGTGTATGTTACACCGGTAGCGGGTGTAGAAGTAACGGATGAATTAACGGCTGAAATACGTAAGTGGGTACGCACAGAATTGAGTCCTATCGCGGTTCCCGATTTGGTTCAGTGGACCAATGGATTACCTAAGACCCGCTCAGGTAAAATTATGCGCAGAATACTACGTAAAATAGCCGCTAATGAGTATGAGCAACTTGGGGATACATCAACATTAGCTGATCCCAGTGTGGTTGATAGCCTAATTGAACTAAGGTTAAATCGTTAAACTAGTCAATAAAGGGGCAATATTTGCCCCTTTATTACGTTAGTTCGAGATTTTTTGTTGATTTAAGCGTATTGTCCTGATTCAATTGGATCACTTTTTAGACACGCTGATAACACTATGTTCACATTGCTGATTGCTGACGATCATCCTCTCTATCGCGATGCATTGCGTATTGCGTTAAATCTATCTGAACATCAATTAACTATTTTAGAAGCCAGTGACTTAACTCAGACCCTTGATATCATCCAAAATAATGATGTCGATTTGTTGCTATTGGATTTGCATATGCCCGGTAGTAATGATCTATTTGGTTTGATTCACATTCGCAAACTATATCCTGACCTGCCTGTTGCTGTGGTATCCGGACTTGAAGATAAAAACATAGTATCCAAAGTGATTAATACTGGTGCGATGGGCTTCATTCCCAAAACAACGGGTTCAGAAGATATTGCCAATGCTGTTGAAACCATACTTGATGGTGATACTTGGATTCCTAAATCACTGGTCAACGAAATTGATGAAATTGATAGCGAATTTGCCGCTTTAGCCGACAAGGTATCCAGTTTAACCAATGCCCAATACAAGGTACTGTGTTTTATGCGAGACGGTTTATTAAATAAACAAATTGGCTTTGAATTGGATATTGCCGAGGCCACGGTGAAGGCCCACGTGACCGCTTTATTCAAAAAACTTGGCATCAACAATCGTACTCAAGCAGTATTAATTGCATCGCAACTTGAGCTTACGCCTCCGGCTCCTGATCTGTGTCATAAATAAAGTATTCTTTTTCAGTGCCGGAGTGATTCAAAATTGCGTCACACTTTTTATGGAAAAGGATTAATCGCGAAATTTTAGCTAAATGCTACTACAATAGACCGACTTACTGTTTTTGAGTGTAATGATGTCTGCTAAACCTGCTTCAAAACGCATTTATACTGTTGATTTAATGCGCTTTTTTGCCATTGTCTTGATGGTTATTTTCCACTTTATCTATGATCTTAAATTCTTTGGTTGGGTACCTTCAACTATCCCTGATGGCCACGGCTGGCGTGAATTTCGTTATGTCATATTGACCTTGTTTTTCTTATGTGTGGGCTTTTCTTTAGCGGCTGTGCATGGTTCTGGTTTTAAACAGAAGCACTTTATTAAGCGATTTATCCAGCTACTTCTAGCTTCTGCTGCAGTTACTATCTCATCGTTAATAATGGCACCAAATAATTGGATCTTTTTTGGTGTGTTACATTTCATCGCCATAGCCAGTGTAATCTGCGTACCTCTTGCTCGGTTTCCCTACGCCGCTCTTTTCGCTGGAGTCATCATAATAGCGGCATTCAACTTAGGTTGGGTAAGCAGTATTTGGCCATTTCAGCCGATACGTCACTTACTGCCGGGCTACACGAACGACTACGTAGGATTGTTCCCTTGGACGGGCGTGGTGTTTATTGGTATTTGGTTATGTTATCAACAGTGGTTCTTAAACGATCCTGCGCACAGATTTGCGCGCAGTAAAATCGTCTTATTTGCCAGTAAACACAGCCTCATTATCTACCTTATTCATCAGCCAATTATGTTTGCAATATTTGGCCTTATTGGGGTGTTCTGGCAAGCCTAAAGCTATTCAATAAAGCCCGTAATTTCGCAGGTTTAACGGGTTTACTTAAATAACTAATATTTTGTTTTTTACATAAATCTATTATTTCCGTCTGTTGATTTGCGGTCACTAGTACAGCATGCAAATTCTCACCGTATTGGCTACGAAGTGCGGCAATAACATCGATACCATTTGCATTATTTGCTAAGTGATAATCAACCAGTATGACATCTGGTATACGCGAGTTTAAGTGGGTTATCGCTTGTGTAAGATCTAATGCCGTGATGACATTTACTTGCCATTTGTTCAATACGGTTTGCATGGCATCTAGGTTTTCGTCTTTATCATCAATGCACAAGACTTGCATATCCTTCAAACCCGTATTGTTGGTCGACGTGTTTTCCGGTTGTTGTGAATGTGATTGACCTTGCGGAATATCAAAGCTAAAACAACTTCCCTTATTCGGTGTAGAACGAACACTTACATCAATGGCCAATTTACTGGACATTCTGGATACCACCCCTAAACCTAAGCCAACGCCGTGCTGAGGGCTTCCATCGACCCGATAAAAGTCGTTAAAAATTCTATTTTGTTCTGACGCAGAAATGCCAATTCCGGTATCCCAAACTTGAATTGAAATACGTCCATTTCGTTTTCTGGCGCTTAACAGTACTTTGCCTTTTTTAGTGTATTTCACTGCATTTGAAAGCAAGTTTTGTACAATTCGATACAGGTGAGTTTTATCAGTATTGACCCAATAGGGTGGAATTTGAGTGCGCAGTTGCAACCCTTTTTGCTCGGCCTTCATGGCGAACTCGTCTATCAATGAACTCAATAACTTAGGCAGTAGTACATCTTCTAGGGTTAATTTCATTTCGCCTTGATCGAGCCTAGCTATATCTAACAAAGTAGCAATTAGGGTTTCGCTGGAGTTCACACTATCACTAAGTTTTTGCAAAATTTCTTTGGCTTCAATGTCCACATCAATTTCACCCAAGGCTGACAAATATAACTTCGCGGCGTTTAAGGGTTGCAATACATCATGGCTAGCCAAGGCGAGAAAACGGGTTTTACTAGCATTGGCATCTTCTGCTGCTTTTCGCGCTTGTACTAAATCCTCTTCTAATTGCGCTCTTCGTTCTATTTCACTGCGCAGTTCGGCATTAATTGCTTGGACTTCTTCGCCTCTTTTCTCAATTCGACGCTCTAAGTTTATTTTTGATTCTTCCAACGCTTTTTGAATCTCAATATGGGCGGTAATATCGTTGAAACTGGTAACAAATCCGCCGCCAGGAAGAGGGTTTCCCACCATTTCAATCATTCTACCGTCGCTGCGTTGACGAATAAATTTATGGGGATGACCAGCTTTTAAGTGAGCTACTCGCTTTTGCACTAGAGCATCAACTTCACCTACTCCGCACTCGCCTCGCTGGGCGTTATAACGCACTAAATCTTCGATGGGGGTACCCACATTGACAAGGTCCGCGGGGTAATTAAATAGTTCAAGATAGCGCCGATTCCAAGCAACCATATTGAGATTTTTATCGATAACACTGATGCCTTGATCTAAACTTTCAATTGAGGTGAATAAAGCAGTGGTGTTGAATTGAATTGCTTGGGTTGTGTCATCGAAAAAATTAACCACTTCTTCAAAATCTAACTTTTTACCGCCCAGGGCACTATCGATGAGGGCTTTGGCACTTGATGCACCTAACGCACCACCAAGTGCTCGTTCACAATATTCTAGAAATTCATGATCTGGAGATTGGTGGTCTTGTAGCTTTATTTTGGAACGATTCTCAAAATCCTCCATCAAGATTTCTACTCTGGACTCTCCAAGAAAAGTCGACAATAAAGTGGACAGGTCACCAATAGTGGCGGTTTTGCGCTGTTTTTTGGTCTCTTCAATGATTTCTTCTCTGGGGGAAACAAAGGCTTGCGATTGAATTCGATCGACCAATCTATCTTGAGCGAAGTGAGAAAACAGCAAATAACAACTTGTGTTGGCTAACAAACTGACCATCGCTGCCACACTAATCACTTCTGATTGCAGTTGGGTGGTGTTGACTTCGTTTAACATGGGGAACATAAGCCACATTACCCAAGTTATAAAACCGGCCAGCAAACCGGCGTAAACGCCATGGGCGTGACCTTTTTTCCAGTACAGTCCACCTAAAATAGCGGGTAATAGTTGCACGACTAATGAGAACGCCACTAAGCCAATTGAGAGGAGTGAACGGCTCCCGGTCATTTGTTGATGGTAAAAGTAGGCAAGGCCGATCAAGGTTGCGATCACTAACCGTCTGACTAATAAGATGGTCTTAGCGTAATTAAACTGTGGCGCGTTGTGGTTTTGGCGAGACAGCATTTTAGGCAAAATTACGTCATTGGTCACCATAGTACTTAACGTCAAAGTGGCAATAATGATCATTGCCATTGCGGCGGATAATCCACCTGTGAAGACCAGAATTTTAACCAATAAAGAGTCCGACAATATGGCTAAACTTAATACATAAGTATCGGGTTCTTGTGCTCCTATGAGGGTTTGTCCTGCTGCTGCAATGATAGGGATAACAGCTGCGGTTAAAGCTAAGTACAGTGGGAATAAAACCCGTGCGGTTTTAAGGTGAGATAACTTTAAATTGTCCACTACTGCCACATGAAATTGTCTGGGTAAACAAATAATGGCGGCGGCAGACATGAGTGTTTGAGCAAAAAATGGCAGGGTATAGAACTGCGCGGTGGAGTTGAATTTTGACAGTGCGTCACCAAATTCTTGGGGTTTGTCGGCGACCGCCCAGAAATAAGCCAAAGAAGCCACCACGATTAATGCGATGAGTTTAACACTGGATTCGAAAGCAATCGCTAGCATTAAGCCCCGTCGATACTCAGTCACATCAGAGTGTTGAGTTCCAAAATAAATTGCAAAAAATGCAATGAAAACAGAGGCAATTAACACAATCACTTCACTGTGTTCTTGTTCGGTAATTAATTGAAACGCAGAGCCAATGGCTTTGAGTTGTAAAGCCATATAGGGAATGGTTGCTAAAAGCGCGATAAAGGTGACTAACAAGGCGACAGTTTGACGCTTGCCGTAACGGGAGGAAATAAAGTCAGCAATGGTCGTAATATTTTGTCTTTTACTAACCAAAATTAACTTATAAATAAAGCGATAACCAAAAAGATAAACCAGTATTGGCCCTAGCAAAATCGCAATATATTGCCATTGATTACGAGATGCTTCTCCCACCATGCCAAAGAATGTCCAAGCTGAACAATAAATTGCCAAAGCCAAAGAATACACTATTGGATGCGAAGTGATCGCACGGGCCAAAGGTGTGTTTCTATCTCCCCAACGAGCTATCCAAAATAACCCAGTTAGATAAATTAAGGCTAATAAAACCCAACCCAATGTCATTTAATTCTGTACCTAAAACACTATCGATATTAGTAATTTAGCACACTTTTGAAAAATTAATTGTTGTACTACGACCATAGTCTCATTTCACTACTAGTAATACATGGATAGATTAGAAAACGTTCGGAATGGCAGTCATTCTGATTTGAAAAATTCAAGGCTTTGGTCGGCACCAGTTTTTGCGTATGTGCCATTCCAAGGTTAATTGCCAGACTAAAAGCATGAGGAAACGAGCATGGCGTTTAAAACAGAAGAAGATAAAAAAGCCTATTGGCGAGACAATCTCTCGTTAATGTTAAAACTGCTGATTGTATGGTTTGTTGTATCGTTTGGATTCGGCATTCTGCTAGTTGATGTACTAAATGAAGTGAGATTTTTCGGCTTCAAACTTGGGTTCTGGTTCGCACAGCAAGGTGCAATTTACGTATTTGTGGCGTTGATTTTTGTCTACGTTCGTCAAATGAATATTTTAGATAAACGCTACGGCGTAGACGAAGAGTAGGAGAGCTCAGATGGACGTACAAATTTTAACTTTTATCATAGTCGGTGCTTCATTTTTACTTTATATCGGCATCGCAGTATGGGCTAGAGCTGGCTCAACACAAGAGTTTTATGTTGCTGGAGGCGGGGTACATCCCATTGCTAACGGTATGGCTACAGCCGCCGATTGGATGTCAGCCGCTTCGTTTATATCAATGGCCGGTTTGATCTCATTTATGGGATATGACGGTGCAGTTTACTTACTCGGATGGACTGGTGGTTACGTACTACTTGCCCTTTGTCTTGCACCCTATTTGCGTAAGTTCGGCAAATTTACAGTGCCAGATTTTATCGGAGACAGATACTACTCTCAAACGGCTAGAACGGTAGCGGTAATCTGTGCCATCTTTGTTTGTTTCACTTACGTAGCTGGACAGATGCGTGGTGTTGGGGTGGTATTCAGTCGCTTCCTTGAAGTGGATATTGTTTCTGGTGTAATTATTGGAATGGCAATCGTATTCTTCTATACCGTATTAGGTGGTATGAAAGGCATTACCTATACTCAAGTCGCACAGTATTGTGTACTTATCTTTGCATATCTTGTCCCTACCATCTTTATTTCAATGATAGTAACAGGTCACATTTTACCGCAAACAGGATTTGGAGCGACACTCGCTGATGGTTCGGGGGTGTATATGCTAGACAAACTCGATGGACTCTCCCTAGAGTTAGGGTTCAACGAGTATACATCGGGTACCAAAAGTATGATTGATGTATTCTGTATCACTGCCGCGTTAATGGTCGGTACAGCTGGATTACCGCACGTTATTGTTCGTTTCTTTACCGTTCCTAAAGTTCGTGATGCTCGTTACAGTGCTGGTTGGGCATTGGCTTTTATCGCAATTCTTTATACTACAGCTCCTTCTTTAGCATCCTTTGGTCGAGTCAATATGATCGAAACCATTAACGGTACTGATCAAATGGGCACTAACTATAGTGAAGCCCCTAGTTGGATTACTAACTGGGAAAAAACGGGTTTGATAGTTTGGGATGATAAAAACAACGACGGTAAAATGTTTTACTCAGGTGATGAACGCAATGAAATGGACGTGGACCGTGACATCATGGTTATGGCCAATCCAGAAATTGCAAACCTTCCTGCATGGGTAATTGCTTTGGTTGCCGCAGGTGGTGTAGCCGCAGCACTTTCGACTTCAGCAGGTCTGCTTTTGGTAATCTCGACCTCAGTTTCCCATGATTTATTGAAACGAAACTTGATGCCGGATATTACCGATAGAAAAGAACTGTTTTATGCACGCTTAGCAGCAGGTGTAGCCATATGTATTGCTGGATACTTCGGGATTAACCCACCCGGATTCGTAGCACAGGTGGTCGCCTTCGCGTTCGGTCTTGCAGCTTCGTCCTTCTTCCCTGCTATTATTATGGGAATATTCATGAAGCGAATGAACGACAAGGGCGCAATTGCAGGTATGTTGGCAGGTATCACATTCACTACTGCTTACATTATCTACTTTAAATTTGTAAACCCAGCGGCAAATGTACCTGAGAATTGGTTATTTAAAATCTCACCAGAAGGAATCGGTACTATAGGTATGTTAGTTAACTTCGCTGTGGCATTAGTTGTATTGAAATTCACTGGCGATTCGCCAGAAGAGATTCAGCAACTAGTAGAAGATATTCGTTATCCGAAAGGATCAGGAGAAGCTTCTGCTCACTAAGTGAGACGGGTAAAACTCAAGATGAATTAAGCCCGATTGAAATCGGGCTTTTTTATTTTAAATTTAACAGTAAATTAAACCTAAAATTGGAGAGTAAAGTGACTAGCATTCCTCAACAATCGCTGGACTTCTTAAAAGCTTCTGCTCCTTTTGACCAGCTACCCGCTGAGAAGATCACTGCATTGGCAAAGCATATTACCGTTGCTTATTTGACCCAGGAAAATGCCAAGCAAATATTGACGGACAGAGATAATAATCTGTTTTTAATTAGTAGCGGCCAATTTACCGTTAAAGACTCCAACGAGGTTGAGCAAAATTTAAGTGAAGGTGACTTTTTTGGGGTTGGGAATTTACTTAATAAGTTGCACCATGCTATTGATATCAAAGTTGATAGTGCGGGTTTACTTTACTGCTTTCCGGCCGAACAGTTTGATATTTTATGTAATGAAAATCCGGCGGTGGCTAAGTTCTTTGAAACTTATCATTCAGACCAACTTTATAATGATGCCGTGTCAGATTCTAAATCTATGTGGTTGTATAAACCTATTAGCGAAGTCATCTCTGAGCGCGTAATCAGTAGTGATACAGATACCTCTATTTTAATTGCGACGCAACAAATGTCTGAAGCCAGTATTTCTTCATTATTGATCACCGAGGGTGACAAGTTAGTTGGCATTTTAACTGATAGAGACATTAGGAATAGGGTTGTTTCAAAGGAGGTAAGTGTTCACTTACCAGTGTCTGAGGTTATGACTAAAGAGCCTTTCAAGATCACTGAAAACAGAACTCTTTTTGATGCTTTATGCATGATGACTGAGCACAATATTCATCATCTTCCGGTTGTTGATAGGATAACTCACATTCCGTTAGGAATGTTAACTTCCAGCGATATGATTCGTCATCAACGAGGCAACATCTTATTTTTAATTGATGAATTGGCAAAGGCCAAAAATCTCTACGAACTCACTCGTCTTAGTTGGCAATTGCCGCATTATTTTGCCAAACATGCTAAACGCTTAGGTGATTTTGATGTGGCTGGCAAAGTGCTGTCTCAAGCCACTGATATTATGACTCGAAAGTTACTGACCTTTTACCAACAACAAAATGGTAACCCGCCATTTGATTTTTGCTGGCTGGTTTATGGCTCTCAAGCTCGTGAAGACCAAAATATGGGGTCAGATCAAGACAATGGGTTATTGTTGGAGCGACGACCTAATCCTCAGGAAGATGAGTACTTTGCGCAGATGTCACAATATGTGTGTGAAGGTTTAGGCAAATGTGGAATTAAACTCTGCGATGGTAACATTATGGCATCTAATTCAGAGTTGCGGATGAGTGTCGAAGATGCCGTGATAGAATCTGAAAAGTGGGTGAATCAACCTACTTTAGAGGCCATTTTACATTTTAATATCTTTTTAGATGTGCGCGCTGTTGCGGGCAATAAAGACTTGTTTGCAGCGCTTCAAGCGGCCCGAAAACCCTTGTTAAAACAGCCATTATTTCTGTCTGCTTTGGCGCGACATGCAGCAGAAGTTGCTGTGCCCTTATCCGTGTTTCAAAAATTTGTGTTCCAAAAAGGTCATCAACCTGAAGATTGCATAGACTTAAAAGTGCATGCCATTGCTATCATTAATAACCTAGTGCGAATCTATGCGTTAGCAAAAGGATTAGAAATGCCATCCACTTTAGGAAGGCTAGATAACCTAAAAGAAGGTTCGCAACTCACTGAAAGTGATGGCAATGACTTACGAGATATTTGGTTGTTTCTGAATCGGTTGCGATGGCGTCACCAGTTACAAAATAGCGTGACGAATAATTATGTCTCCATAAGTGACTTATCATCTATTCAACGTCACCAATTAAAAGCCGCGTTTAAAACCATTAAGAGAAGTCAGCAAGGTGTTTCAATGAAATTTGCTGGTGGTTAATGGACACGCTGCGGTTTAGGTTAAAGAAAAGCGTTGAATAATAAAAAATACAGTTGAGCATGGCTAAACAGTCGACAAAATAGGATTAGTAATCAATGTGGCAAACACTGAAAAATTGGTTCGTACCCAAATCAACTATTCCAGAACATTTTCGACATGTGCCTTGGCAACAAATTCCATTTTTGTCGATTGATTTAGAGCTCACCTCACTTGACGCAAAAGAGTCCAATATATTGTCGGTTGGCTGGGTGGAAGGGAAAAAAAGTAGCATTGCATTACGCAGTTGTTATTACAAAGTGATTGCCACAAAAGCTTCTTTGAATCAAAGTCCTGTTATTCATGGTTTGTTGGATGAACATATTGCCCAAGGTGAGCCAGTAAAAGTTGTACTTGAGAAACTAAAACATTATGCCCAATCCCATGTGTGGGTGTTTCATAATACTAATTTAGATATGTCAGTGCTGAACAAGGTTTTTGCAAAACTAGGAATCCCGTTACCGGCAATCGTTACCTTGGATACATTGCAAATAGCCCTCTATCAAATACGTAAATCCAATCACGTGCCAGCGCCTAATGCTGCGACACTGACATCATGTCGACAGCGGCATAATTTACCTTTAGCTCCGGCGCATAATGCGTTAGATGATGCAGTGGCGACCATGGAATTGTTGTTTGCACAGTTAAGTCAGCTAGATCGTAAAGGCAAAGAACCCTTATCAGCCCTAACCGGAACAGGTGCTTTGAAAGTGTTTAAAGCGACCTCATCCACAGCGCGGGGCTAAAGCAGCCGCCTACAAATCCAACAACGTAGCATGGCCTTTAGGCCATGGAATATCTCAAGCACATTGCGCGGCAAAAGCACCCGCCTACAAATCCAACAACGTAGCATGGCCTTTAGGCCATGGAATATCTCAAACACATTACGAGGCTAAAACAGCCGCCTACAAATCCAATAACGTAGCATTGCCTTTAGGCCATGGAATATCTCAAGCACATTGCGAGGCTAAAGCAGCCGCCTACAGGGCTTTCTTGGTGGGCATGACGACGTTGGCAAAAATTAATCCTGCCACTAACGACATTAAAATTAAAAATGTTTCCTGACCGATATGATCTGCCTTAATAAAGTCCTGTCCGGAAATAAAGGAGTTCAAACCTATATACGTTTTTGAACCAGGTACTAACACAATCAAACCATGCATAGCAACAATAGTCGAAGGCGCATTCATGACTCTGGAAAATAAGTTTGAAAAGACCCCTAAAGCAAATGCGCCGACGAATGCACCTAATCCATTCTCTAAATAGGCAGAGCTCCATGTGGAAGCGCCGTATGCGATAAACGTCGATACAATAGCCCAAGGTACATGCTTCAAGCGGGTGCGAAATATCGCTACCAGACCTATACTTAACAGCAGTACCCCTAACCAGTTAACCCAAAAGGGTAAGGTATCGGCAACTTGCAATTCTTGTTGACCAAAGAGCTGGTAACCAAGGGTGATACCGATAAATGCGCCGAAATACAATTTGAATAATTGCATAATGGCATCCATCACTCTTGCGGTCCCAGAAACTAAGTTACGCGAGGATAATTCTGCAAGTCCAATAGTTAAGGACAGTCCTGGAACTAAAATAATCAGCGATGACAAAATTATCAGCCATATATTGAACCCTGACTCAAAATAATAATTAATTGCACAGGCGGAAAAACCAACCGTAAAAGACGCCACTGACTCTAACATTAGGTTGACGCGTTTTGAGCGTAGTGCCCAAAGTGTCCAGAAATAGACAATCACACCCAATACACCAGACCATAAAATTTCCGGCCAACCAGCCCCCATTAGCATAGCAAAGGCACTGGTTGAAGTACCAAAAGCTACCCCTGTAAGCGTTTTGTTGTAGGGGCTTTGCATAGTATCAATTTGATCCAAACGTTTGTCCGCATCTTGCAGGTTAATTTCACCTTTTAATAATTGATAAGCTAGTTCATCTGTCAGTGATAACGAATTCATATCCAATTCACCGGGATCAATTCGCGCGGCGTGGTTATATTCTTCTTCGTGTCGGTCGCTCCACAACACTATTGACAATGAAGTCGGGGTAGATATAAACGAAGCGTTTACACCTAAGTGCGCAGCAACTTCACTCAAATACGCTTCAAGTCGAAACGAAGGCGAGCCATATTTATGCAACATTTTGCCTAATTTGAGTATAAATCTGCGTATCTGGATAAATTCCGACTTGTCCACTGCTTTGCCACTTAAACCTTTAGGTTACGAGTATTTTAAAAATACTCAATTGAATCAATATCATAACTAACTTTTGTTAGGCTATGCTTAACTAATTCGCAAATTGTAGAGCCTACAAAGTTCCAACGCAATGGACATTTATTGTACTCTTCGGATAAAAAAAACTAATGCATAGCTAGTCAACTTAGCTTACAGGATAGGTAGGCAAATTAAGATCAAGCTGGCAATCCAAATGGTTTCCATTATGAGTAATAAGATAGGTTTAGTTCCTACTTCAACTAATTGTTTTAAATTGGATTTCATTCCAATTGCAGCGATAGAAACGACTAATGCAAAGCGTGAAATATGAGACGCCGATTCTGTGACAGCAGAGGGGATTGAAAACACGCTATTGATGATCATCAGTACAACAAAAATAATCAGAAAACCGGGAATTCCAGGTGCTTTATTGGTACCAACACGTTTAAGTCTTAATTTTAAAACCAGCAGAATAGCAATTACCACAGGCATCAAAAATGCGACTCGTACTAGTTTTGTTAGCGTGGCCAGGTCACCGCTTTGTTCAGACACCGAATATCCCGCTCCAACTACCTGGGCCACATCATGAATGGTAGCGCCTAAAAAAATACCGGTTTGTATCTGATCTAAATTAAATTGCGAGGCAATAATAGGGTAGAGAATCATCGAAAGTGTAGACAGCGCAGTGACACCAATTATGGTCAATAAAGTATCACGATCTTTGTGTTTGCTGTCTGGTAGTACAGCGGCGATGGCCATGGCTGCTGACGCACCACAAATACCTACGGCACCGCCTGTTAACACTCCAAAACGTTTTTGCATACCCAATAATCGGGCTAAAACCGTGCCGATTAAAATGGTCGTTACAATCGCGACAATTAACAATAACGCAGTTTTCCAGCCTAATGCCACTAGATCGCCAAAAGCGATGCGAAACCCAAGCATAGCGACGCCAAATCGCAATATATGGGTGGCAGTAAACTCAATGCCTGCTTTGCATTGAGATTCCTCATATAGGAATGACAATGCAATCCCTAACAGCAACGCAAATAACATTGAGGGGGCACCATAATGTTCGCTTAAAAATAGTGCGGCTAAACCAACTATTGTGGCCAGCATCACACCTGGTATCAAGGCTTTTAGTTTGTACATAAGAAGGGGGTTAGTTGGTTATTTGCGATCAAAATAAACTACTTCTAATTAGTGAGAGTTGCGACTAACGATTAGCACCATAAGATAGCATTTTTTGGACGTTTAAAGCCATCGAATTGTAGTAATAGCGTATCGATAGGTTCACATTTTGGATGTTAAGAATATCTATGAAAAGTTGTTTTTTGGGCATGTTAGGGTGGGGTGAATGGCCATTTATTGGGGATGAAAAATGTGGCTAAAATCGATTTTTGTACTATGGTTAAAGTAAGTTTTTGGAGTTATTTATGAAACTTTTTTTAATATTATGTACCACATTAATTGTTATGACTGGTTGTCAAACTACCACCAATCAGATGGTTATCGAGTCTCGCCATTTATTGAATGATAATGCGTTTCCAGATTATCAAGAAATAAAAATTGAAAGTGAAGAGGAGATTTTTGCACTAGACCAAGAGGCCAAAGATTTCATTCAAAAGCAGGTTGCAATTGTTAAAGATCCTGTTGATAGAATGGAAACCTTGGTGCGCCTGATATTTGACCGCTCAGAGTTTAATTTGTTGTATATGGGAAGTGCCAATACCGTGGCCAAAGAAACCTTCCAGCGCCGCGCTGCTAATTGTCTTTCGATGTCTATTATGACTTATGCATTAGCAAAAGAAGCTGGGTTCTCGGTACGTTTTCAAGATGTTCAAATTCCAGAATATTGGACCAGAAGAGCTGGGTATAGCTTACTAAATGGCCACATTAACTTAATGATCATGCCTCGTGAGCCTGGCGTAATTCATCTAATTAATACCGGTCTACAAGTGGATTTTGACCCGCAAAACCCACAAAAGAGCTTTCCGAAACAGATGGTCACTAAACAAGCCGTGACTTCGATGTTTTACAACAATAAAGGCGCAGATGCGTTGCTTTCCAAATCTTATACAAAAGCATATGCGTATTTCAAAAAAGCCGCTATTTTATCTCCCAACTTTATATCTACATGGATAAACCTTGGTATTCTCTATCGTCTAGTGGGCGATTATGAATCTGCCGAGAGCGTTTACCTGTATGCTCTTCAATTAGATGAAGACAACCTAACTGGTTGGGAAAATTTAGCCTTTTTATATGAAGTTACCGGCCGCTCGGAAAAAGCGTCTGCAATTGTGAATCGCATCGAAAGAGTGAGAAGTGATAATCCTTTTCATCATTTTATTCAAGGTGAACAATCATTTGAAAATGGTGAATTTGAGTTGGCTTTAAAACATTATAGAGATGCCTTGAGGTTAGATAAAAGTAAACACGAAATTTATTTCGGATTGGCAAAAGCCTATTATGAACTAGGAGATGTACGTCGCAGTCAATTGTATTTTAAAAAAGCTAAAGACCGCGCACGTAGTCATCAAGACCAAGAACGTTACCAAGGGAAATTGGATTTACTCAGCCGTGATGATAGTAAAAAACACTAAGTTAATTGCAAGCTTGAGCTTGCTGTGGCCATTGATTAGTTACGCAGATTGCAACCAATTTGAGTTAACCCATAATATCGATGGCGAGCGTTTATGGAAGGACTTTAGCTACTTAGCATCAGATGAAATGCAAGGACGTAAAAATCAGTCCTCTGGTTCTAAACTCGCTCAACAGTTTTTAGTCAATCGATTCTCTGAAATAGGATTGAAATCTTTTTCAGAGGATCAAAAATATCGACTGCCTTTTCGCTATGAAACAACTTTCTCACACATTGATGGTGTGAATATTGGCGGCTACCTTATGGGCAGAACTCATCCGCAACAATTCATTGTCATAAGTGCGCATTATGATCACATTGGAACGCGCGGTACAAAAGTTTTTAATGGTGCTGATGACAACGCTTCTGGCGTTTCGGCAATGTTGGCGATAGCAGACAAAATTGCTCAGCAAGGATCTGAATATTCGATCATTTTTCTGGCCACCGATGCCGAAGAAAAAGGCCTATATGGCTCTAAAGCATTTGTACAAAATCCGCCCGTTGAACTGCGCCAAATTAAGTACAACCTTAATTTAGATATGCTCTCGCAGAATCAAGGCAAAAATCGATTGTACGTTTCTGGTGCACGATATCATTCACCATTTAAGAAGGTTGTAGCCCAAGCAATTGATGAGGCAGGGTTGTGCTTAGTTAATCAACACAGAAGAAACCAACGAGGCTATTCAATGGCAATGGGTTCAGATTGGCGCAAAGCCAGCGACCATGCTTCGTTTGGTAAAGTAGACATTCCCTATTTGTTCGTAGGTGTGAGCGAGCACGCTTTTTATCATACTGAAAAAGACACGGTAGAAACCGTTGATCCTGAATTTTTTCAAGCTGCTGTAGAGACGAGTTTTAACATCTTGAGATTAATGGATAAATTACCAGAATAGAAAACGGCACAAAAAAAGGCACTTAACCTGAAAAGAAAAAGTGCCGATATTTAGCTGCTTCGCGACAGACTATGAAATTTATTTTAGGCTACGCCAAGCTCACGTAAACGTTCTTTCAAATAGCTATCCGCGGTGTGACGTTCTGATAAAACCACATCGGGACGAGGGTGTAAAAATAGTGGCAAAGAGATACGAGATTTAGTCATATCTGCGCCCGCAGGGTTAACTACTCTGTGGGTAGTAGAAGGAAAATAACCACCAGAGGCTTCTTGCAACATATCGCCAATGTTGATGATCAGGTTGCCAAAATCACTGGGCACATCAATCCATTCATCGCCAGTGCCTTTCACTTGTAAACCCGGCTCATTCGCAGCAGGCAAAATGGTCAATAGATTAATGTCTTCATGGGCAGCTGCGCGGATAGCATCGGCTTCTTCGTCACCTGTAAGTGGCGGATAATGTAAAATTCTAAGTAAGGTTTGCTCACTGTCTTTTATCATATTGCTAAGTGGTTGACTGTATAGTTTTGCTACATCAGCAGGAGAGTATTTTTCAACCCAAGTAAGTAATTCAGCTGCTAAATTCATGGCTGCCTGATAATAGGCCGCTGCTTCTTGTTTTAATTCCGCAGGGCATTTTCCCCAAGGGTAATAATGGAAATACTCTTTAATATCTTTTTTCTTAAACCCTTTAGCTGTTTCAGATACGCTGGTAGGGAAAAAACCATCTTGAGTTTCTTTATCGAACAAAAAGCTCTGTTTATCTTCGGAATCAAACCAAGCTTGCCAGTTTTGGTAAATGGAGCTTACGGATGATTGCGATATGGGATGGTTCTTTAATACGCCAAACCCTGTTTTGTGCAAGGACTCAACAAATAACTTGTCAGCCCCTGGCTTTGTATAATCTACTGCTTCTAATTTCATAATATTTCCTGTCAATTGCAGCAATACCCATAAATTGCTGCAAATTTTGTAAATGACACCGGTAAAAAACTTACCTATAAGGTGACAAAAAGACCTGCTAGCGTGGCACTCATCAGGTTAGATAAGGTTGCTGCAATGACTGCTTTTAAACCTAAACGAGCGATTTCTTTACGTCGTGTAGGAGCAAGAGCGCCTATTCCACCCATTAATATAGCAATGGAAGAAAAATTGGCGAATCCACATAATGCAAAGGTGATAATAGCTTGAGATTTAAGGGATAATTCTTCTTGATATTTAATGAAGTCTAAATAAGCAATAAATTCATTTACGACCATTTTTTGGCCAATAAAACTGCCTGCCAAATTGGCTTCGTCCCATGGCACACCTAATACCCATGCTAAGGGTTGGAATAGATATCCTAAAATCATTTGTAAACTTAGCTCACCTTGCCCGAACCAGCCGCCTATACCACCAATTAAGCCGTTTAAAATTGCAATTAAGGCGATGAATGCCAACAGCATTGCCCCAACGTTTAAAGCTAAATGTAAACCTGATGCGGCACCCGTTGCAGCGGCATCAAAAACATTTGCATAACCGTCATCTTCTTTTTGCAATTCGTCTAATTCGTTCTTATAGGTTTCTGTCTCAGGCATGATAATTTTAGCCATAAGCAAACCGCCTGGTGCGGCCATAAAACTGGCTGCTAACAAAAACTTAATATCCACACCCAATTGGGCGTAACCTACCATCACTGCACCTGCAATCGACGCCAAACCGCCAACCATAATTGCAAATAGTTCTGAACGGGTCATTTGTGGGATAAAAGGTTTTACCACAAGAGGGGCTTCTGTCTGACCAACAAAAATATTGGCCGCTGCAGACATGGACTCTGGCCGACTAGTTTTTAGGAAAAACTGTAAGAAGCCACCAATTAGGCGAATTACCCACTGCATTACACCGATGTAGTACAAAACAGCTATCAAAGATGAGAAAAATACAATTGCCGGCAATACATTGAAAGCAAAAATAAATCCCATTGATTTATTACCAAGAGGACCAAATATAAAATCAATACCTGCTTGACCCATATCCAAAATCCACTGCACCCCGGCAGACATTTTAAGCAGTGCATCTTTGCCTGCAGGAACATAAAGAATCAAAGCTCCTACAATTGCTTGTATAAAAAAAGCACCGCCAACTGTTCGCCAGTTAATGCTTTTGCGGTGGGCCGATAAGCCATATGCTATGGCTATCAACACCACAATTCCAAGTAAACCGATCATGGTATTTCCTTTTTATTATTATTTTTTTAGTTGATTTTTATTCATTAAGTAATGCTTGCTGGATGTGCGATTTAATAACATCCAGAGCGATATAGTTTTCACCACCTTGGGTGACAATCACATCTGCGGTAAATCTACTTGGCGCAATAAACTGATGATACATAGGTTTCACAGTACTTTCGTATTGGTGAGCTACCGACTCTAAGGTCCTTCCCCGTTCTGCAATGTCTCGTTTTATTCTTCGTAAAAGGCAGATGTCCAACGGCGTATCAACAAAGATTTTGACATCATATAGCGGTTCCAATGCAGGACTTGCCAGCAACATTATACCTTCAACAATGATTACGGGTGCAGAATCCAAAACCTCTCTCTGTTGCAGTCGAGTGTGGGTTTTGTAACAGTAAGTCGGGTACTCGATGGATTTACCTTCTTTCAAGTCCATCAAGTGCTTAACCAACAATTCATGCTCAAATGCTTTGGGATGATCGTAGTTGTTTTTCTCACGTTCATGCATAGGCAAATGATCTTGCGCGCGATAATAATGATCTTCGCGCAAAATTTGAACAGGTCGACCTTGTTGGGCAAACTCATTGAGAAGATTTTCTGTAAACAAAGATTTACCAGAACCAGAAGCACCAGCAATTGCGATAATAAGTGGAGAAGCCATTTCGACCCTGAATCAATAAAAACTTGGCAAAAGATACCAGTCATCGCAAAAAAAGTCAGTCTGAATCAAAAAAAATTATACTAATTTGTTCAAAAATTAAGTATAAATTAACCCTAGACTAAATGGTCTGATTTGTATGTGACTGTTTAGTCTAGATTTTATTGTTTTTTACTTTAAATCGGATTGACCAGTTGGTCAAGAAAGTAAATGGAAGGTTATAACCATGTGGCTTTGGGGTTAATTTTGCAATTATATTTTATTGCTGACACCAGAGTCATAAAAGTGTAATAATTGAACTGATACAATACGCCCGATTTGAAATTAAGCATCATAGTTTCATGAAGCAGCGCTACAAGACTGTGAATGAAAACTGGATAGGCAGAAAAGAACACACACTACTTAGGAAAACACAATGTTTAAAAAAACCAAACTGAATCGTATTGCGATTGCAGTGGCTATGTCTGTTGGCATGTCAACAGCAGCAATGGCTCAAGTTACCTCTTCAGGTATGAATGGGCAAATTGTCGGGCCAAATGGCAATCCAGCTGAAGGAACAGTCATTAAAGTTACTCACGTACCTACAGGTGCCGTGAAAACAACAACTGTTAACGCAGCCGGTACTTTCAACCTTGACGGCCTTCGAGTTGGTGGTCCTTACACTATTGAAGTTGATTCAGATACATACTCTGATCAAACCATCAATGATGTTTACTTGAACTTGGGTGAAACAGCATCAATTTACCGTGAGTTAGCTTCTACTGAAAGCGTTGAGCGTATTGCAGTAACGGCTTCTCAAGTTAGCAGTTTATCTTTTGGTAAAATTGGCCCAGGCGCTAACTTTGACCTTTCTACTTTAGAAAATGCACCAGCCATAAACCGTGATATTACTGACATTGTTCGTATCGACCCTCGTATATATGTAGATGAAGGCGGTAGCGGTGGAATTCAATGTGTCGGTAAAAGCCCTCGCTTCAACAGCTTGACTGTTGATGGTGTTCGCATGAATGACTTGTTTGGTCTTAATTCTAATGGTTATCCAACTGAAAGAATGCCTTTCTCTTACGACGCCATTGAAGGTGTTGCAGTTGAAATCGCACCTTTTGACGTAATCTATGGTGGTTTCTCAGCGTGTAACATTAGTGCAGTAAGTAAAACAGGTACTAACGAAGTTCACGGTACCGCTTTCTACGACTACGGAAGTGATGACTTTAGAGGCGACTCTTTAGAAGGTGAAGACGTTAATATCGGTGATTACTCTGAAAAACGTTACGGTTTCAGTATCGGTGCTCCTCTAATCAAAGATAAATTATTTATCTTTGCTGCTTATGAGAAATTAGAAGGCGCTAACTTATTCGACCGTGGTGTTATTGATTCAGGCGCTATCAACGAAGTTGCGCTGACACAAACTCAGTTAGATGAAATTATCCGTATTTCTAACGAGTTATATCAATTTGACCCAGGTACTACTCCTTCAAGTCTTGCAAATGAAGATGAAAAAATTCTTATTAAACTAGACTGGAATATTAACGAGCAGCACCGTGCTTCATTCACATACAATTACAATGATGGTAACAACTACTCTGAGTCTGATGGTGATTCTGATGAATTTGAACTTTCAAGTCACTTGTATGAGCGTGGCGCTGAAATGACATCTTACTCAGGTGTGCTTTATTCAGATTGGACAGATAACTTCACCACTGAAGTACGTGTTTCTTACACAGATTTAGACAATCGTCAAAATTCACTTACCGGTGATGGAACCCTTTATGGAAACGATTTCGGTGAAGTTAAACTTTACTTAGATGACGTAACTGTTTACCTAGGTTCAGATGATAGTCGCCAAGCCAATGATTTGGACTGGGATGCATTAAGTCTAATGTTCCGCGGTAACTATTACTTCGATAATGGTCATACACTAACCTTCGGTTACGAAAGCGACAAGCTAGACGTATTTAACGTTTTCATTCAACATGCTGAAACGTCACTTTCATTTGATAGCATCGAAGACTTCGAAAACGGTTTCGCAAGTGATGTTGAATATGGTGGTGCTTTCTCTGGTAACTTAGACGACCGCGCTGCTAGCTGGGGTTATACGGCTCACAGTACTTATATCCAAGACGAGTTTTATTTAACTGATGATTTGAAAGTCGTTGCTGGTTTACGCTACGACTGGATCACTTCATCTGATTATCCTGAAGAGAATGCAGATTTTCTTGCGCAAAATGGTTACAGTAATTCTGCCAACCTAGACGGTGTTAGCTTGCTTCAACCTCGTATCGGTCTTAACTATACGTTAAATGACAGCACTGAAATCCGTGGTGGTGTTGGCTTGTTCTCTGGTGGTAACCCTAACGTATGGATGTCAAATAACTACTCTGGTACTAACGTAGCTGGTGGTGAAGTTGACGGCGGTGACTTCGGTTATGACGATGGTTCACGCAGCTTGTTCGACGACGATGTTGTTTGGACAAATGTAGAAGATGGTGCTCCAGTAGGTCCTGGTTACGGTGTTCCGTCTGAACTAGATGCCTTGATGGATAGCGGCGTTGCTTCTAACTTTGAGTCTAACAACCTAGACCCTGATTTTGACATGCCTAGTGAGTGGAAATTATCTGCTGGTGTGACTCACGTAACTGAATCTGATTACATTTTAAATGCAGACTTGTTAGTGTCGTTTACTCAAGACCAAGCGATGATCAAATACGTAGGTATTGAAGAAGTTGGTTTCACTGATGAAGGGTATATTGATTACGACCGCAATGGTTATGGTTCACTTGAACTAACTAACTCTGGTGAAGTATCAACCTCTTACTCATTAACTACCACACTTCAAAAGTCGTGGGACAACGGTATACGTTTGGTAGCGGGTTACTCTTATAACCATGCTGAAGATGTACAACCAATGACTAGCTCGGTTGCATTCTCTAACTACCAATACAGAGCGTTCACTAATCCTAATGAAGACGTTTCTTCGTTATCAGATTGGAACATTGAACACCGTCTTACTGCAGACTTTAGTTATGTTGTTGAGATAATCCCAGGATTGGATACTCGCTTCAATATGTATGCATTGACTCAGTCTGGTCGTCCTTATAGCTTTGCCCGTACAGATGGTAATAGCATATTTGGATATACTCCTTACCTAGATAGCGACAGTGTGTTGCCAATCGGTGTTGAGCGTAACAGCGAAGAAAGTGGCTGGTGGACTAAGGTAGATATTGCCGTTAGACAAGAAATTCCAGCGTTCTCTGAAGATCATTCAGCATCAGTAAGTTTAACTATCGACAACTTTACTAACATGCTAAATGATGATTGGGGTATCTTAGAAGAAGTTAACTATAACACTGCGCGCTTAGGTGACACTTCACCTGAAAGTCGTCAAGGTGATGCTTCTCTATGGGAAATGCGTTTAGGTATTAGCTACAAATTCTAATTTGTAAGTTAAACCAATGTAAAAGCCGGTCTTTATGACCGGCTTTTTTGTGTTTGAAGGTAAGATATACTAATAGATTCGAGGTATTTAATATGCGGGTTGATAAAAAATGAAGTTCTTTTCGATAATCTTAGGAGTGCTAATCGCAATGCAATTAGTTAGCTGTGCTAATTCTCAACCAACAATTCGAGTGGCGACCTTTAATGTGAGTATGGAAGCGGATAATTATCGAGGGACAGAAGCGCAGCAAGACCAGCATGATCCGACTTTGTTGTTTAAGCATTTAGCCACAGGCGATAACCAACAGATAAAAAATATTGCACAGATTATTCAACGAATTCGACCTGATATTATTCTGCTAAATGAGTTTGATTACAGCAGCGATCCGTCGCTGGGTCCTGACGCTTTTATCAACAATTATTTGCAGGTTTCACAGCAAGGGCAGCGGGCTATTGATTACCCATATTTTTACTATGCTCCGGTCAACACAGGGGTTGCTAGCGGCGTTGACTTAAATAACGACGGTAAAATAGAAAATTCAGGTAGTGATGCCTTTGGTTTTGGTCGTTATCCTGGACAGTATGGGATGTTGCTATTGAGCCGCTATCCCATTGATTTGCATGGCGCTCGAACTTTCCAAAAGTTCTTGTGGAAAGACATGCCTCACAACACTTTAGGGAAAATTAAGAACACCGATGGTAGTGCTTGGTATTCAGCCGAGGCGATGGAAGTTTTACGCTTATCGTCTAAATCCCATTGGGATATTCCGATTAACATAGAAGGTAAGACGTTACATGTACTTGCGAGTCATCCAACTCCTCCGGTATTTGATGGGCCGGAAAATCGTAATGGTTTGCGAAATCATGATGAAATTCAATTTTGGAATGATTATTTAGACGCCGGTTCAAAAGCTGACTATATCTATGATGATAAGGGCAACAGAGGCGGCTTTAGTGGCGAGCGTTTTGTTATATTAGGGGATTTGAATGCATCTGCAAATGAAGGCGATGGAGAACGCACTATGATGGCTGATTTACTTGCTCATCCCCGTGTTGCTCAACACGAATTACCCAAAAGTGCAGGTGCGAAAGAGTCTAACTTGAATAACCCTAATGCCAAATATCATACCGCAAAGTGGGGCTTAACTGTTGACTATGTGCTGCCATCTAAAGCTGGCCTTTCAATACTCGACTCAGGGGTATTCTGGCCCAGTAAAAGTGAGCCAGGTAGTGAATTAGTTGAAGAACGACAAGCATCATCTGATCATCGCCTAGTGTGGCGCGAAGTTGAGTTGAAATAACCTACATATTGTAGGTTAACCCTTGCGACTATCCAGCCTGCAATTCTTTGTGCTGGGCAAAGATTGGCAAGCGTTCATCTTCACGATGGCTAACCATGAGAATGGTTGCCAACTGTTTTTTAGCAATAGTTGTAATCACATCTAGTACTAAGCGCCGATTAATTTCATCTAAGCCTTGTGTGGGTTCGTCTAACACTAAAAGTGACGGGAATTTCACTAAAGCTCGGGCGATCAGCAACAATCGCTGTTCACCAAAGCTAAGTTGTTTAAAGCTGTTATTGGCCAGTGGCCTAAGGCCAATTAAATCTAACCATGCTAATGCTTGTTGTTTTTGACTAGCACTCACGTCTTTGTACAAACCGATAGAATCCATGAATCCTGAAAGAACTACTGTCAAGGCATTGCAACCTACTCGATAGGAGCGGTGAATATCGGGGGAGACTATCCCCAAGTGCTTTTTAATGTCCCAAATGGTTTCACCGGTTCCCCGTCTATGCCCCATCACAGTGACATCATTACTGAAACATTGTGGACAGTCACCGGTAACCAATTGCAACAACGTTGATTTACCTGAGCCATTTGGTCCGGTAATAATAGTGTGTTGAAAAGTATCAATACTCAAATCGGCGGATTTGAGTGCGTGATTTTCGGCATAAATAACATTCGCGTTTTTGATGCGTACTAACGGTTTTTTATTGTGGCTATGTTTATCCGTTATCATTCGCTCAAGTAACGACTTATCCAGTGCGTCAAAAGCAAATATAGTGTCGATAGTGGCTTGCGCATCACTTACTGATAATCCACTCAAATCATGCAAACTATTATTTTCTACCAGCGCGAATGTTGTGATCCAGTCTGGGATGTCTTGACGATTACTGAGTAATATAATCAAGGTGATATCTTGGTGTTTTAGCTGACTTAACACCTGACTTAATTGCGCCCTTGATGATGGATCTAAATCATCAAATGGGTTATCCAAAATAATATAGGTAGCGCCAGATAATATCGCTTTTAAGATTAACAGCTTGCGCGACTCGCCAGTACTGAGCTGTCGAAAACCGGTATCAAGGCGATGTTCTAAGTGGAAGCTGGCAATAAATGGGTGGTCAAGTTTGTCTTGGGGTAAAAAGTCTTTTGCCGGAGTGCCAAAATCAATTTCATCGGTGAGATCAGTTTCGTCAATCTTTAATTCATTTTCATAAACTGCTTGTAAGGTTTCAAAAGAAACCAATGTTACCAACTGGTTTTCGGGGATAGTTAAGCTAGCGTATTCGGCATCTTTTAATTGCCCCAACAAAAGCTTATCAACATATTGTTTTCCGGCCCCATTTTTACCTAAAACAGCCACCGCAGCATTTTCTCGAATAAGCCATGAGTTTACGGTCAATTTAGGATGATGAAAGTGTTTGATTGTTATCATTACTACAGAACTCAAAATTTAAAATACGGCAACCAAACAATCTCTATTTGGTATAGATTGCCAAGAAATAATTTGTGTGTATTTTTAAAATTTACACGTTTTCAAATAGCGCTTCGACTTTTTTACGTGTTTCTTCAATATTGCTGATATCGGCAGGAGCAATAAATATCGTATCATCGCCCGCAATAGTGCCTAGTACGCCGTCTTTTTGGCTAAGAGAATCGAGTAAGCGGGCAATTAGTTGCGCGGCCCCTGGACTGGTACGAATGATTACCATGACATTGTTGTGCACAATATCTAATACTAATTGACGCAATGGGCTTTTTGCTGTGGGCATGCCCATCTCTGGAGGCAAACAATACACCATATCGCCACGAGCGTTGCGTGTTCGCACTGCACCAAATTTACTCAGCATTCGGGACACCTTGGATTGGCTAATACTGCCAAAGCCTTGTTCCGTTAGTGCATCAACAATTTCACCTTGAGAGCCAAAGCTTTCCGTTTTTAAAATATCTTTAAATGCTTTGACCAATTCTTCTTGTTTTGTATTAGACATGCCACCCTCGCTATTAACTGCTATAGTTTGACACAATCTAAACAGGGTAGGTAGCCTTGTTTACAAGCAGCAAAATACTTTGCATTAATATCATATAGTTAAAGTGTCTGTTTTGAGTTACTACTAAGTATTGAATTCGTAGCATCTAACCCATATATTCTGTTAAGCCTTAAAAACTAACTGAATGTTAGGCTAAAAGAGTTATATTGCAAAACAGATAGTGAACATTCACCACAATAAATTGTTTTTTCATGCGGCTTACTCTATGGTTTGCCGTCAATTTAATAGTCCCACAGGAGACAACTATGAAAGTAGCGGTATTAGGTGCTGCAGGCGGTATCGGTCAGGCCCTTTCTCTTTTATTGAAAACCCAGTTACCAGCTGGTTCCGAGTTAGCTTTATATGATGTTGCACCTGTTGTGCCAGGAGTGGCAGTTGATTTGAGCCACATCCCTACAGACGTAAAAGTTGAAGGTTTTGGTAAAGATGATTTAGCAACTGCGTTACAAGGTTGTGATATTGTTTTGATCCCAGCAGGGGTACCTCGTAAACCAGGTATGGATCGTTCTGATTTGTTCAATATCAATGCGGGTATCGTTAAGAACCTAGTTGAAGGTATTGCGGATAACTGTCCTGATGCATGTACATGTATTATTACCAACCCAGTTAACACTACTGTTGCGATTGCTGCAGAAACGTTAAAAGCTAAGGGTGTTTACAACAAAAACAAATTGTTCGGTGTAACTACTCTTGATGTTATCCGTTCTGAAACTTTTGTAGCTGAATTGAAAGGTTTGAGCTCTACTAGTGTGCACGTTCCTGTTATTGGTGGTCACTCTGGTACAACTATTTTACCTCTACTTTCACAAGTTGAAGGTGTGACATTTAGCGATGATGAAATAGCAAGTTTAACTACTCGCATTCAAAACGCTGGTACTGAAGTTGTTGAAGCAAAAGCCGGTGGCGGATCTGCTACTTTGTCAATGGGTCAAGCTGCGGCAAGATTCTGTTTGTCTCTAGTAGCTGCTATGAAAGGCGACAACGTGGTTGAATATACTTATGTTGAAACCAACTCAGACGACGCAGTATTCTTCTCTCACCCTGTAAGACTAGGTCCTAACGGTGTAGAAGAAATTCTACCCTACGGTGAGTTGAGTGAATTTGAACAAAACGCAAAAGATTCAATGCTTGACGGTTTGCGTGGCGATATTGAGTTAGGTGTTAAATTCGTAAAAGGTTAAGCATTTAACCTATTGCCGAACCTAACAAAAAGCCCCTTGTAGTTAACTACAAGGGGCTTTTTTATGCAGGCTAGTTCAGCCAGAATTAACCTGTATTACGCATGCCCACAGCAATACCTGCGATGGTTACCATCATTGCTCTTTCCAATAACGCATCGTGTTGACTGTCATCTAATTTTCTTATTCTAGATAACAATTCAATTTGCAAGAAGTGCAAAGGTTGCAAGTAACCCGCTCTAATACTCATGGATTCTTTTCCTCGCAGATCCGTTTCCATTACAGTCTCTTGGCCTAATAATTTGAGCAAAGATTCAATGCTTTCATCTAGCTCGGTTCTCAATGCTTCACCAAAATACTGCAATTCAGCCGGTACAAGACGATCATCATATTCTTTGCTTATTCTGGTGTCTGCTTTATTAAACACCATATCAAGCATCGATAAGCGGGAATGGAAGAATGGCCAATTTTCCAACATATCATCAATGATCTGCTGCTGACCTGATTGGTAGTAATCGGTCACTGCTTTCATTGAACCTAACCAAGACGGTAAAACCAACCGCGTTTGCGCCCATGCGAAAATCCATGGGATTGCTCTGAGACTCTCAATACCACCTGTTGGTTTGCGTTTTGCTGGACGACTACCTAAGGGTAACTTGCCGAGCTCTTGTTCGGGAGTTGCCACTCTAAAGTAGGGCACAAAGTTTTCATCATGACGTACTATTTTACGATAGTTATCACGACCTTCGTTGGCCATAGAGGTAATCGCTTCTCGCCACTCTTGTTTTGGCTTAGGTGGTGGAAACAATATCGCTTCTAGAATCGCACTGGCGTATAAGCCTAGGCTTCCTTTCGCAAGTTCCGGCATACCAAATTTATAACGTATGGTTTCACCTTGCTCAGTAACCCTAAAACCACCGGTGAGAGAACCTGGAGGTTGTGAATGGATAGCAGCATGTGCAGGTAGACCTCCACGTCCGATTGTACCTCCGCGACCATGAAACAAGGTCAACTTGGTTTCAAATTCATCGGCTAATTTAACCAATGCTTCTTGAGACTCGTATTGGGCCCACCCAGCGGCCAACGCACCGGCGTCTTTTGCTGAGTCAGAATAACCAATCATTACGTACTGTTTACCTTGAATATAACCTCGATACCAATCGATACTGAGCAATTGTTTCATCACAATTGCAGCGTTATTCAAATCATCCAAGGTTTCGAACAGTGGTGCTACTGGCATTGGCCATTTAACACCTGTGTCTTTAAGCAGTAACTGCACAGCAAGCACATCTGAGGGCAGACTTGCCATTGAAATAATATAAATCCCAAAACCTTGTTGGCTGTTTTTAGCAATAATGCGGCAGGTATCTAAAACCTCTTGGACTTCTGCCGAAGGTTCCCAGTTTTCCGGAATAAGTGGACGCTTAGATCCCAATTCTTTTAACAAGAACGCTTGTTTGTCTTCTTCGCTCCAATGCATGTAATCACCCATGCCAAAGTAGCGTGTTAACTCGCCAAATACTTGAGCATGGCGTTCTGAATCTTGTCGAATATCTAATTTAAGTAAGTGCACACCAAAACAATGTACACGTCTAATGGTGTCTAATAGTTTGCCGTCGGCGATAACTTGCATTCCACAAGCATGCAATGACTGATAGCAGGTTAACAAAGGTGCCAGTATGTCATCTTGACAAGTCACCCAATTAGTATCATCAACTTGATGACCAGCTAAATAATTGTCGATACCTTCTTGCGTCTTTGCAAGTCTATGATAAAGGGGGCGTAACAATGCACGGTAGGGTTCTAGTTGGTCTTCACCGACTATATCTTTAAGCGCTTGATCGCAGTCACCCATAGAGAGTTCTACTTGCAGAGCATCAATATCTTTGGCAAACAGTTTCGCTGCACGTTTTCTGGCAAGCAACAACACCTCTTGGGTAATTTTAGAGGTTACATTTGGGTTGCCGTCACGATCACCACCCATCCAAGAACTAAATTGCACTGGTGAAGCGTCTATTGGTAATGAAATACCAAACTTGCTGTTAACCTTTTTATCCAATGAGCGGATAAACGCAGGAACCGCATCCCATAATGAGTTCTCAATAACTGAGAATCCCCAACGCGCTTCATCTACTGGAGTCGGGCGAACAGAGCGTATTTCTTCGGTATGCCAAGCTTGACTAATCAAGTCGGCAATGCGCGTTTCTATTTCGCTACGTTCTTCGTCTGAAAGCATGCTTTGGTGCATTTCACGTAAACAGCGAGCCAGCTCACCGTGTTTGTGAATTAATGTACGACGGGTAACTTCTGTTGGGTGTGCGGTAAGTACCAAATCGATCTTAAGTTGCTCAAATGCATCAGCAAAGTCACTTTGATCGATTTTTGCTTCATCTAAATGTTCGAATAACTTTTCAACAGGATCATCTGTTATCGAAATACTATTGAATTCCTGTTCGGCTATATTGGCTAAATTAAGGAATTGTGAAAACGCTCTGCCAACGGTCAGAAGATCTTCATTATTGAGTTCAGCAAATAGATCTTTTAATTGCTGAGTTGAGTCTTTATCGCCTAAATGGGATTTCCGTCCGCCGATACGCACTGATTCTATTCGTTCAAGCCACTCTTCACCAAGCTGAGCACGAATTGTGTCTCCGAGAGTCGCTCCTAGAAATCGTACAGATTCCTTCAATTGAACTGCTAGTTGCTCTTTCACACATCCTCCAAACTGAATATACAAATTAGAATTTTTGAGTTAATAAAATATGTTTTAGTTCGGGTACAAAGTTAAATCATACTTAATCTTAAGGTCATTTAGATGAGCTTTTATTATTATTTTGCAGCTTATTCTATGACTTTTATTATTTTACTAATTTTGTATCTAACCAATTAGCTTTTGGGGTACAAGGCAACACGTTAACTATGATACCATTCACTTTTTATCTTTCCCAATCAAAACAGGATATAACGTGTCAGAAAAATATAACAGTGTTGAGCTTCAAGCAAGCTATGGTATTGGTTACCAAATGGGCGAACAATTAGTATCTAACCCATTTGAAGGTCTTGATATTGAAGCAGTAAAAGCTGGTCTAGCAGACGCTTTTGCTAAGCAAACCCCACAAGTTGATAATCAAACTTTGGGAGCTGCATTTAACGAAATTCACCAACGTATGCAAGCTGCAAAAGCAGATCAGCATAAAGGTGCAATCGAAGAAGGCGCAGCTTACTTAGCAGAAAATGCTAAACGTTCTGAAATTACAGTGACACCTTCTGGCTTGCAGTATGAAGTATTGACTGCTGGTGAAGGCGAAAAACCTACTGCTACTTCTAAAGTACGTACACATTACCACGGTACTTTAATTAACGGTAATGTATTTGATAGCTCTTATGAGCGTGGCGAACCTGCAGAGTTTCCAGTAAATGGCGTGATCAAAGGATGGACAGAAGCATTACAAATGATGCCTGTTGGATCTAAATGGCGTTTGCACGTTCCACATGATTTAGCATACGGTGAACAAGGCGCTGGCGGCGCAATTGGTCCTTTCAGTACTCTAGTATTCGATGTGGAACTATTAGATATCGTTGCTTAGTATTTGCAAATATCGTATTTAAAGGTCGGATTTATCCGGCCTTTTTTTGTGTCTTTTAACAAACCGTTAAAAGATCTAAACCTGCTTAGCTGCTAAAATGAACGATTGAATAATTTAATTAATAAAATAAAAATTTGGGGTAGTAAATGATTGACCTGATAACCAACCGTGACAGTAACGTCAAAAATGACGTGCTATCAGGAATAACCGTTGCATTGGCATTAGTTCCTGAAGCGGTTGCATTTGCCTTTGTTGCTGGCGTTGAACCTATGGTGGGGTTATACGCTGCATTTATGATGGGCCTAATAACATCTGCAATTGGTGGCAGACCGGGAATGATTTCTGGCGCAACGGGCGCGATGGCGGTGGTCATGGTTGCCTTGGTCGCTCAGCATGGTATCCAATACTTATTTGCCGCGGTTATTTTAGCTGGAATATTACAGATTTTAGCGGGCATATTCCGACTAGGAAAGTTCATCAGGCTTGTTCCCTATCCGGTAATGTTAGGCTTCGTAAATGGTTTGGCTATCGTCATTTTCCTTGCCCAATTAGGGCAGTTCAAAATAGTAAATGAGTTTGGTGTTCAAGAATGGATGCAAGGCAGCATGCTTTATTGGATGCTTGGTCTGGTTGCATTGACTATGGCAATTATCTATTTTTTACCTAAGCTAACTACCGCTGTACCCGCTTCCCTTGTGGCTATTGTAACCGTAACGCTGTTAGTGCATGGCTTAGATTTAGAAGCTCGCACCGTGATTGATTTTGTGCGCGGCATGTTACCTGAAGATCAAAAGGCCACAGCAACTTTAGCCGGTGAATTACCTAGCTTCAGTGTACCTATGGTGCCGTTGAACATGGAAACCTTGTATATCATTTTACCTACTTCAGTCATTCTCTGTTTAGTTGGTTTGATTGAATCATTGTTAACCTTGTCTTTAATCGATGAAATGACTGACACTCGCGGTCGTGGTAACAAAGAATGTGTAGGTCAAGGTGTTGCTAATACCGTCAATGGTTTCTTTGGTGGCATGGGTGGTTGTGCCATGATTGGTCAGAGCATGATTAACATCAACTCCGGTGGACGTGGTCGTCTTTCTGGTATTACCGCTGCACTGGTATTGTTAGGATTCATTTTATTCGCTGCACCGCTGATTGAAATGATTCCATTGGCTGCATTGGTGGGGGTGATGTTTATTGTAGTCATAGGTACCTTTGAATGGGCTTCGTTTCGCATTGTGCGTGGTGTAAACAAAGAAGATGCATTTGTGTTGTTCTTGGTCACGGGGATTACCGTTGCAGCCGATTTAGCGATAGCAGTGGTAGTAGGGGTCATTGTATCTGCGCTGGTTTTCGCATGGAAACACGCCACCCATATTAGTGCGAAAACCCATACAGATGAAGACGGTTGGAAAGTTTACGAACTTGACGGCCCCTTGTTTTTTGGTTCAGTTTTACACTTCAGAGATTTATTCGATCCGCAAAATGACCCACAGGACGTGGTCATTGATTTTAAAGATTCACGTATTTGGGATTCATCAGGCTTAGATGCAATTGATGGTTTGGCTGATAAGTACAAAATTCAAGGCAAGAAGCTACATATTCGGCATATTAGCCCTGAGTGTACTAACCTGTTAACCAAGGCTCAAGGCTACGTGGAAATGAATGTAAATGAAGATCCTCGTTATCGCATTGCCTCCGATAAATTGGGATAAATATATCCTCGGACTGAAGCCCGAGCTACAGATTTTGTAGGCTGGGCTTTAGTCCAGTTTTGGATGTATACCCCTGGTTTGTAGGCTGGGCTTTAGTCCAGCGAAAGATTTAGGAATCTTAGTTGTGAGCAAGAATTTCATCTAACTAAATTACTAGCTAGTGAAACTGGACTGACACATCATTCAGGTTGTTTATTTAGACGGGTACAAAAAAGCCGGATGATATCCGGCTTTTCAAATGGACTTGAGGTTCTATCAAAGGTTGATTTATTTTTGGGTAGTTAACCAGGTAATTAACTCAACAAATTCATTCGGCGTCATTTTTGAACCGAAAATTGCCTGATATTTATCATTTACGATAAAGGTGGGTACGCTACGAACACCTAAAGTCAATTTATCGTTTTTGCGCACGGCACCGCGGATTCCATAACTATTGGCCAGTTTTTTCAACTTATCACTGTCACCGCCAGCTTCTGCATACACCTTTAAAATGTCTTCCATGGAGGCAATATTTTTGCGATCTTTATGAATAGCTGTAAATAAAGCGGTGTTAAATTCGTCAGCTTTACCTAATTGGCGTGCTGCTAACATAGCTTTGGTCGCTGCATTCTGAGTATCTTTTTCAGCACCTCCCATAAAGTTCACGTGGGCTTTGGTAAAGGTCACGTCACTTGGCAGTTTACTTTTTAAATCTTTGGCAATGCTCTCGAATGTGAAACAGTGTGGACACCAAAATGAAAATACTTCGCGCACCTGCTTGGTTTCACTTGGTATCTCTTTTAATACCGTGTAGTGCTCACCTTCTTCCCACTTAGATTGGGCCATTGCAAGAGTTGGAACTGCGCATACAAATGCTATTAAAAGATTGCGCGTTAATTTAAAAATCATATAAATAAAATCCTGTAAAAAATAAGGTTATTAACGTTGTTTAGATAACCAAACAACTAAATCCGCAATATCATCCCTTGTCATACCTTCTACAATTTGGGCTTGATACTTTCCGTTAACAATGAAATTTGGTACACCGCTCAAATGTTCACGATAGGCCTCTATAATTTGATTATTCTGCTTGAGTAGGTTGTTAATTTGGAAGCTAGATTCCACTTTATCAAACTCGGCAGTATCAACGCCTTTGGCTAGGAAAATATTTCTTAACTCAGGTGTGCCTGTAATAGGTTGACGCTGTAAATGAATATAACTAAAAATAGCACTATTCATTTCTTCTTCTTTGTCCATAGTTCTGCCTATTAACAAGGCTTTTGTTGCGGCATCTTGTATTTGTGTGCTGGTAAAACGCATAAAGTTAACATGCACCTTTTTAAATGTGACATCTTTATCTAACTTTAGTTTTATCTGTTCAACAATAGGTTCGAAGTTATAACAGTGAGGACACCAGAAAGAAAAGAACTCTAGTACTTCAGGCTTTTCAGAAACCTCATCATTAATCACTAGGTAATGTTTACCTTCTTTCCATTTAGATGGAATTTCGGCTTGTTCTGATGAGCTCTCTTTGGAGCAGGCTTGCAGAGATAATAGTAAAAATAACGCTAATACAGTTGATAGTTTTTTCATATCAATCAATTCCTTCAAAAATTTATCAAAGGTTATCATAGCTAGTAAAAGATTAGGTATAGTTAATCAGTCAGATGAATACAATCTGTGGATGAAATGCATAAAAAAACCGCTTCTCGAAGCGGTTTTTTGTATCTTGCATTATTTCTACAAGCTAATCGTCGTTGCGACAAAAAAGTTTTGGCCTGCGGTATTGAAGCCATTTACTTCTTGATAGTTCTCATCAAAAAGGTTGTTTACACCCGCTTTGATGCTGACTGATTCAACTATTTGCCAACGGGCAGTTAGGTTCGTAAGTTGATAGTCATCTATTTCCACGCCACCAATATCTACCGCATTTCTGACACTTCTATAGGTCAATTCAGCACTGAGTTTGTCATCTAACCAAGCTTGTCTAATACCTAGGTTGAATTTATTTTTAGGCCTTCTCAAACGAACTTCACCGTCACTGTCTTGTGCATCATTGTAGGTATAATTAGCCCAGACTTTTAATCCGTTAGCGAATACTTGTTCAACGCTTGTTTCAACCCCTTTAGATTCACTTTCACCGAAAGACTGCAAATATCCTTGGTAAGCAGCTAAATCAAATACGATTTCGTTTTCGATGGATTGTTTGAAAAATACCATTTCAGCGCTCAATCCATTATGAGTATCGATGACGAAACCCAGATCCAAACCTTCACTATTTTCTTCGGCCAATTGCAAGCCTGCAGCTTCACCGTATGCATAAGGGCCATCGTTATAACTTTGCTCATACAAACTTGGCGCCCGGAAGCCGGTTCCGTATGTCGTTTTAAATTTTACATCCGCAAAATCAAATGAAACTACTTTGACTGCACCTAAGCGGACGCTATTGTGTTTACCGAAGGTGTCATTGTCGTCGTATCTGTAGCCTAGATTAAACGCCAATTGATTTGAAAACTGACCTAACCACTCAACAAATAGACTTTTCTGACTTCTGTCTAAATCACTGCTTTCGATTTCTTGGGTTTCTTTTTCAAGACCAAATACAAGATCGTGCTGTTTCCAGTTTACACTTCCAATGTATTCAAACTTATCGATAGTGCCTGAATTGGTAAATCCATACTCACCATTATTGATAAAATCTCTTTCAACATCCGTTTTGTTGTAAGCGATTTGGTGTTGACTATGACTGTCTTGATAACTCAAAGCGCCACGGAAAGTTTGCTGATCCGCTTCCGTTGTGCACTGATTAATTTGTGCAAAGGTGGTGTTGTCGTAACAGCCGTCGTATTGATTTTCTGCATCAACATTACGAAATACCAAAGAAGCTGCAATTTTATCAGTTAATTCCAGTTGGCCTTTAAAGTGAACAGTTTGGTTATCGTAGCCATCTTTTTCACCGCTTTCATCGCTAACTTGCGCGTTAAAACCGTCACTTTTAACTTTCGATGCTGACAACGAAAATGAACCGCTGTTGTTGCCGCCAGCAACATTAGCGTTTAATACTTGTGTATCAAAAGACCCTGCTGCAAGTGTACCACTGGCTTCAAAACCTTTGGTTAGTTGCTTGCTGTACATACTTATAACGCCGCCGGCATCTGCGCCGTAGGAAAGACCTTGGGTGCCTCGCAATATTTCTATTCGCGACAACTGATCAATCAGAACATCATCAAAAATCGGCGCAACTTGAGGAGATGAAGTGTCACTGAGTTCCACGCCATCAATATATAGTTTGGTTCTGAACCCTTCTTCACCACGAATTCTAACCACAGTACTTTTACCCAAACCGCCAGAATTAGACACGCCGACACTTGGCGTTTGACGTAAAATTTCAGTTACATTGAGAGCTGTTTGCATTTCAATATCGCTCTCATCTAATACTGAAACACTGGTGGCTAGTCGATTGGTTGGCAATTGAATACGGCTAGACACAACGGTCATCTTTTCAATGTCTTGTTGATTTTGCTGTTTTTGTGTTTGCGCATAGAGAGAGGGAGATGCCAGTGCCAAGCTAACGCTTAACGCTAAAAGAGTCGTTTTATTTTGCATGTTGTTTAGCCTTGTTAAGTACTCCGCCCGAGTACTATGTCATATGAATTACAGTTTGGAGTTTTGACTACAAACCTATGCTTCTCAGGCCGGTATCCGGGCTCACAAGTGTCCTAATAAAGACTCGATTAATAACCTTCCCATTTTTTCAAACAGTGGTAACTTATTAATCAAAAATACCCTTGAGTATCACTTGCTTACCGTTGCGGGGGCAGCGTCAGCATTAATCAGATTGGTATCTGATTGCACTGTCTTCCCGTTTAACCACCAGTGGTGGCACCTAAGAGGTGTGCATTATATCTATCTGTTCTTAAAAAAATAGGATTTTATAATTTTGTAATTAAAATAAGGTCAAGCTTGGCTCTTGGAGTGCGGAATATTGCTCTTTTAACGCTAATATTTGTTGTTCCCAATATTTGGCGTCGGCAAACCAAGGGAACGCTTGCGGGAAGGCAGGATCTTGCCAACGGCGGGATAACCAAGCCATATAATGGACCATACGCATAGCTCGCAATGGTTCAATTAAACTGAGTTGGCTGCTGTCAAATTGTGAAAATTCTTCATAGGCTTCTACCAATGTGTCCATTTGGATTCGTTGTTGGTAGGTATCACCAGACAACATCATCCAAAGATCCTGAATTGCAGGTCCCATTCTACAATCATCTAAGTCGACAAAGGTTGGGCCATCTCGCCATAGAATATTGCCTGGATGACAGTCGCCGTGCAGACGAATGGATGAATTCGGTTTATACAAGCTTGCCGCTAATTCAGTAACTTGTTCTAAAATCGTAAAAAAAGCCGTATGCAAACTGCTGGGGATAAGTTCGGTTTTATGCAAGGTTGCGTTTGCATCAAGCAAATGCTCTTGAATACTAAAAGTAGGACGGAAACTAAACGGCTGGCCTTTAGATACTTGATGGATGCGACCGATAAACCGTCCCATCCATTCAAGCTGATCTAGATTATCGACTTCAAATTGTCTGCCACCAACCGATGGGAAGATGGCAAAGTAAAAACCCTGATAACTATGTAATGATTCATTATTGGTGCGTAAAGGTGCAACCACAGGAATTTCATGATCATGCAGTTCTTGTGCGAAGTCATGTTCCTCCTGAATTTGCTCGCGACTCCAGCGCTGTGGTCGGTAAAACTTAGCCACATATCGACGCTTATCATCGCAAATAAATTGATAAACCCTGTTTTCATAACTGTTCAGTGCCAACAATCCCGAATCTACTAGGTATCCTCGGGATTCAATGGCATCCAGTATTGTATCAGGACCAAGTTGCGCAAAATCAAAGGTAGTCGCAATTGAGTCACTCATCGATATATGAACTTACTAGTTTCACTCATTTGAACAGGATCGTCACTGTCTGTTGAGGTCACCTTAAACTGAAATTCAGTCACGGTTTCATTTAACGCATAGGGATCGATTGCGATGCTAATAGGTAAGTTCAACACTTCCCCGCCAGCAACAGTCACCTGAGTTGGACCGATATATTTATTGCCTTCTAAGCCAACCACATCAATTTTATAGGTGTGCTCAGCTTGGGATTTATTCAGTACTTTTAAGGTATAAACATTTTCAATTAGACCATCATTTGTTTCTCTGAATAACGAATTTCGGTCTCTGATAATGTCTACTTCTAGTGGTACCCGAGCAATAATTTCATAGGCCAAAAGAGAGGTCATGATAAACAGTACTATGGCATAACCAATCAATTTGGGACGGAATATCTTAGTTTTACCGCCGGCCAATTCATGTTCTGACGTAAAGCTAATGAGTCCTTTGGGATAATTCATTTTTTCCATTACCCCATTACACGCGTCTACACAGGCACCGCAGTTAATACATTCGTATTGCAAACCATTGCGAATATCTATACCTGTTGGGCACACTTGAACACACAAGTTGCAATCGATACAGTCACCAATGCCTTTTTGTTTAATCTCTTCGTGACTGGTTTTTCTGGAACGAGGTCCTCGTTTTTCGCCTCGAGTTGGATTATACGCAACGGTAAAGGTATCTTTATCAAACATTGCTGATTGAAATCTGGCGTAGGGGCATATGTGAGTACACATAATTTCACGCATCCAGCCAGCATTACCGTATGTGCAAACCGTAAAGAAAATGACTGAAAAGCCCGCCCAAAAACTAACGTCAAAGGTAAAGAAATCAATAAATAACTGGTTAATCGGCGTGAAATAACCGACAAAGGTCAATGCTGTTAACAAGGCCACCGACACCCAAGCGAAGTGTTTCAGGGCCTTTCGCCAGAATTTGTCGAAATCCATTTCACGCTGGTCTAATTTAATCCGCTTGTTTCTAGCACCTTCTATTTTTTCTTCAAACCAAATATAAATGAAAGTCCAAGTGGTTTGTGGACACATAAAGCCACACCAAACTCGTCCGGCAAAGGTGGTTACAAAGAATAATGCGAAGGCACCAATAATAAGGATCCAAGCCAATAAGGTTAAATCTTGAGGCCAAAGAGTCAGACCAAATATATTAAAGCGCTGAGCTCCAATATCAAATAGTACCGCTTGATGTGAGTTAAATTGAATCCACGGGATGAGCGCAAAAATGCCAAGAAATATTAAGCCAAAAAAACGTCGAAAGGTTTCTAGTGTGCCTTCAACAGCGCGGACATATATTCGACTTCGTGGGGTGTACGCGTTTTCGTGTTGACTGGCTTCTGGTTGGTGAACTTTTACAGTGGATATATCTTTGATTGGAATGCGTTCACTCATTCATCTTTCCTTTACGGGACTGCTAGAAACTCCGGCGAATTCGAAATTTCTATAGGTTAGTAATTAATCCCCCTATTATCGCACAGACTGCTCGCTAGTTGTTAATCTGGATCAATGAATTAACTGGTTTTTTTATCGATTCAACCCTATTTAGGTCGCACCCCGTTAAGAACAATAGACTGAATGTTATTTAAGGTCGACGCAAAAAATTCCGGGTCGTCTAAATTTTGACCGGTTACAGCCTCCACTTGCACACGGAAATCAGCATAGTGTTGGGTTGTTGCCCAAATACTGAAAATTAAATGATAGGGATCGATTGGCGCCAGTTTACCTGCTTCAATCCAACCTGAAATAACTTGAACTTTGGCTTCAACAATTGCCCTCAGTGGTGATTCGAGTTGATTGAACAAAAGCGGAGCACCTTGCACTACTTCCATACAAAATAAACGAGATTCCTTGGGGTTGTCGCGAGATAAAGCTAATTTTACTTCGATATAATTCGAAATGGCTTCGATGGGATCTTGCTCTGAATTAAACCCCTGTAGCGGCATTAACCAAACGTCTAATAATTGCTGAATTACCTCCACATAAAGCTGTTCTTTACTGGCAAAATAGTAGAGTAAGTTTGTTTTCGATACTTTGGCTAAGTCTGCGATCTGTTCAACACTTGTGCCGTGCACACCGTTACTCGAAAACAAGTCGAGGGCCGCTTGCATTATCACTTTTCGTTTATTGCGTTTTGCTTCAGTACGCTTACTTTGCGTTTTGGGGCTTGAGACACGTTTCGACTTTTTTTGTGTTTTTTTCACTAATGTTGAACTCATATGTCTACTTATATCCCATTTTAGTTTATTCCCTGTCCACTATGTTTTAACCAAGATTGAGAAATTAAGCAATCCCAAGAGTTTGTAATTTTTAATAATTAGCCTAATTGTAGTTCTTATGTTTAGCACTTTGTGCAGCTTCTAAACTGCAAGCTGGTGGAATGACAGATGCCAAATGACAGTTTTTTTGTTTATGCCTAACATAGGTGTAGAGTATAAAACTGATGAGTTTAGTCAGCGTTTATTTTAACCCCTCAATCACCATTTGAATGGATGTTAAATAGAAGCTTAATGTGAAGTGCCTTTAACCCAACCCATTTTTGGAATTTAAAAACATGACAACCCAATTAGATGACACCGCGTTAGCGCAATTATTTACTCATGCCCATACTCACACTGCTTGGCAAGACCAAAACATACCTGAAGAATTATTGTTGCAGTTATATGACCTAGTTAAGTTGGGCCCAACCTCGGCAAATTGTAGTCCTGCTCGTTTTGTATTTATTCGCTCTGATGAGGCTAGAGAAAAACTAAAACCTGCTTTATCTAAGGGCAATGTGGAACAAACAATGAGCGCACCCTGTACCGTCATTGTTGCATACGATAGTGAATTTTATGAACAGCTACCTAGATTATTCCCCTATGCTGATGCTCGCAGTTGGTTTACATCCAGCCCTGATGCAGCCTATGAAACCGCTATGCGCAATAGTTCGCTACAAGGCGCTTATTTAATTAGTGCTGCCAGAGCGCTAGGGCTAGACACAGGGGCAATGTCAGGGTTTAATCCTGAACTACTGAATCAAATTTTCTTCGAAAACAGTACGTGGAAAGTGAATTTCTTGATTAACTTAGGATACGGCGATGGCACAAAAGTGCATAAGCGACTTCCGCGTTTGGGGTTTGAAGAAGCTTGTAAAATTTTATAGTCCTTTGGCTTTACTCTCCAGCTAAAGGCAAATGTACTTAGGAGTGGTCCAGTGGAACCAGATACACAACAGTTATCTTCACAATCTGAAGGGATATCTTGCATTAGCCCCGAGTGTTTTAGAGATAGTATGGCAAGTTTAGCCGGTGCTGTGAACGTAGTAACGACATCTACTGTCAGTGGAGATGTGGGGTTTACCGCAACTGCTGTATGCAGTGTAAGTGATAGCCCGGCGACATTATTAGTATGTTTAAATCGCAGTACATCAGTACATAGTGCATTTGTTGATAGTCCTTACTTAGCAATAAATACACTCTCCGAAGGCCATGAACAACTGTCTAATATATTCGGTGGTAAGGCAACAATGCCAGACCGTTTTGCAGTCGGGAAATGGGAGACACTGAAAACGGGCTCACCTGTGCTCGCTGATGCGGCAGTGAGCTTTGACTGTAAAGTGACTCATATTCAAAGTGTTGCCACACACGATGTCTTCTTCTGTGAAGTGGTAGCCGTTAAACGGGATGAAACGGCTGGGGCGCTGGTGTATTACCAACGCGGGTATCATCATTTACAAGATTAATAGCAACTGTCAGTTTTCCTTTTTTCTATCAGGGTTGTCAGCGCTGATTGCTAATTGACTGTTTGCATTGGTATTAGTTGCAAGACTTTTGTATAGACTTAGATAATACTCAGCGCTTCATTAAATAGACCTATTAGTCTAAGTTAGCCCTTGGTTTTGACTTAAGGCTTAATTTTGTCTTATTTAGATGTGAAAGTATGTTTAGGTATTTAATTGTTTTAGCAGAAGTTGTGATTTTAGTGATGACGCTACGTTCGTCGTTCGCGCAGTATTTGCTGGCTGATATCCAAAATGATTTATCCCAATTAATGACTGAAATATCGATGAAAATGGAAAAAACGCAACTAAATGATGTGCGTTATGCGCTAGCGCCCTATACGGAACAGATGCGCGATTTTCAACGTGATTACATACTTCAAATTACCGATAGTTCTGAAAACCTCGTTAATTTCCACGCTAAATATTGTCTACAACGGGAAATAAATCCCTACGTTAATGGTTCGAATTTAGAGCTGGTTTGTCACACCATTAGTAATTCAACTTTATTAGATGTGAGCGAATCATCTTAGTGTTTTAAGCGACTCTGGATATTTAATCGCTCAACTATTTGATCTGCGGTGCGGATTTAAATAGAAGACAGAAACCAGCACCGCCTAAATCTGCATTTTCAACCCAGCATTCACCATCATGCCAATGCATTATCCGTTTAATAATTGCTAAGCCTAAACCGGCTCCTCCACGTTTCCTATCACGGCTATTATCAGGACGGAAAAAGGGCTCAAAGATACGCTTTTGATAGATTTCAGGTACGCCTAATCCGTCATCTTCCATGCGCAATAATACGCCCCGTGGGTGTTTGCAAACCACTATTCTTATGATTGAGTTAGCGTATCTGTTGGCATTATTAAATAGGTTGTCTATTACTCGTTCAATAAAGTGTTCGTCTCCCAAAATGGTAAGATCTGAGCCAATAAATTGAATACTGACTTGCGGCTGGCTACTTTTTTGTAAATATTCGATGCGTTGTTTGCACAATGTTAAAAGTGGGATCTCGGATATATTCAACTCTGGCTCTTGCACTTCCATGCTGGTGTAACTCAACATTTCTTGCACTAATTTTTCCAATTCATCAATATCTTTATTCATTTCGCTCCAAGGGCCAGATTGATCATAATCCTGGGCCGCGATTGCAAATTTTAGGCGAGACAATGGTGTTCTGAATTCGTGAGCAACTGCACCTGTTAACTCTCTTTGTGTATTTAACAGTTCGCGCACTCGATTGCCTAAATCGTTTAATGCAATGGCGATTGGGTAAACAACCGAGGTTCGTTCAACATCTATCGGTGGAAATTCACCACTGGGTCCAATCCGAGTCGCCGTTTGTTTCAACTGAAGCAGGTCTTTCCATAATGGCCATAACCACAGTGCAATTAACCCTGCCAGTAAAAAGAAAAATAAACCGCTGTATAAGACGTATTTACTGGTGCTTGTTTGATTGTGTAGCAAGCTAATTTCGATCAGTTTAGATGGTGGTGTTAGGAAGTAAATTTGAGTGCCATTTTGGCGGTCGAATAAGACCACGGGTAATTTCTGTTGCAATTTAGCAAGTTCTTCAGAATTCCAAGCCATATCAGCGGTGTTCAAAGTTGATACTGAGAATATTTGTTTGTCTAAATCATTGGCAGAGATGCCACCACGTTGATGCAAAGCCGTCAATGCATCTACAATGGCTGCGTCTCCTTGATTTAACGCGTCGTCATTAAAAAATACATGATTGAGCAAAGCACTCAGTGCTACAAGGGATAGCGCAATAAATAGATATAAACTTAAAAATAAACGGGTCATATTATGGCTGGATGATTTTCCAAATTTGCACTATTCCCAAGCATCAGGCACAAAGAAAAATCCCTTCCCCCAAATTGTTTTTATCTTGTAGGGGTTTTGTGGGTTATCCCGAAGTTTTTTACGTAATCGGGAAATGCGCACATCAGCGGATCTGTCTAAACCGTCATACTCTCTGCCAATTAACTCGCTGTATAAGGTTTCTCGTTCCACGAGTTTGGATGGGTTGGTAGCTAATTTCCACAGCATATCGAATTCGTGACTGGTCAGTTGAATCGATTCGTCTGACAAAAATACTTGTCGAGAATTGCGGTTGATTCTCAACTGCCCAAAATGCAATTCGTCAGTTTGTTGCATCGCTTCATTGTTGTGTGTGTCACTGCGCCTTAATAATGCATTTATGCGCGCTAACAGCACGCGGGGTTCTACTGGTTTAATAACGTAATCGTCTGCACCGAGTTCTAATCCCAACACTTGGTCGAAGTCGGAGCTCTTCGCGGTCACAAACAACAGAGGTCCGCTAAAGGTTTTGCGTAATTTTTTGCACAACTCGAAACCATCTTCGCCAGGCAACATGATGTCGAGAATAATAATGTCAGGTTCGAATGTTGCCATGCTTTGAGCCAACTTTAAGGAGTCGTATAAACAATGGACTTCAAAATCCTGCTGGTTCAGAAAATTAGCCATTAATTGGCTTAAGCGTTTGTCATCCTCAATCAATAAAATGCGTTTGTTCAAAATAGACTCCAAGGTTGCCTAACCCGTCTAACCTGCTTTTTGCTAGCTCTGGCTTTAATATCCATTTCATGGGACAGAATGACAGTACCATTTTCAGACTTGAGATATAATACAGTATCTTCGCTGAAACGAATTACAAGGGTGTTTTGTTGCGCCGTTCCTGACCAGCAACTTAACCGCGTTTGATCTTGATAATAGCAGTAGGTTCCTGGTTGTAAATTCTGAAAATTAAGTGTTAATGCCATTTCGCAGGTGTCACCTAAGTTTTCCACAATGCATACTTTAGGCTGAACACTCCAACTGGGTACCGCCCCCCATACTTTTGGTATGCCGACAATTATTGTCAACACCATCATCAGTAAATAGCCAGTTTTGAATTTGCAGCAGCACTGATTCATCAAAAACGCCGCCCCAAACCAACAAACAAATTGGTCACATTGTTTTCTTCTACAATAGGGCTATTAATCATTGAAGTATGCAGTTTGCGATAGGCGGCATTGGCTATCCAGTGCCAATTTTCATCGAGTTTTTTAGTATACAAAAGTGATATACCGGGTTGCAGCCCAGAAGATACTTGATAGTGATAGTTCGGATTCGCAGTGTCTTTTTTATCAATTCCATAATAATAGTTTGCTAAGTTAGCACTTTTCCAAACTATGCTAGGGCGCACCATAAACTGCCAGTTATCGCCAACCCAGTAATATTGATAAGAAAGATTGGCCTTTTGACCTTGATGCACGTTGCTCGCATCGGTTTCGATAGAAAAACTGATTTCGTGATTACCGTTATAAAAATGGAATCGAGTACCGAAATTAATTGCCCAACTTCGACCGCTGATTTCGTCAACTGAGAGTCTAGCGTCCTCGGAGGTTAGGTCACCATCTGTGTCTTTGTTTGGAGGCTCAATGGAGGGCGAGGAAGGAAATGCGGCGGGCACAGTTACATTGCCAGGATGCCAGAGTTCGAAAAAAGTTTTTTCTCGATCAAGGGTTAGATAGGTTTCAATGCCGGTCTTTTCGGTTTGTTGCCACTGATAACCGATTTCTCCGTTATCAAAGTAAAACTGTTCGCCATACCAAGCCACATCGAACAATATAACGTTAGGGAAGTTATCGCCATCAACTAATGGATTAGAACGAACGCCTATACCAAAGGCGACACCTATATCCCATTCTTCTTCTTGTATGCAATTTTTGGATGTTTCACAGCCTAATAACGGGCTCGCATAGCCAGTTGCAATGAAAAAGATAACGCATATTAGACAGTGTTTTAACACCTCATTCTCGACCTTCAGCTAGCACAATATTGTTGAGCAAATATTTGCTCAATATTGAAAGGTTAACAGACCTTTTGCAAACCTACATCGTAGGGTTACAAATATTCACAATTATTGTCAATTCTTAATAGAAAATAACAACTCCAGTTACTAGGATTAAATCAGTAATGGTATAGATATTAAAAGTTTGAAAGAAAGGTGTGTGCTATGTATGGAAATAAAGCTGCAATGTCTTCTTTGTTTGCCGCCTTACTATTAGGGGCGTGCGGTGGAGGCAGTGGGACGGACACAAAAGTGACTGAAAACAAACCGCCTGAAGTCAATCAACCCAGTGGTTTTGTCGGTGCCTTAGTTCAAGACTCGGGGAAAACTGAGCGCTATATAAAAAATGGCATTTATGCCGCATCATTAAGTGAGTCTGATTACACCGCTGGGGGGGATGTGGCGAGCCCGAGTATCGGCAGTAGCCCTTATTCCACAACTAATACCGTAGAAAGTGGTGTCGATGAGGCCGATAGAATTAAATACGATGGTGAAACTTTCTATTTGGCAAACTATCCTATTTGGTCATCTGCAAATCAAAGTCCAGCCGATATTCGAGTTATCCAACGAAATCAGGACGACACGCTAACAAGTCTCCCAAACATTCCGTTAGCACAGGAGAGTGACGACATTATTGGCATATATCTACATCAAAAACGTTTAGTCGCGATAAGTTCTACTATGCCGGTCTATCCCATCGATTTCATCAGTATTGCTCCTTGGGAACCCGTTGAACAGAAATTCAGCGTGCAATTTTTTAATGTTAGTGATCCGCACAACGCTCTGGCTGAAAACCTCCTGACATTTGATGGCTCGTTACTATCAACCCGTCGAATTGATAACCAATTATATGTGGCCAGTAGTTATGTCCCCTATATTGACGGCCTTCAACCGTATGCCGCTACAGATGAGGAGAAACTAGCGAATTATCAGAACGTTATTGGTGTTTCCAGTGACGCTGTAATGCCCCGTGTTGATATCAATGGTCAATCAATGGCAATGAACCTTATGGCTGAGTGTTATGTTCCTGAAGCCGCTACAGAGGATGATGGTTTTGCTCAGATATTAACGGTGACTAGAATCAATATAGATGACCCAACTGATCAACAATCTATCTGCATGAGCGTACAAGCTTATATGCTCTATATGTCAGAGCAATCTATGTACTTAGCAAGCAGTATTGAAGGGCAACAAACAGCGTTTCATAAAATTAGTTTAGAGAATATGAGCTATCAGGCATCGGGCGCTGTTGATGGTGTGTTGAGCTGGCGAAGTGATCCCTTATTTAAGGTTGATGAAAGTGATGGCTACTTACGAGTAATAACCACTGATAATTCGGTTTCTCCTGCAGTTCATCAACTGACGGTCTTAGCTCAAAGTGGCAATGAGTTGACGACTATTGCAAGTTTACCTAATGAAAATCAACCGCAAGCGATTGGCAAACCCGGAGAAGATATATACGCGGTGAGATTTATCGATGAGCAAGCATATATAGTTACCTTTGAACGAATCGATCCGCTTTATATTATTGATTTAAGTGATAATAGCGCACCTTTCATCGCTGGTAGCCTAGAAATTCCTGGTTTTTCAAGTTATTTGCATCCCCTCAAAAATGGTTTATTACTGGGAGTTGGCCAACAAGTCCAGCTTGATGACTTGCCCAGTAACGGTGATGCAACGCTAGTTGAAAACAGTGCGCAGGTGATGCTTTCTCCACCACCTGTGGAGCCAAATGGAATGAAAGTGAGCTTATTTGATATTCGTGATGCGGCTAACCCAATTGAGCTGACATCCATTATTGCTGCGGATGCATTTACGCCTGTGGAATTCAATTACAAAGCGCTGAGCGTATTGGAAGCGGATGGTTTCTATCGGTTCGCTTTCCCAGTGGAAAAACTTAAATCTTCAACTGATGTAAGCAGCAATGACAATGTGGTGGATGTGCCACAGAATAGTTTGATGTTGTTTTCGGTTGAAACGAAGGATGTATCACCAGAATTAGAATGGCTGGGGAATGTCAAAGCTGATAATGACAGTGCGGAATATATCTTTTCAGGTGAAGATCGCAGCGTTATTCAAGGGGAATATGTATATTACTTCCGAGGAAATCAAGTTTGGCAAGCACTGTGGGCAAATCCAAGTGCAGTTTCAGGACCTTTTTAAGGCCGTCCATTTAAAGCTCTAAGAATTAGGGCACTAGGCCTTTGGGGCCGTCTCTATTGTGACGGCTCTTTTTTATTCGGGAACATTTTAGATAGTTTACCTGTCTACAATATACACGATGAATTATGCTGGGCTTCTTAGTTACAATAGTGCTATTCAGTGGCTGTTCATAATAGTCAGCCTAAACTGTAATTAAGCTGGCTTTTAATTTAAACAAAGGGGATTAACAATGAAAAACCTGTCATTAGCATTGATTGCAACTGTCGCAACAACGGTCTCGTGTTTCAGTTATGCAAAAGCCGATGTGGAAATTACATGGGAAAACCCGAAAGAGTTCCGCGATGTTAAACCCACTCTGCAATCGCGCACTAAATTCAGAGAGCAGACTTTTAGCAAACTTGAGGAATTTATTACTGAATTAGCCGAAGATCTGCCGGACGGCCAAAAATTAACCATGACTGTTACTAATTTGGATTTGGCGGGAGAAGTATGGCCTTCATCTTTCGTAGGAATGGGCAATGCCGGAGGCGAAGTTAGAGTCGTAAAACAAATCGACATTCCGCGGATGACGTTTTCGTACTCATTAATAGATACTAAGGGTAAAGTTCTGCATTCTGCTGATGAGGTTAACCTTAAAGATATGAGTTTTATGGATCACTCGACGATTCGCTTTAAAAACGATTCTTTAAAGTATGAGAAAAAAATGATTGAAGATTGGTTTAACGATGAATTTCCGGATTTAATCGCCAAAAAATGAAAAAAAGACCGCCAATTGGCGGTTTTTTTCTGACCATTTGTTCAGGTTTATTATTTGAATAACCCTTTAAAATCAATATGAAACAATGATTTCATTATTTTCGCGGTGAAATATATTTACCCTTCAAGCGTCTCCATGCCTTTTTAATTCGTTGAATTACTAACCTGTTTCTGACAATATCGATGCCGGAAAAAGGTACAGTTTGTCATTTGAATGTCACACAATGGCAATACCATCCGACCACTAATAAAAAGGGCTACGCCCCAAAAAATAACTAATTATAAGCCATTAAATGGCATTTGAAGTACTCAGGTTAGGAGAGGCTATGAAAATTAAGTATCCAGCGTTGCTGGCGCTTGTGTGTGCATCCTTCGCGCATGCAGAAAGCGTATTCATCAACGAACTTCATTACGATAATGTCAGTACTGATTCCGGCGAAGCAATAGAAATTGCAGGTCCGACAGACACTGACTTAAGCGGATGGAGTTTAGTATTTTATAACGGAAGTAATGGTTCAGTTTACCAAACCACTTCTCTAAATGGCAGCATACCCAATCAGCAAGACGGTTTTGGTACAGTAGCAGTTTCTTATCCTTCAAACGGTATTCAAAACGGCCCTGACGCAATTGCATTAGTAAATAGTAGTAATACTGTTGTTCAATTTATTAGCTACGAAGGCACATTTGATGCCGTAGGTGGTGCAGCGGATGGAATGACCCCTACCGATATTGGCGTTTCCGAAAGCGGCAGTACGGCTGTTGGTGATTCGTTACAGTTGTCTGGTTCAGGCACTGATGACGGTGACTTTGCGTGGCAAAGTGCAGCGGCAAATACCTTTGGTGCAGTTAACACTGGGCAAACGTTTGGCAGTGGCGATGATGGCGGCGGCGATGACGGTGGCGGTGATGATACAGGCAGCCTAGAAGGCGTTTGTTTTAACTGCCCAGATTTAGATAAAGTTGCCGATGCCGCAGAGTTTAATGACGCCAGTTATTATGCAACTGTTATTACTGAAGTGGAGAATGGTTCTACTTCTACAATGATTAAATCGGCATTGACTGATGTTATCTCTACTGATCATCGTGTGCTTACTTATGATCAAGTCTGGACCGCTTTAACGGAGTCTGATGAAGATCCAAGTAATGCAGATAACGTGCTACTTATTTATAAAGGTATTTCACTGGCTAAATTGTCAAACGGTAGTGCAGAACAAAGCTCTAACCCTGATAATTGGAACCGTGAACACGTTTGGCCTAATAGCCATGGCTTCCCGGATCGTGATTATGAAGCCTATACAGATATCCATCATTTACGTCCTTCTGATATTTCAGTCAATAGTTCTCGCGGCAACCTAGATTTTGACAATAGTGATACACCGCTAGCGGAAGCACCTAGTAATAGTGTTGACGGTGATTCTTTTGAACCAAGAGATGAAGTCAAAGGTGATGTGGCCCGTATGATGTTTTATATGGACACACGTTATGAAGGGTTAGGTGACCTTACACCTGATTTATTATTAAGTAATGGTTTGACTAGTGTCGGTGAAGCACAGCTTGGCAGACTTTGCCGTTTGATTGAATGGCACAATGGTGATCCAGTTGACGCTTTAGAGCAACAACGTAACGAAACCATTTACGAGTACCAAGGCAACCGTAACCCCTATATTGATCACCCTGAATGGGTTGCAACCTTATACACTGCTGAAGTCTGTGGAGACGATGATGGTGGTGGTGATGATGGTGGCGGTGACGACGGCGAAGATCCCGTTGAAACTGGTTCAGTAGAAGCTAACGCGTTAGTGATTACCGAAATCATGCAAAATCCGAGTGCGGTAGGTGATTCATACGGTGAATGGTTTGAAGTACTTAATACCAGTACGCAAGTGATTAACCTAAATGGTTGGACAATTCGTGACGATGGTTCAGATTCATTTGTTGTAGACCAAGATGTGTTTATCGGTGTGGGCGAATATGCCGTACTAGGTAAGAATGCAGATACATCAGTAAATGGCGGAATTACTTTGGCTTATGCCTATGGTGGTTCTATGGCATTGGCAAACGGTGATGACGAGATAGTTCTGGTTGATCCTGAAGGCAATATCATCGACGAGATAGCTTATGATGATGGTGACACTTTCCCTGATCCAAATGGCGCGTCTATGTATCTAGTTGACCTCTATGGAGACAACAACATAGGCACTAAATGGGCAGAAGACACTACTAACTTCTATGGTAGCTCCGACTCAGGTACACCAGGTACAGGTGATGCAAGCTTTAGTTTAGTTATCACCGAGATTATGCAAAATCCGAGTGCGGTAAGTGATGCAAATGGCGAATATGTTGAAATACTCAATACTGGCGTTATTGCAGCTAACTTAAATGGTTGGGTGTTACGTGATAATGACTTTGATTCACACACTATCGTTGGCGACGTATATGTGCCAGCTGGTACTTATGCGGTTTTAGCTATCAATAGTGATTCTGAGACCAATGGTGGCATGGATGTTCTGTATCAATATAGTGGGTTTACCGCAGCAAATGGTGGTGATGAAGTCGTATTAGTGCGCCCTAATGGTGATATCGAAGATATTGTTGAATACGATGGCGGACCAGCATTCCCAGATCCAAATGGTGCTTCTATGACGTTAGTTTCAGCAAGTCTGGATAACAACGTTGGTGACAACTGGGTTGCCGAATCAACAGCGACGTTTGGTAGTGGTGACTATGGAACACCAGGTTCTGGTCCTGATGGTAAAACCTATGGCGGTGGCGGAGATGACCCTGTTGACGAAATACCTGAAATTGGTGTTTGTACTGATCCAGCGACTCTGATTAGCGAAATTCAAGGTAATGATTTTGCATCGCCTCTAGAAGGACAAGAGCATATAGTTGAAGCTGTAGTCACTTCGGTAACGGCTGACTTTGGTGGTTTCTACGTACAAGAGGAAGATTTTGACGCAGACGCTGACTCAGCTACATCTGAAGGTATTTACGTTAGTTACTACGATACTGATGCATTACCTGAGATGGGAAATGTGGTTCGTCTAATCGGCACCGTAGCTGAAAACTTTGGTCGTACACAACTAAATGTATCTTCTGCTTATTTGGCATGTGGCACAGGTAGTGTAACGCCAACTGCCTTTACTATGCCGTTTAGTAGTTCTCTTGATGCTGAATCATTAGAAAATATGTTGGTGGTTAACGAATCTCCGCTGACGGTAACAGATACCTACACATTGGCCCGTTTCGGCGAAGTTGGTTTGTCCTTTGGCAGACTATATAACCCAACTAATGTTCATACACCACTTTCACCAGAAGCTATTGCGTTAGCTGAAGAAAATGCACTTAACTACATTGTTATGGATGATGGTTTAGATGTACAAAATCCAGAAACGGTTATTTACCCTGAGGGTAACCTTTCGGCGCTAAATACATTGCGTACTGGTGATACGGTAGTCAATATTAAGGGGGCTTTGGATTACAGTTTCAGTAACTTCCGAATTCATCCGGTTGAAACACCTACAATTGTAAATTCAAATGAGCGTGAATCTGAGCCCACTATTACTCGCGGAAACGTGACTGTGGCTAGCTTAAACGTATTGAACTTGTTTAATGGTGACGGTCAAGGCGGCGGCTTCCCTACGGAGCGCGGTGCTGATTCGTTGTTCGAATATGAGCGTCAAATTGCCAAAACAGTTGCAGCTATATCTACCATGGATGCGGATATCGTTGGTTTGATGGAAATTGAGAATGACGGTTTTGGTGAGTTCAGTATGATTGCTGAGCTAACTGAGCGTTTAAACCTTGTTATGGGTGAAGGTACTTATGACTTCGTCAGTTATTCTGGTGAAATAGGTACTGATGCTATCGCTGTAGCCATGCTGTACAAGCCTGCTAGTGTCTCGCTAGATGGTGAGGTGAAAATCAACTTCGATAGTATTTTCAATCGTCCTCCTGTCGCGCAATCATTTACTGCTGCAAATGGTGCGGATATCACTGTTGTGGTAAATCACTTTAAGTCTAAAGGATGTGGTAGCGCAACTGGTGATGATGCAGACCAAGGTGACGGCCAAGGTTGTTACAATGCTAAACGTACACAACAATCTTTAGCCTTAACCAGCTGGTTAGCCACTGAAGAGTCGTTGTCTAGCAAAGAAAACGTGTTAATCATTGGCGACTTGAATGCTTACGCAAAAGAAGATCCTATTGCAGCTCTTGAAAGCCAAGGTTTTGTAAACTTGGTTGAAACATTCCAAGGTGCTGAAGCCTATTCATATACTTTCAGTGGTGAATTTGGTTATTTAGATCACGCTTTAGCAAGTGAAAGTTTGTTAGCCCAAGCAGTCGATACCATTGAATGGCATATCAACGCTGATGAACCTTTTGCTCTTGATTATAATGTTGAATACAAATCAGATGCTCAAATCAACGATTTCTACTCGGATGATGCATTTAGAGTATCAGATCACGATCCAGTGATGATCAGCTTTGAGCTTGAGTCTCCAGCGGTACAAGGTGACTTGGATGGTGACATGGACGTAGACTATTATGACATGCGTGCGCTAATGATATTAATTCAACGCGGCGAAGCTACATTAGCTGAGCATGATTATAATAATGACGGTTTGCTTGACAGTCGTGATGTATCTGCCATTCGCAGCTTATGTACACGTAGAGCTTGTTCAACTCGTTAATTAAAACCTACATAAATAAAAACCGGTAAAACGTCAGTTTTACCGGTTTTTTTATGGGCTGCTTAAATCAGTAGATAAATACAGTTATCTCGTTTATTGATAATCAAATAAATTATCTGCAACGTCGATTAAGTCTTTCGCATCTTCAAGTAAATTCACTTTAAACACTTCTTTACGGGGTAAAATACGTTTCAAGTAAAAATCACAGGTCGCTTTTTTCCCTTGTTGAATAGACTGGTTTAGACTGTGTGAAGCACTGTCGGCCATACTTAACCAAAGAACGCCTAACAAACAATATGCACTGTAGTTCATATAGTCGTAAGCTGCACCAGCCAAATCTACAGCCGATTGCTGTTTAACCTGCAATGACAGTTGATGCCATTCTTGCAAAATAGATTTTGCTTTTGCTTGATCACTAGGATCGGCAATGTCATCCACCATTTTTTCAAAAACGCTATAGGTGGCAGCTAACATGTCGCCGTTATCCCGCGACAATTTTCGACCGACTAAATCGGCAGCTTGAATACCGTTAGTTCCTTCATATAGCTGGGTAATACGACTATCTCGTACGTATTGTTCCATCCCCCATTCGCGGATAAAGCCGTGACCGCCGTATACTTGAACCCCTAAGTTACTGACTTCTTGGCCCACATCAGTCATAAAACCTTTTGCTATTGGGGTTAAAAAAGCCACTACATTGTCGGCGTCCCGTTTACTTTGTTCATCCCTTGCATTTTTCTCGATATCCATTTGACTGGCGTACAAGAAGGATAAAGCACGACAACCTTCGGTAAGCGATTTTTGGGTTAGCAGCATTTTGCGTACATCAGGGTGAGCCATGATTGGATCGGCTTTGCCTTCTGGATTCTGCACTAATTGAGGGGCTCTTGATTGTAAACGGTCACGGGCGTAGGCGAGGGCACCTTGATAAGAGCCTTCGGCAATACCTAAACCTTGTAATCCAACCTGAAAACGAGCGTCATTCATCATGGTAAACATGCATGCTAGCCCTTTATGAGGCGCACCTACAATAAAGCCTGTTGCTTGGTCAAAATTCATTACACAGGTTGGGCAGCCTTTTATCCCCATTTTCTTTTCTAAACTACCCACAGAAAGTGAGTTTTCTTCGCCCAGTTCGCCGTTATTAGAGACCATGATTTTAGGAACTGCAAATAAACTGATACCTTTTACACCCGCAGGAGCATCAGGCAATCTGGCCAGTACAAGGTGAATAATATTGTCGGTCCACTCTTGATCTCCACCGGAGATAAAGATTTTATTACCGGTAATTTTATAACTACCGTCTTCTTGAGGTTCGGCTTTAGTCGATAATAAACTTAAATCGGTACCGGCTTGTGGTTCAGTTAAACACATAGTGCCCGTCCACTCGCCAGAAATAAGTTTTCTAAGATAAGTATCTTTTAATGCTTGATCACCGTGTTTGTTAATCGCTAAAACGGCACTTTCGGTTAACATGCTGATTAAACGCCAGCTTATATTCGCTGAGCAAAGCATTTCCTGAACTGGCACTGCCATGGTATGGGGAAGATCTTGACCATCGTACTCAGGGTTCCCGAGCATGGCATTCCAGCCATTAGCAATATATTCATGATATGCAGCTGCAAAACCATCAGGTGTGGTTACTTTGCCGTCTTCCAGCTTACAGCTTTGTTCATCACCTTCACGGTTAAGAGGGGCGATAGCCTGCTCAGCAAATTTAGCGCCTTGGCTAAGTATTTCATTTACTAAGTCCTTGTCGAAGTCTTGAAGACCTAAAGACGAATAATGATCTTCTAATTTCAACCAGTCGTGCAAAAGAAATTGCATGTCTGTTATGGGAGCTGTGTATTGCGGCATATATTTTCACCCTTTTGGTTAATTTAACTGTTCAGACCAGTTGTTGGGTGAAGTATACAGGTTCAGCGGCCAAAATTTAAATTACAGATAGTAATAGATTATTATTTAATGTGCGCAGGTTGGGGTGGTACCGCAGAATCTTCTACTTTATTAAACATATCGCGGACCGCAGTCAACTGCTCTGGGAAACGCCATTGATTGAACTCGGTTGCATAGGGATCCACTAATTGGATAGAAACCACCTCTAAACTGGCCCATTCTGGTACTGGAAATTCGACAAAACTATCATCAAAATTTGCATCCAAATTACATTCGTAAAAACGCATTCCATTGGCACTTGTACCTAGCCACTGGCGAACCTCAACATTAAAGCCGGTTTCCTCCCATGTTTCTCTATGTGCAGTGCATTTGGCTGACTCAAGGTTATCAGATGTTCCACTAGGTAAATCTAGTTTGCCACTAAGCCGATGAGTTACGGTTACTAACTTGTCACCTAACCTTATCAGACAGGCTGCGTTTGCGGTTTGTTGTGGGTATTCGGATTCATCTACTCGACAAACTGGATCGCTTGGGGGCGTTTCGCTGCAAGATGTAAGACAGAATGACGATATTGCTAGGTAGATGACTAATTTATTTTTCACAATAGAGGGTACAATATTGGCTAACCTGAACTCAGGATAAGGAGCGTTTTTTGATAACGCTGTTTTTGAGCCTAGCGTCGTTGTGTTTTTTAGTAATAGCCAGTTATTACTTTCAAAAAAACGCCGTGCTATCCGCAAAAATTTCATAATCGATCGTTATTCACTCATTTGAAGTCGAGCGACTGTGGATAACGGATTGAATTGTTTATTTAATTTATTTTGCATAAACACTTTTTATCCCGAGTTTAAGTTGAATAATTTCTCTACCAGCAGTTTACTACTTTATTACGCCAAATAATAACTGCTTAGATTAAACACACTATATTATTCAGGAACTATTCATGACAATAAAAACAATGCTATCACCAGTATTGATAGCCACGCTTGCCCTTATTGGCCTGCTTGTTTTCTTAAACTATCCAGGTTTTAGTGAGCAAGAAAAGACTGCTAGTAAAGGAAGAACGGCAACACCCGTGGCCTATTTTGAAGTTTTAAGAACAGATTTTCCTGTCATCGTTGAAGCATTGGGTACGGCCAGAGCAAATGAAGCGGTTTCGCTTACTCCGTTGGAGTCAGATGTTATCCAAGAACTGTACTTTGATGATGGCGATGTTGTTAAAAAAGGTCAGCTGTTAATGCGCATGAATGATAGAGAAGAGCAGGCTAGATTGAATGAGCTAAATATTAATTTACAAGAAGCTCAAAGACAGTTGAAACGAATAGTGAACCTGGCCAAAAGTAGTGTGGCTTCGCAGCAATTATTAGATGAACAGCAGGCCAAAGTAAACACCCTAATTGCTCAAATTGAAGTGGCCAATGCACAGCTATCTGAATTGACCTTAAAAGCACCCTTTGCCGGTAAGTTAGGTATTCGTATGGTGAGTGTCGGTGCCTACGTTACACCCAGTGATGTTATTACAACCTTGGATGATCTACGTAAAGTGAAAGTAGACTTTAATATCTCTGAAAGCCATTTACCGTCATTGTCTGAAGGACAACAGGTAAAGGCACTTTCAGTTGCTTATCCAAATGAAGTCTTTATTGGTGAAATTAGGAGTGTGAATTCACGAGTTGATGCTAATACGCGCTCAATTCAAGTTAGAGCACTAATTGACAATCCAGACTTAAAGTTACGTCCCGGAATGTTGTTACAAATAAATTTACAAAAACAAGTTTTAAAATCTATCGTGGTGCCTGAAAAAGCGATTATTCCCAACGAAGATAAACAGTTTGTGTTTGTCATCGAAGGCGATAAAGCCATATTAAAAGAAGTAAAAGTAGGCATGAGACGTCCTGGTCTTGTGCAGATTCTATCAGGTCTAGAGGAAGGTCAGAAAGTTGTCACTGAAGGTGCATTACGATTGGTTAATGGCTCCTCTGTTTCGCTTTTAGAACAAGCGACTTTGTAGGGGAATTACCATGCTTTTATCTGATATTTCTGTTAAACGTCCGGTCTTTGCGTCAGTTGTTAATTTACTATTAATTATTTTTGGCGTAGTTGCAATTAGCCTATTATCGTTGCGCGAGTTTCCGGATATTGATCCACCCATAGTTTCGATAAATACAAATTATCCTGGCGCATCTGCATCCATTGTCGAAACTCGAATTACGCAATTGCTGGAAGACCGTATTTCTGGAATTGAAGGTATTAAAAATATTACTTCAACCAGTCGTAATGGTCGTTCAGACATTAGTATTGAGTTTGATCTTTCTAGAGATATTGATGCCGCTTCCAATGATGTGCGTGAGCGAGTTAGCCGGGCGCTAAATAATCTACCTGATCAAGCTGATCCGCCGGAAGTGTCAAAATCAGATTCTGATGAAGATGTTGTGGTTTGGTATAACTTACGCAGCGATAACATGTCAGTAATGGAGTTAACTGATTACGCCGATCGATTCTTAGTGGATCGTTTGTCGGTGGTCAACGGGATTGCTCGGGTTCAATTAGGTGGTGGCCGCACCTATGCGATGAAAGTTTGGTTAGATCGAAACGCTATGGCTGCTCGAGAGATTACAGTTGCCGACGTAGAAAGAGTGATTCGCTCTGAAAATGTGGAGTTGCCTGCTGGTGAAATAGAGTCAAATGATCGAGACTTTGAAGTTCGTGTTGCCAGAAGCTTCCTAACCCCAGATGACTTTGCTGATTTAACCATAAAAGTGGGTGCTGGTGGCTATTTAGTCAAATTAAAAGAGATAGCGATTGTTGAACTAGCCGCTGAAGATGATGAATCCGAGTTTCGTGGTGATGGCGTCAACATGATTGGTATGGGGATTATCAAACAATCCAAAGCCAATACATTGGAAGTTGCCCGTGAAGCGCGAAAAGCAATTGATGAGATTTCGGAAAGCCTACCTGACAATATTTTTATTGTTCCAAGCTATGATTCTTCAGTATTTATCGATGAGTCAATTAACGAGGTTTACAATACCTTAGGGGTAGCAATGGCCTTAGTGGTCTTTGTTATTTATATCTTTTTAGGCAGTATTCGAGCGACTTTAATTCCGGCGGTCACAGTACCTGTTTCCCTAGTCGCTGCATTTATCGTGATGTATGCGTTGGGCTTTTCGATTAACTTACTGACGCTTTTGGCTATGGTCTTAGCCATCGGGTTGGTGGTAGATGACGCCATCGTGGTGATTGAAAATATTTATCGTCGCTTAGAAATGGGTGAACCGCCTTTGCTTGCAGCTTTTCGAGGAGCAAAAGAGGTAGGATTTGCGGTCATAGCAACCACATTGGTTTTGATTTCTGTGTTTGTGCCACTTGTTTTCTTAGAAGGAAATATAGGTCGTTTATTTACCGAGTTTGCTTTAGCAATCGCTGCTGCTGTGGCTTTTTCTAGCTTTACAGCCTTAACGCTATCTCCCATGTTATCTTCTAAATTGTTGAAACAAAGGTCTCGCAATTCAGGTTTCGGGAAATGGATGGACGATTCTTTTAAGAAAGTAGAAGGGGCTTATTATAATAGTTTAAACCGAACCCTACATCAGCCAATTTTGATTGTAATAATGTTGCTCGCTAGCGTAGTCGCTTTAGTGCAAATGAGCCAAAAAATCCCTAGCGAATTTGTACCTAAAGAAGACCGAGGAAACTTTTTCCTATCACTTCAAGGTGCTGAAGGTGCTAGCTTTGAAAGCAATTCAGTCAACTTAAAGAAGGTTGAAGATTTACTGTTGCCATATCTTGGTGAAGGTGAAATAGAACGAATTATTGTACGTACACCAGGTGGCGGTGGCTCTGCAGGCCGTGCTGTAATAGGTATGGTTCCGTTCGATGAAAGAGAGCGTTCTACTTTTGAGTTAATGGATGAATTGAGTGTTAAATTATCGCAAATTCCCGATGTTCGTGCTTTCGCAATAATGCGTCCAGGTATTGGTGGGCGAGGCTTAGGTCGTCCCGTACAGTTTGTATTGCAAGGCGATACATATGAAGATTTAGTTAAGTGGCGAAATACACTATTAGAAAAAGCGTCTGAGAATCCAAAATTGCTACGCTTAGATTCCGATTACAAAGAAACTCTGCCGCAAATATTGATTAACATTGATAGGCAACGAGCCGCGGATCTTGGCGTTTCAATATCAGATATCGGTAGTACTTTAGAGACCATGCTTGGACAGAGACGTGTGTCCACCTATTTGGATCGAGGGCAGGAGTATGACGTGATCCTTGAAGGACAAGAGGAAGATTACCGGAGTCCACAGAGCATAGAAAACTTGTACGTAAGGTCTGCTACTACCAATCAACTTATTCCAATGGATAACTTACTGACTTTCGAAGAACGAGCCACTTCGGCTCGACTAAATCGCTACAATCGTATGCGCAGTGTGACCATAAGTGCAAATTTAGCCAGTGATTACACTGTAGGAGAAGCGTTAGCCTACTTGGAAAACATTGTTGAAACTGAGTTACCCACAGGAGTTTCAATAGACTATAAAGGTGAGTCTCAACTTTATAAAGAAACTGGTAGTTCGATTATTTTTGTGTTTCTTTTGGCACTGGCAATTACTTATTTAGTATTGGCAGCTCAATTTGAAAGCTGGATCCATCCGTTGGTTATTATGTTAACTGTTCCATTGGCCTTGTTAGGTGCGTTCATTGGGCTCTATGTTTCAGGTGCCAGTTTAAATATCTACAGCCAAATAGGGCTAGTGATGTTGATTGGGCTGGCGGCCAAAAATGGTATTTTGATAGTGGAATTTGCCAATCAATTACGTGATGCTGGAATCGAGTTTGAAGCGGCCTTAAAACGAGCCGCAACTCAACGTCTACGACCGATAGTGATGACCGGTTTTACCACTGTTTTCAGCTCACTTCCTTTAGTGGTTGCGACAGGCCCAGGTTCTGAGAGTAGGGCAGTGATTGGTATCGTCATCTTTTACGGTGTTTTGTTATCAGCTTTGATGACGCTTTACGTTGTACCAATTGCTTATTATTGGTTAGCTAGACACACAGGCTCTCCAGAGCAAATTGCTCACGAACTTGAAGAACTAGATGAAAAAATACCTTATACAAAAGGTGACGCAATTTAGTTTGAAATTAGTCTACTAATTCATTTGAGGTTAGACTGTAAAACATTGTTGATAGTGTTTAAGAGCTCAAATGATTATACGGATATGTTTATTAACGCTTTACGGGTTTTGTTCTGCGGTTTTGGCCGCCGAACAAAACCTGTTAGATAGTGCTGAACAAGCAATTCTTTATGTTGTTGGCGACGATGTTCAGAAGCAACCGTATGAGGATCTCGATTTACAGGCATTAGAAGACGCTGCCGACATACTCAGCAGAACAATTGAGTATTATGATTTGCCACTCGAACGAAACCTTTTTGTTCATCAGGTTTTCATTAAAGCTCTCACAATATTAAACTTTGCAAGAATTGAATTGGACCAAAATGTTCATATTGAACAGTTAGAACGTGGTCTGAAAAAAGTGGACGAACTGCTTGAACACAATCCTAATATTTCGGATTTTGGAGATTTGCTGTTTGAGTCTGGTCACATTGCACGATTTCTATTAGAAGCTCCCCGTTTAGGTTATCAGTATTGGCATTTGTGTGCTAAACACGCCCATGCTGGCTGCATGAATATTCTTGCTTTTAACTACTTTTCCGGCGGTTACGGAATTCGGCAGGACATAGAAAAGTCATACTATTGGCATAATCAAACCTATCTAACTGGGACTCGCTTTCATTGTGCAGGTGTTTATTCTGCAAGGATAGCCAGAGAGATATTATTTTTATTTCCAGAAGTAAGTGACGACAAAAAGTGGCAGGATTGGAGTCCTGAAATTGACGAGCTGATTCGACAGTTAGAAGAGAATGACGAAGCTAATATTGCAAATATGTGTGGCAAAGGTCAGAGTCTTTTAAAACAGTATCTATATGAGTTAACGGATAATAATAAACCCAATGTTGCATTGCTAGAGCACGCGAAAAACATAATTAAATCAGCTCAAACAAGTGAAAATGAAGGTGAACTGATTGAATCATTTGAAATCATTGGACGGGCAGATTTTTTTGATAAATCTCTAAATTTGCTTCAAAAAATTGAAGATCCTTTCGCTAAATGCAATATTGCTTTTAACCATATTCTGTATTCACAAGCACTAAAAGCAACACAACATTCTGACGCTGTTTTTTCCATAATGTCTGCACTGGATTCGGAAATTTGCAAGCAAAATATTACTAGCATTGAATTGATGCGAACTAAAGGTACTTGGTAAAGATGGTGGTTTTGTTTGTTCACGGCATGGGGCGCACGCCAATATCGGCAACTCCTATGTTATGGCGATTGCGTAGACATGGTCACTCGGTTGATGTGGTGGGCTATTTTACAGGCACTGAAACTTTCACTGAGATTGTAAATAGGGTCGGTTTAAAAATTCAAGAAGTGGCGGAGAAAGGAGAATATGTCTTAATTGGGCATTCTCTGGGTGGTTTAATGCTAAGAGCAGCGTTACAAAACATGCCGCTTACCGTCAAATTGCCTAAACATTTATTTCTGTTAGGCTCGCCGGTGACGCCAGCACGATTAGCTCAAAAGAGTCAGCATGAACTGGGATTTCAATTAGTCTCAGGGGATTGTGGACAACTATTGGCTAGCCCAACGAGGTTGTCAAAAATTAGTATGCCAGACGTGCCTACAACGGCCATTGTTGGTACCCGCAGTTTTCCACTGACCAAAAAGTACTTTCTTGACGAAGAAAATGACGGCGTAGTATCGGTAAATGAATGTGCCCACCAAGATATTCATGAAGTCATTAAAGTTGCTGTAGTGCATACCTTTTTGCCCAGCAGTCGAAAAGTCAGCAGGATTATTTTGGATAAAATAAATTCGATTCAATCCAGTTTATTGGCCTTGTAGCATGGTCTTTAGGCCATGGCATTGGTTGGCTTTTTGCGGGGCTAAAGCACCCACCTACAGGTCATGGAACCCCGAATCCAAAAGGAGATGTAGCATGGTCTTTAGGCCATGGCATTGGTTGGCTTTTTGCGGGGCTAAAGCACCCGCCTACAGGTCATAGAACCCCGAATCCAAAAGGAGATGTAGCATGGTCTTCAGGCCATGGCATTGGTTGAGCTTTTCGCGGGGCTAAAGCATCCACCTACAGGTCATGGAACCCCGAATCCAAAGTAGCATGGTCTTTAGGCCATGGCATTGGTTGAGCTTTTCGCGGGGCTAAAGCACCCGCCTACAGGCCAAGGAACCCCGAATCCAAAGTAGCATGGTCTTCAGGCCATGGCATTGGTTTGCTTTTCGCGGCGCTAAAGCACCCGCCTACAGGTCTGGGCATCCTGAATCCAAAGTAGCATGGTCTTTAGGCCATGGCATTGGTTGGCTTTTTGCGGGGCTAAAGCACCCGCCTACAGGCTATGGTATTTGTTGTGCTTTTCGCGGGCTAAATCATCCTGCTACACCAAGAGTGAACACAAACAAAAAAGCCGCTATTAAGAGGCTTTTTAAAGGTTTGTATCTATGCAACCAATTACTCGTCCAAGAAGCTGCGTAATTGTTCAGAGCGGCTTGGGTGACGTAATTTACGTAATGCCTTAGCTTCGATCTGACGAATACGTTCACGGGTAACGTCAAACTGCTTACCTACTTCTTCCAAAGTGTGGTCAGTGTTCATATCGATACCAAAACGCATACGTAATACTTTTGCTTCTCTAGCGGTTAGCCCTGCAAGTACTTCTTGAGTCGCGTCTTTAAGACTGCCGCCAGTGGCAGAGTCGAGAGGCTGTACAATAGTACTATCTTCAATAAAGTCACCTAAGTGCGAATCTTCATCATCACCGATAGGCGTTTCCATGGAGATTGGCTCTTTAGCAATTTTAAGTACCTTACGAATTTTGTCTTCAGGCATGATCATGCGTTCTGACAACTCTTCAGGTGTTGGCTCTCTACCCATTTCTTGTAGCATTTGACGAGAAATACGATTCAATTTATTGATCGTTTCAATCATATGTACCGGAATACGAATAGTTCTAGCTTGGTCAGCAATTGAACGTGTAATTGCTTGTCGAATCCACCATGTCGCATAAGTTGAGAACTTATAACCACGACGGTATTCAAACTTATCAACCGCTTTCATCAAACCAATATTACCTTCTTGGATAAGATCCAAGAATTGTAGTCCACGGTTTGTGTACTTTTTAGCAATGGAGATAACCAAACGTAAGTTAGCTTCAACCATTTCTTTCTTAGCTCTGCGAGCTTTCGCTTCGCCAATCGACATACGACGGTTGATGTCTTTGATATCAGCAATGATAAGCCCAGTTTCTTCTTCAACTTGGTTCATCTTGCTGATAGCGCGTTCTAATTCTTCTTTAACTTCAAGTAGTGCAGGAACATAACTAGCACCACTTTCAAGCACTGTTACCAACCAATCAGTGGTGGTTTCATTGCCTGCAAATGCCTTGATAAAGTCTTTCTTAGGCATTTTTGCGTTTACAACGCAGTGTTTCATTACAATTCGTTCTTGCACGCGCACTCTATTCATCATGCCGCGCATGTTTTTAACCATGCGATCGAATTGTTTTGGTATTAATCTGAACTCTTTAAAGACTTCACTTAGTTCATTAATTTGTTTTCTAGCGTCTTTGTGTGAACGGCCCTTGAGAGCGATTACATCGCGGGCTTTAATGTACTGCTTACGCAACTCATCAAATTTTTCTCTAGCCAGTTCAGGATCAGGACCAGTATCTTCTTCTTCCTCGTCCTCATCATCTTCGTCGTCATCTTCGTCATCCAGTTCTTCTTCAGATAACTCAGAACCAACGTGGGTTGCGGTAGGAGCAACATCGGTTTCATTAGGATCGACAAAACCAATAATAATGTCACTAAGACGAATTTCTTCAGCTTCGAATTGGTCCCATTGGTCAAGCAAATAAGTAATTGCCTCTGGGTATTCTGCAACTGAGCATTGAACTTGGTTAATGCCATCTTCAATTCGCTTGGCAATTTCGATCTCGCCTTCACGGGTCAGAAGTTCAACCGTACCCATCTCACGCATGTACATACGGACAGGGTCAGTTGTGCGACCAATTTCACTCTCAACCGTAGCTAGCGCTTGAGCCGCTGCTTCAGCCACTTCTTCATCGGCTGTCGTTTCTTGCATTAACAATTCGTCAGAATCGGGAGCTGATTCGAATACCTGAATACCCATATCATTGATCATTCGAATAATGTCTTCGATTTGATCAGAGTCGACAATGTCTTGGGGAAGGTGATCGTTTACTTCAGCAAAAGTTAAATAACCTTGCTCTTTTCCTTTTACAATAAGGAGTTTTATCTGAGACTGCTTGCTTTGCGCCATATAACCTACGTTTCTCAAAATCAGTTGAAAGTGTACCTGGAACTGCCCAATCTAAATTGTCAAATCCAGATAAAATCTGCGTGCACCGAGGCGTTTGCGAATTAGCCAGTATAGCAGAAAACCCGTTAGTCAGGCCAGTTAATTAAGCCATTTTCCGGTATTTTATCGTTAAACCTCACAGTTTCTCTTATGTATGGGTGAATAGTTTTTATTCAAGTGCCATTTGAATAAAACATGCGCATAAACAGCGTGTTAAATATTTACCATAAGACAAGGTTGTACAATTTTTATTCGGCACTATAAGTCGCTTTTGTTTGGGTCAGCAATTTTACTTCTTGCATTTCTTCTTTGGTCATCGCTGAACCTTTGGCCATAAGTTGTTGATAGCGAGCTTTAAGCTGTTGTTCAATCAATCGATTAAAACTGTCGACGTAAAGCTTGTCTGGGCGTTTGTCGTCAGCGTCATGGTCAATTTGCAGTAGTTGTTGCAAAAACTTCGCTTCTGGATCACCTCTGAAGTGTTCCAATACATGGCCCGTATTGATCGCTGATTGAGACGCACAAAACGCCTGCATTTTTATCAACACATGCAAACCTTTTATAAAGTCAGGATTTAATGCAGCCGGTTGGATATCTGGGTGTTGTCTGGCTAAATTAGGGTGCAACAATAACAGCCGCAATAATTTTCTAACCGGCGACATGTTATTTTTATTGGGTAATTGGTAGTCGAGCTTTTGCGCTTTGCCTACTCGATTTGCTTGTTTAATATCTTCTAAAATATCGGCTTTGTAGCTGTCACCTTTGATCTTTTTACGTAACTCTTCTTTCAATAGAACCACAAGATTTTCAGCATTGATTTGCTCAATATATTCATTCGCGGCTTTGGTTAACGCAGCTTTTCCTTCGCTACTGCCGACGTTGAATTGCTGAATGAGGTTTTCAAAAAAGAATTGAGACAAAGGTACTGACTTCTCTCTTAAAAGCGTTTCGAATTGTTCTTTTCCGGTTTGTCGCACTAGGGTATCTGGATCTTCGCCATCGGGCAGAAACAAAAACTTCATTTCCACGCCATCTTTAAGTTGCGGCAGGGCATTTTCTAAAGCACGCCATGCTGCTTCACGACCGGCACGATCGCCGTCGTAGCAACAAATTATCTCTGGTGCAGCGCGAAATAGCATTTGTATATGCTCTGGGGTCGTGGAGGTGCCCAATGAAGCTACCGCGTAGTCGATACCAAATTGCGCTAACGCTACTACGTCCATGTAACCTTCAACAATCATTAAACGTTCAAGTTTTCGGTTAGCTTGCTTGGCTTGGTAAAAGCCGTATAACTCATGTCCTTTATGAAAAATGCGAGTTTCTGGCGAGTTTAAATACTTGGGGCCGCCATCTTCAAGTACGCGACCACCAAAGCCAATTATTCGGCCTCGTTTATCGCGGATCGGGAACATGATCCTATCTCTGAAAAAGTCATAACGACGGCGATTATCATTTTCTGTGATCAATTTTAAATCAAGCAGTTGCTGTTGTTTTTCTGGCGTAGTGCCAAACTGTTTATAAATTCCATCCCATTCAGGCGGAGCATAGCCTATGCCAAATGCTTTGACTATTTCACCACTGAGTCCACGTTGCTTTAAATACTCAATCGGCTTGTTTTTTTGCTCGTGCTGCTTGAGTTGATGTTCAAAAAATCGAGAGGCTTGTTCCATCAATTGGTAATCATCAGCAATTTGCGCTTTTTGCTGTGGCGTGGGCCCGGGTTTGGCACCTTGCTCTCGCGGAACTTCTAAACTATGAAATCTGGCTAGCTCTTCTACTGCTTCTGGAAATTCTAGACGGTCGTATTCAATGATAAACGAAATCGCATTGCCATGAGCGCCACAACCAAAACAGTGATAAAACTGTTTGTCTTGGCTAACGGTAAATGAAGGACTTTTCTCACTATGGAAAGGACAGCAAGCTTGGTAATTTTTACCTGCTTTTTTTAATTTAACGCGACTATCGACTAATTCGACTATATCAGTACGAGCAATCAGATCATCGATAAAATCTTTTGGAATTCGTCCAGCCATGAATAGGATTCAAACTTGTAAAAAAGGGGTTAAACAATCATTACTTTATCAGTAAGGGGCAGAAACAAACAAGCCGCAATTTTGCAATTGCGGCTTGGGAATAGTTTTGCGAGTGGCTTAAGGTAATCAGGCAAGCTTAGCTTTAATTTGACCACTTAATTTGCCCATATCAGCACGGCCTTGGACTTTTGGTTTTAACCAGCCCATAACCTTACCCATATCCTGCATCCCCGCAGCCTGAGTGTCTTGCATCGCTTGTTGAATCAAATCATCTAATTCCTGTTCCGTTAACGGTTGAGGTAAAAATGATTGAATAACTTCGATTTCTGCTTTTTCGGTATCCGCCAAATCTTGACGACCCGCATCTTCAAATTGGTTAGCAGCATCTTTACGCTGTTTTACCATCTTGGTTAGCAGTACAATAACATCAGTATCAGTTAACTCAATTCTCTCGTCTACTTCACGCTGCTTAACCGCTGCAAGTGCCATACGTATTGTGCCAAGACGAAGTTTGTCTTTAGCGCGCATTGCATCTTTCATTGCTTGATTTAGTTGTTCAAGAAGGGTCATCTGAAAACTCTAAAACGTAAAACTATTTAGACAGCTTGGCGCTTGAAACTAGGTATTTAAAAAAATTCAAATACCCTTTAAATTTCAAGCAACAGAAGCGAGATATTAGTATAACTTGATGCGACGTGCGTTTTCGCGAGCTAACTTTTTCAAGTGACGCTTTTTAGCAGCTGCTTTCTTACGCTTACGTTCCCAAGTCGGCTTTTCAAAAAATTCGCGACGACGAACTTCTGAAAGAACACCTGCTTTTTCACATGAACGCTTGAAACGACGCAGTGCTACGTCAAATGGTTCGTTCTCTCTTACTTTAACGATTGGCATTAAAATCTCACCTCAAAATATTAAATCTGGTTACCAGCCCAAAAAATAGCCGGTGCGGTCAAAAATGGTGCGGAATTTTAATCATTCGCTGAGCGCTTGTAAAGGGAAGATTGAATATTATTTTACTTTTGCAGTAAGTTTTTTGCTTTTTATTGTTTAAATTAGCAGAACTATAGCGTCTTCGGTGGTGCAAAGGTAAACTTCGAGCAATTTTGATGCAGAGTATAATTGAATATGCGAATTTTAGGAATTGAAACTTCCTGTGATGAAACTGGCGTGGCCATATTGGATGATCAGTTAGGGCTGCTTTCCCATGAATTATATAGCCAGGTAAAGCTGCACGCTGATTATGGTGGTGTTGTGCCAGAGTTGGCATCTCGGGACCACATAAGGAAAATCGTTCCATTAATTAAAAAGGCGTTGTCGGATGCAAATACGACCGCGCAACAGATTGATGGTATTGCATATACTCAAGGCCCTGGATTAATTGGTGCTTTGCTAGTTGGGGCATCTGTTGGCAGAAGTTTAGCCTTTGCTTGGGACGTACCGGCTGTTGGAGTCCATCATATGGAAGGCCATTTGTTGGCACCTATGCTTGATGATCCCAAACCGGAGTTTCCGTTTGTTGCTTTGTTGGTGTCTGGCGGACACACAATGATGGTCAAAGTTGAGGGTATTGGGCAATACGAAGTCTTGGGAGAATCAGTGGACGATGCTGCAGGTGAAGCATTTGATAAAACCGCAAAAATGATGGGGCTCGATTACCCCGGAGGTCCTTTGTTGGCTAAGTTGGCTGAAAGCGGTACACCGGGACGATTCCAATTCCCGCGACCCATGACCTCTAAACCAGGGTTGGATTTTAGCTTTAGCGGCTTAAAAACTGCAGCCGCCAACACGATTCGTTCAGAAACCTTAGATGCGCAAACTAAAGCCGATATCGCCTATGCATTCCAAGAAGCAGTAGTGGATACACTGGCAATTAAATGTAGGCGAGCCCTCAAACAAACAAAATTAAAGCGCTTAGTGATTGCCGGCGGAGTCAGTGCCAACACTATGCTCAGAGAACAGCTCGAAGGGTTGATGAAAAAGATTAATGGTAAGGTGTATTACCCGCGCTTAGAATTTTGTACAGATAACGGCGCTATGATTGCCTACGCCGGTTTACAGCGTCTTAAGGCCGGTCAAGTAGAATCGCTCAATAGTAAAGCCAAACCTCGCTGGTCTTTAGATACGTTGCCTGCAATATAACTTTATATTCAGTTTTTTTGGGAAAATATTGTAATTTGTTTTTGTACAATTCTACTGATGTTCTTAACCTAAGACTAAATGCTCATTTTGATGAGGGTTGGATTGCTAAGAGTTTATAGAAAAAAATAAGGTAGTTAATTTTCCAAAAGCCATTTTTATTTAGATGGCTTTTTAAATCCCCGCGCTTTGCCTTTTTCCCAAATCTTACTTTCCTGACCACGAAACAACCTTATTAGGTTATCTTTGTGACGCAAGATAATAAGTACTGCAAGCATGCTAACGGGCAAGGTATATTCAGGTTTTACGAAGTAGGTAATAATTGGCGATAACGCCACTGCTGATATGGCGGCTAACGAAGAGTATCCAGTGGCGAATACCACCAAACCCCAACACGCTATTAGAGCGCCGGCTAATTCTACGCCAATGGGTAACATTGCGCCAAATGCAGTAGCCACTGCTTTTCCGCCTTTGAAGCTGAAAAATAATGGGAAAATGTGCCCTAAGCATGCTGCTATAGCCACAAACCCAAGGATTAAAGGTGAGAATCCGAGGTAATAGCTAAACCAAACTGGAATTGTTCCTTTTAAAACATCAAACAACAGCACCAAAATTGCGGGTAGTCTGCCGCCTAAACGTAAAATATTGGTCGCGCCAGGGTTGCCTGAGCCGTGCAATCTAGGATTAGGTAAATAAAACAAGCTACTTACCAGCATTGCACTGGATATAGATCCGGCTAAATAGGCTGAAGTGATCATCAATATTGTTAGTGCTGTCATATACTTGGTCTTCCTAACAAGTTAAACTCTCGAACCAGTAAACCGGATAAAGTGATTTTGCGTTAACTTCTCATATGCGCTGTCACTTTACTGCATTTAGATATTATAACTGCGCGGATCTGTCATGGACAAAATTATTATACAAGGCTTGGAAGTCAAGTCACTAATCGGTGTTTACGATTGGGAAAGAGAGGCAAAACAAGCGCTGTTGATTGATATCGAACTGAGTTTAGATCTTAGTGCCGCTGCAAAGTCGGATGATGTTAAAAACACTATTGATTATGCCGCTTTAGCATTAGCTGTTGAAGAAATCGCCAATAACAGTGAATTCCAGTTGTTAGAAGCGTTAGCTGAGCATGTGATTCATCATACTTTGAGTTATCGCGGTGTTGAAAGTGCTAGAGTGTCGGTGACTAAACCTAATATATTGCCAAATGCTAAAGCAGTGACAGTACAACTTTATCGGGAACACGCATAAGTAATGTTACATCAAATTTATATTAGCATTGGCAGCAATGTTGAGCGGGATAAGTATACACGTGCCGGATTAAATGGTTTATTTGCTGAGTTTGGTGAACTAACCCTATCTAATGTGTATGAGAGCGAAGCTGTTGGTTTTAGTGGGTCACACTTTTATAATATGGTGGTTGGCGCTAAAACGTGCAAATCAGTACAGCAAGTATGCGAAATCCTTAAATCCATAGAAAATGATAATGGTCGAGTGCGTGGTGAAAAGAAATTCGCGCCAAGAACACTGGATCTGGATTTGCTGTTGTTTGACGATGTGGTAACCGAAGATGGCGTTGTATTGCCGCGCCACGAAATTGATTACAATGCCTTTGTACTAATACCGTTAAGTGAAATAGCTGGAGATGTCATTCATCCAGTACACCAAATAAGTATTGCCGCAATGTTGGCTAACTATGACCAAAGCCAACAAAAATTATGGACGATTGAATTTAACTGGAGCCCCGCGACACTATGACTTTGTTCGAAATTATAATATTAGCCATCATTCAGGGCATTACCGAATTCCTACCTATCTCAAGTTCTGCACATTTAATTCTTCCATCTGAATTACTCGGTTGGCAAAATCAAGGCTTGGCCTTCGACGTGGCAGTCCATGTGGGCAGCTTACTTGCCGTTATGATTTATTTTCGAGCGGACATTGCACGGATGTTGGTAGCTTGGGTGCAATCGGGTTTTAGTAAGCAGCAGACCGATGATAGTAAATTAGCATGGTGGGTTATTTTGGCGACAATTCCAGCTGTGGTTATTGGTTTCTTGGCTAAAGATTTTATTGAAGAATATGCCCGCTCAGCATTGGTTATTGCCTGCACAACCATAGTCTTTGGTTTGGTACTTTGGTATGCCGACGTCACTGGCAAACTAACTAAAAACATTTATCAACTAACATGGAAAAATGCACTTTTTATCGGTTTAGCGCAAGCGATTGCGTTAATTCCTGGTACATCCCGTTCAGGTATTACAATGACCGCTGGGTTAATGTTGGGAATGAATCGAGAAAGCGCTGCACGTTTTTCTTTTTTACTATCGATACCGGTTATCCTCGGGGCTGGGTTGTTAGCAACTTTAGACCTATTACAAGCAGATACTTCGGTTGACTGGGAAGCATTATTTTACGGTATTGGTCTGTCTTTCATTAGCGCTTATGCTTGTATCTTTTTGTTCCTTTCTTGGATATCAAAAATTGGTATGTTGCCGTTTGTCATATATCGATTAGTGCTTGGCGTAATTTTGTTAGGCTTTGTTTTTTGGTAAACCTAGTTGTTCGGTTTATCCGTTTATTGTTAAAACGTAATTAATGAGGAGCTAGATTGTGTCTGAAACTATTTTTACAAAAATAATTAACCGTGAAATACCTGCAGAGATTATTTTCGAAAATGATCAGGTACTTGCCTTCAAAGATATTAATCCACAAGCTCCTGTGCATTTTCTTGTTATTCCTAAGAAGGCAATAGCCACTATCAATGACATTCAAGCTGAAGATGCAGAGATTGTTGGTCAACTCTACTTAGCGGCTGCTCACATAGCTAAAGAGCAAGGTTTTGCTGAAAGTGGTTATCGCGCTGTGATGAATTGTAATACAGATGGTGGGCAGACAGTTTACCATATTCACTTGCACGTTTTAGCTGGAAAACCTATGGGGTGGCCGCCTTATCAAGATACCTTAAAGCAGCAATTACCTTAATCGATTAGCGGTAAAGCGCGTCCTTTTAAATATTGCTTGAGCATTGATGTTTCCAAGGGTTTAGCGAAATAAAACCCTTGGAGATGATTTACACCTGCTTTTCTGAGGATCTCTGCTTGTTGCAAGGTCTCAACCCCCTCAGCTACTACATCGTAACCAAACGCTTTCGCAATTTGCAGTACTGCATTCACAATTGGCATACCATTGGTGTCTAAACTGGCAACAAAAGCTTGGTCAATTTTAACCTTATCAGCGGATAGTTCTTGGATGACAGAAAGTGAAGAATATTCAGTCCCGAAGTCATCAATCGATACTTTGATTCCTCGGTTTTGAAGGCAAGCTATTTTGTCTAGTAAGGTTTCTTTGTCTGCAGCAAATACAGACTCAGTAATTTCAATGTGCAGAAACTTGGCGGGTAAGCCAGATTCAGATAACGCGTTATCTACAATCTCAATAAAATCATTGTCTTGTAATTGAATCACGCTGACATTTACAGCCACCGACAAGGCTTTTTGAGTTTGCCACGATTTAGCTTCTTTGCAGGCTTCACATAACACCCAAGCGCCAATTTTTCTGATTTGACCATATTGTTCAGCAATGGATATAAACTCATATGGCGGAATGTTTTCGTTTACCAGTTGCCACCGTAGCAGCGCCTCAAACGCAACAGGTTGGAATGTTTCGCTGTCGACAATGGGTTGAAATACCAGTCTGAGTTGTTGGTTCTCAATTGCTTCACTCAATGCATCTTTGAGGCGTTGTTCGCGGGCCAGCTGTTTACCAAGGTGCGCAGAAAATACTCCCGCGGTAGAGGGAAATGCTTTTTTCTGATAATACATTGCAGTATCGGCTAACTGGATAAGTACTTGTTCATTAGTCGCATGCTCTGGATACATGGCAATACCGATAGTGGCACTAATTGATAAGCGATTTTTAGAGAAAATATAAGGTGCCGAAATATGTTTTATCAGGTTATCCGCGATAACGATAGCTTCACTTTGATTGGTATTTTCTAATGCAATTAAAAACTCATCTCCTCCCCAACGACATATAAGTTGATGGTTTTTGTAGTTTTCTTTTAGACGGTCTGATGTCTGTTTAAGTACCATGTCGCCAGTTTCATGGCCAATAGTATCGTTGATTTTTTTGAAGCCATCCAAATCAATAAACAATAATGCCATCGGCTTTTCAGCTTTGATGCTACTTTTCAAATCTGCACGCAAGTGATTCAAAAAAGCACTGCGGTTAAACAGTCCAGTTAGTGGGTCAATGTTCGACAGCTCGTAAATCTGATGTGTCCGAGCTGTGACTTCGGCTTCCATATGTTCAACTAAGGTTGCATTGTCATTTTTCAATCGTATTGCGAGGGTCGTGAAATCCGCAGACTTATTCGCTGTAAGCAGCATTATAAAACCAAACGACAAGCCTAATATCCCCAAAATATATTCGTGAAATTGCGGTTCAAGTAGCAATGCAATGGAAAAAGGAATTAACAAAATAGCACTGTATAACATCGCTGTAGCTTTGCTACCGGCTAGCACAGTACTGGCTCCTCCAGCCATTGCTGAGACAATAATTATATTAAAGGCAAGCTCAATAGTATCTATATAGGGGAATAGTATGAGGCAGTAAACACACCACATGGTTGCAGTCGCTATAGTACCAACTGAAAATCGAAGAATTGATCGTTTGCCATCCATTTCTGGGGTTTTGTTTTTTTTAAGCCACAAGAATGTGTCAGCTAATCGAATTAGCAACAATCCAACCATCGAAACCCACCAATAGATTTTAAAGGTTTGGATTTCTGCATTGGTAAAACCGAAGACGAGAAGAGAAGATGCAACAAGACTAATAACAATGCCCGCATAACCATTGCTGTACAATATCTCAGCAGCATCCTGATGATGTTTTGATTGAAGTGCTAAGTGAGATTTAATCGTTTTGCCTCACAATTTGCAATAACGTTAAAGATTGTTGTGATTTATAATATTAGTTAATTAAATGCGATTCGCTAATTAACCTTAAGCGCGTAATTTAACTGCAAGCAACTCATTTAATCACGCTTTGTAGATATTGTGAACACCTACAAAGCGTTGTTAACTCAATTTTAGACTAAAGTTTAAGAACTTCTTTACCTTGTTTGAAAATGACGTCCACTGGAATATTCGCATCAGTCAATTTTTGCAAATCTTGGGCAAGGACTTCTTTAATGATTCCTTTTTCTGCTACCAATTGGCCAACACCTTGATAATCTCCATCACCTTGCAAGGTTAAGATAACTTCCGACAGCGCAGCTATAGCATCGCCCATCTTTTCCATATTGACTTGATAGAGACCATTTTCGTCTCGGCTAAAGGCACCTTTTTCTTGGAAAAAATTAAATCGAATCATGTTCGCTTTTCCATGAGCACTTGATGCACCAAATCGCACAGAACGGAAAATACCAGCCATAAAGGTGACGTAATAATCTTCAAGTTGGCCCTCGGTTATTGCACCTTTCTTAAGAAGTTGCTCAACCATATATAGACCTAGAATATCGGCTTTGCCTTCTTCTAAAGCTGAAGCATGCTCTTTCAACGCTCCGCGAACGGTTCCTTCACCATCAAGGGTGTTTTTAATACCGAGTCCGTGGGCAACTTCGTGGAACATAGTGTTGGCAAAGAACGCATTAAAGGTAATGTGCTTACGTTGTTCTGGTGTAATCAATAGTTCAGATATTGGCATTAGTATGTGATCAAACTTTGCGCGCATGGCATTTTTGAGCTGTAGCCTGCGTGTACCATTTTTAAGTTGTACTTCTTCATCATTAGGCAAATTAATTGCTATGGTTTTACTGCCAGCATTTGAATGTCCGGCATAGTAGATCACGTCATAAGCATTGAGATCTGCATTGCTGCCAGGCATTTCGGCTTTGTATTCATCTGCAACTGGAAGGCCTTTTTGAAGCTCAGGTAGATACGCCGCATATTTAGCTAAACGTTCGCTCCAACTGAGATCTTTTAATAAAACATAGGCTTCAAAGGCAGCTCGGTAGCCAAATAGTTGATCTTCATAGGTTTCGATTGGTCCAATAACTAGTTCTATTGGATTATCTTTCATTTGCATCCATGCAAAATCAGATGGCTGATAATTGTCGGTGACCAAAGCGTCGGCACGAATTTTTAAATAATTTGCAAAGGTTTGATTGTCAGCTAATTCTGATGCTTGAATTAATAGATCAGCGGCCGCTTCTAATTCATCAGCAAAATAATCTGCATAAGGTATTTCTATTAATTTACCGTTTTGATCCCGGGAAACCATAGAATACAGATTGTCTTTTTGTTTTATATCACTTGCTAAATACTCTTCTTTACTCATATCTTCAGGGTAAAATTGAGCTCCTAAAGGTTTCTCCTCGGTTTGAGTTAGAAATGGTTTATCACCGTTTAATCTATCCCAAGGCCCATAGTTGATGTCAGCAAATGCCCGCACTTTAGGGTCAGTCAACGAATCCAAAAACTCTTGCTTAGGTTGACCAAATGCCTGCATCCAAAACAGCTCGTCCATAATTTTGGACGCATCGATTAACAACGACAACATTTGCTTCTGATTATCACTATAAGCTGATAAATCTGCTGATAGTGCCACTGGGTAATAAATATCTAAGCGTTCCTCAGCTCCGGCAAGCAATTCAACTTTTTCAGTTTTAGCCGGCGTTTGTTGCTGAGATTTGGTGATTTCTTGCTGATTTGATGAATCTGAACAGGCGGCCATAAAAACCGCGGAAATAGTTAATACGAGAAGTTTTTTTCTAATCATTGCTCATCCTAATTTGTATTTTTTATTGAATGCATAAATAATTGAATTGCAAATTTAAATTGGTATGCGTAGCTTATAAGCTCTGTACATAATCAATTGCAGTATAAATTAGCTTTCGCTGCTTATTAAAAGCAATATAGGTTATAAGCCTTATAGTATCTTTAATTTTACCAATACAATAGAGATGAAGATACTCAACAGACTAATTATTGATACGACTGCCGTCATTTTAAATGTCGAGTAGGTTTCCGCTCAATTATATAGGAAGAAATATGTCCACAGAGAACGCGTTGCTAACTATTCTTGTTGAAAAAATTAAAAATGATACGATTGTTCTGCCAACACTTCCCGCCATCGCCTTGAAAGTTAGGCGCGCTGCAGATGACCCGAAAATTAATCTTAATTCCATGGGGGATATTATTGCTCAGGATCCCTCGTTAAGTGCTCGAATTATCAAAATTTCCAATAGCGCTTATTTAGGCAGAACAATTAAAGTGACTTCAGTTTCTCAAGCCGTAACGCGCATTGGACTTAGTCAAATCAAAAACATTTCAACTGCTTTAGCAATGGAACAACTATTTGTTTCTAAAAATGAATTGGTGAAAAGCTACATTGCGCAGATGTGGGACCAAACTATCGAAAGTCTGTCTTATGCAGTGGCTGCTTTACAGTTTTATTCAAAAAGTAAAAAACGTCATTTAAGCTTAGACACACTGACATTGGCATCGTTAATTCACAATATTGGTGTATTGCCGATTTTGACCGAAGCAGAACGTCATGAAGAAGTGTTTGCGAACCCTAAATTTTTAGATGCTGCGATTATCAAATTGTCCGGACACATCGGTGGTAAAATCATGCGTCAATGGGATTTTGATGAGCAGTTTGTCAAGATTGCAGAAAAGTGGCGAGATATGAGCTACCAAGAAGAAGAGGCCAGTTTCATTGATTTTGTTAGACTTGGAGCTGCGTTAAGTGGTGTGTTCGATAGCCAAAAAGATGCGGTTTTAAAAATATGTTTAGACAAGAAAATTATTGAAGATGTGAGCTTGTTGGAAAGTCCAGAGTTTATCGAGGCCCGTACCAGCGCAAAAGCCGTTTTTGCTTGATAATTAAATAACTTAAACGTTATAAATTTAATGCTGTATTAAGGAGTCCTTAATACAGCATTAGTTAAATCAATGACTAAAGATTCGGAACAGACTACTCTTGATCCAAAGCGAAGGTTTTAACTAACCATTGTGAAAAACGCACTATTTCACCAGACATCAATGTAAAGTCGGCATCTAACCGCGCTAATTTGTCTTCTTTGGCAATATCATCGTTTTGTTCTTTTACCACATCGGTAAATTTAAGACGCTTAACTGATAAATCTTCTTCAAGCATAGCTGTTAGGCACTCATCCCACTCAATAGCCAGTTTGTGGACAAATTTACCGGCTTTGATATGGTGCAGAATTTCATCATCCATCAATTCTTGATTTTTGACCCGTATGATGCTGTCTTCTTCCCCTTGCCCGCGGAATTCTGCTTCTTCGAGCAATACCACGTCACTAGGTGCAGAAGAGTCTTGTATCCAGCTTGTTAGCTCGCCTTGAATACTTTTACGGGACAAAGGCACTACCGGCAAAGTCGTCATAGCTTTGCGGATCATTGCTAAAAAGACTTCTGCTTTGCCATCGGCTGAGGCGTCTACTACAACCAAGTTGTCTTTGGTTGAGATGAAGCCATGGGTAAAACTGTTTTTGGTAAACGCTTGTGGCAATAGCCGACGAATTATTTCTTCTTTTAAATCTTGTTTGGCTTTTTTACCTACAGCAGAGCCTGTTTCAGTTTCTATTTGTGCAACTTTTTCGGCAAGTTCAGCATTCACTACAACGGCAGGTAAGATCCGTTCTTGCTTTTTAAGGGTGATCCAAATTCGCCCTTGGGCGCTGTGAAGTAAGCTACTGCCAGACTCGAAAGGAGAGGAGAAGCCCATGGTGGATAATTCTTGGCTATTACACGGACGAAACTTAAACTCCGCCAATTTTTGTTCTATATCATCTTCTTGCCAGTCTAATGTTTGCGTAATGGCAAAGAGTTTTAGATTTTTAAACCACATATTCTCTACTTAATCAGGATTTTTTAATTGGTATTCAAGCCCAGCACTAAGTGTGCCTCTGACCATTAGTTGAATACAATGAAGGGCGCGAAGACTATCATGTTTATAGCTAACGCGTCTCGTATAATAATGGAATATCTCAATGGGTTTTAATCACTTTTTAGCCCATTATTCAGTTTAATTGCAGGCGTTTATAGACAACATTATGCGTGCAATGGGAATCTAATCTCATATTTCAAGCCTTCCCCTTCAACGCTGCTAGCTCTAATTTTGCCATCTAACGCTTGAGTGACTAAGTTATACATAATGTGAGTGCCTAAACCACTGCCACCTTTACCGCGCTTGGTGGTAAAGAACGCATCAAAATGCCGATCTAAATTTTCTTCAGACAAGCCTTTGCCATCGTCCGCATATTCCACTACTACTTCATCGTCTTGTTGAGAAACATTAATGGTTATTTTGCCATTCTCTTTTTCATCCAAACCATGAATTAATGAATTCATTATCATATTGGTAAAAATTTGCGCGATGGCGCCAGGAGCACATTTAACCACTAAGTTTTCAGGGCAGTTAACACTGATTGAATGGGAAGTTTTTTTGAAGTTTGGTGCTAATGACTGAATCACTTCATGGATATAGAGTTTAAGATCAACGTCACGAACAGCTTCACTAGTTTGGTCTACAGCCACTTGCTTAAAACTAGAGATGAGTTCTGAGGCGCGATTTAGGTTGCCCAATAGCAGTTCAGTGGTTTGATTAGCCTCCGATAAAAAGTTGCTCATTGTCTTGCCGGTTAAGGTTTTGTCTTCGTAAGCATTTTGCAAATTGTTAATGCGTTCTTGCAGAAAGCTTGCAGCTGTAACACCAACACCTATTGGTGTATTAACATCATGTGCAATCCCCGCGACTAATCCGCCTAGTGAAGCCATACGTTCAGATTCTATCAACTGATCTTTGGCTATTTTAACAGTTTCCATTGACTCGGCTAATTCAGTATTTCGCTTTCGCAATTCGTCTTCAATGTATTGACGATTTTCGTTTTCTTGTCGTAATTCTCGTTGGTTGACAATTAGTTCGTCTTTTTGCTGTTCCAAATCCAACATAATTTTACTTAAAGATGCCGTTTTTTTAGCAACTTCTTGTTCAAGCATGATGTTTTGGTCGTCTAATCTGCGGTTCGCATCCGTGAGTTCGTTTCGAGTGACTCTGAGCTTTTGTTTGTAGTCGATTAAATCATCTATTAACTCGTTATAGGAGACTTGTAACACCTTTAACTCATTATCGTCTTCTATGTGCAAATGCAGCTTAGAAGACTCTGGCCGGTTTACATCAAACTCGCTTATTTGTTGGGTTAACTCTTCAAGGGGATCGGTAAGCATTTGCCGAAAGGCATTCAAAAATAGGAAGACTAAAAATGCGGTTTTAATGATGGCGTTTCCAATTAAGAAAAATACCCCAACTTCAATACGCCCAAAAATAATATTCGCACTTGAATACAATGTGACATCACCTACATGCGAGGTTCGTCCAGAAAATTCAAAGATAAGTGGAAACGAATAACCAAAGGTTCCACCAGGATGGTCTCGCATGATACCTGAAGTAATCATTTCTTCGGGTAACGAAGAGGTGCGTCCTTTGTTGGCAATATATTCACCGTTTTCATCGCGAATTTGCACCCCTTCAATAATAGGTAATGCCATTAATCCGTTTGAAATGTCGACAGCTTGTTCATTGTTAAGCTCCCAAATTGCGCGGGTTAAGCTAACGCTAAAGGTGTTTTTGAGTGTTTGTAACTCGCTTTGAATATGATTTTTGGCATTTAAATATTCAGTAAGGATTTGTCCAACAGTGACGATTAACGTCAGTATGAAGTAAACGGACAACACACGGGTCAACAACTTTTTAGACAAACTAGTTTTGACTTTAGCCATTCACGAACCTTAAGAAACCTAATAATTAGAACGTTTTAAGAAAATAAAGAATATGCGGAAAACGTTCAATTAACAAGAAGCACGGAGTAATTGTTTACCTTTCTAAGCAGTTTTTAAATTAAAAATTGGTTTTACACTTGTGCACCGAATGTTTGCAGTTAAATTAGACCGATAATTAAGATAAAACCCGCTTCTTTTGCTTAACATGACTGAAATTTGACATTTATATGATAAGTTTAATAAAAGTGTCACAACCTAAACTAATAATGGCGCCTTTATTATGAGCAGGAAAAAACTAATGGCCAGAAGAATTTTGCTGGTAGAGGACGAAGCGCCGATCAGAGAGATGCTTGAGTTTGTTCTAGAACAATCCGGTTTTGAAACCCAACAAGCAGAAGATTATCAAGTTGCATTGGATTTAGTAAAAGAACCTTATCCAGATTTAATCTTACTCGATTGGATGTTGCCTGGAGGCAGCGGTGTACAGCTCGCTAAAAAATTAAAACAACACGAGTTTACCCGGGATATCCCTATCATTATGTTAACCGCCCGTGGTGAAGAAGAAGATAAAGTACGTGGTCTTGACTCCGGAGCGGATGATTACATCACTAAACCTTTTTCACCGAAAGAATTGGTCGCCCGAATTAAAGCCGTGATGCGCAGAGTGACACCAACGTCGGCTGAGGAACCAATTGCTATAAACGGTCTTGTTTTAGATCCCGTTTCTCATCGTGTTACTGCCGAAGAGGAGCCTCTAGACATGGGACCAACGGAATTCAAGCTACTACACTTTTTCATGACTCATGTTGAAAGAGTATATAGTCGAGAACAGTTGTTAGATAACGTTTGGGGAACTAATGTTTATGTGGAAGACCGAACGGTTGATGTTCACATACGTAGGTTGCGTAAAGCGATTTCTAAGTATTCTCATGATGACATGATTCAAACCGTGCGCGGTGCTGGATATCGGTTCTCAGCAAAAGTGTGATCAGCTTAACGATAAACGGTTGGATTTGACGTTCAACAAAGGATCCATTGATACATGTATTATCCATTTTCATGGTTAAAAAATTTACTCAGGATTGGTGGGTTTTACGTAATCGTGATTTTAATTGGGCTATATTTTGATGCATTGGCAATTGCCATTGCATTTGGCTCAACCTGGTTATTAGGCTTTTACTCTTGGCATATGTACCGATTTAATCGATGGATATGGCATAGTAAAAAAATGACCCCGCCAAAAGTGCCAGGCTTTTGGGAACATGTATACGAGGGAGTTTATTACATTCAACGTCGAAATAGGCGTAAACGTAAAGAACTCACCCGTATGGTCAAACGATTTCGTGAAGGATCTGAAGCCTTGCCGGATGCCACTGTGGTGGTAGATTCAAATGCGTGCATTGTTTGGTGTAATCGGCTGGCACGGATCGAATTAGGGCTACGTTGGCCGCAAGATTCTGGTCGGCGGGTAGACAATTTAATCCGCCATCCAAAATTTATAGAATACTTCCATAGCGGTAAATACGATTATCCTGTGGAGGTACCTTCACCGTCTAATGTTCAAAAAATATTTGAATATAGAATCATGCCTTATGGTGAAGATCACCTATTGCTGATTGCTCGAGATGTGACTCGATTAACCCAGCTCGAACAAATGCGCAAAGATTTTGTTGCTAATGTGTCCCATGAGTTACGTACTCCTTTAACCGTTTTGAACGGTTATTTAGAAATGCTACCCAATACTGAGAATGTGCCCCCTGCGTTTCTAAAAAAAGCCTTCGGTGAAATGCGTTCACAATCTGAAAGAATGCAGAATTTGGTCGAAGAGTTATTAGTTTTATCGAGAATCGAGGCGAGTTCAGAACGGGTCTTTGAAAAACCAGTTAATGTGCCGCAAATGCTGTCTGCGATTCAGGTTGAGGCAAATACCTTAAACAAAGATAAAGGCCATCAAATCGATTTCGATATTGATGCAAGTTTAAAAGTTTATGGCATCGAAACTGAACTTCGCAGTGCATTTTCCAATCTGATTTTTAATGCAATTAATTATACTCCATCACCAGGTAAAATAGTGGTTACTTGGAATAGACAGGATGGTCACGCGCATTTTTCTGTAAAAGATAACGGTGAAGGAATTCCGGAAAAACATCTAAATCGGCTGACCGAACGTTTTTATCGAGTGGATAAAGCACGTTCTCGAAAAACGGGGGGATCTGGATTGGGTTTGTCTATTGTGAAACACGTTCTAACCCATCATAATTCGAAATTAGAAATAACCAGTGAAATAGGTGTCGGAAGTGAATTTTCTTTTTCTTTTTCCAGTGAACTGTCGGTGCAAAACCCGTCTACAGGTAAGTTGGAAAAAACAAATTGATTAAGCGGCTGAAAATGCTCGTTTGGGTGTGGAGTAGCGTCGCTATTTGTGCGTTATTATTGCCAGCGCAAGCGGCGGAAACCTATCAAAAAAAACCCGGAGTGGCAGGTTCTATTACCTCTGTCGGCTCAGATACCATGGCGAATTTAATGACAATCTGGGCGGTTGAGTTTAAGCAACTTTATCCTCAAGTGAAGTTTCAAATTCAAGCATCAGGTTCATCGACGGCACCACCAGCAATTACTGAGGGAACGTCAAATATTGGGCCAATGAGCCGCGAGATGCAATCCAGCGAATTACGCTATTTTAGTGGGCAACATGGGTATCAACCGCTTGCAATTAAAGTGGCTATTGACGCAATCGCGTTGTTTGTGGATGTGAATAATCCTATTTCAAATTTGACTATCCCGCAGATCGATAGCATTTTTGCGGCTACACGGTTTTGTGGCTCCCGCAAAGAAACGCGCTATTGGAGTGAATTGGGAGTAACGGGAAGTTATGCCAACAGAAAAATACAGGTTTTTGGGCGGAATTCGGTTTCCGGTACTTATGGTTTGTTCAAACAGTTAGCTTTATGTGACGGTGATTTTAAAGCCACTGTGAACGAATTGCCTGGATCTGCATCGGTTATTCAATCGGTTGCTTATTCGAATGGCGCTATTGGTTACGCAGGCTACGGCCAAAAGACCGCTGCGGTAAAAGCACTCGCTATTGCTGATTACACTGGTAAGTTTATTCCTGCGACTACACAAACTATTAGCAGTGGTGAATACCCTTTATCGCGGTTTTTATATCTCGTAGTTAACAAGCCACCGAATGAAAGGTTACCATTGTTGGAAGAAGAATTTTTGCGATTTGTGTTATCCAATAAAGGTCAACAGGCAGTGCAGCAAGATGGGTATGTAAGTATGCCCTCCAACGTCATAAAACAGCAACTTGAAGTATTATCTTCAAACTAAGTTTCAGGTTTAGTTCATTTTATAAAGGCCACTCAAATGTCATCATTACCTCAAAATTGGAAATCTTGGGTTTTACAAAATCTATTGCAAGGAACCGACAGTATTGAAATTCTGAAGATTCTTCTGCAAAACGGATTTACGTTTGAGTCAGCTAAAAAGGTTCTTGGCAATAATTTACCTGCCGGAACGAGCTGTAATAAAGATGAAGCATTTTATAAAAAAGTATCTCAGCCAAAACTACTAGAGAATCTCGACCATTATGATGCGAAGATAATTGATGATCCTCGAGTGCAGATGCTACAAATTAACAACTTTTTGTCTGCCCAAGAGTGTAATGCCTTAATTGCGCTGACTAAATCTAAATTGCGGCCATCGGAAATTCCTGAAAGGGAAGGGGATTTGTATCAAAACTTTAGAACCTCTTCTACATGTGATTTACCTTTTACCAAAGATCCTTTGGCAAAAGAGATAGATCAAAAAATTATTGATGCTTTAGGCTTGGGGCTTGGTGAAAAAGAAGTGATTCAGGCTCAACATTATGCTGTAGCTCAGGAATTCAAAGCCCATTGCGATTATTTTGCGCCCGGCACCGATGACTTTAAAAATTACAGCAAGGACGGTGGGCAGCGTACTTGGACGTTTATGATTTATCTTAATGATGAATGTGAAGGAGGGGAGACTGAGTTTATTAAACTTGGCCGCAAATTCAAACCTACACAAGGAATGGCTTTAGTCTGGAATAATTTGCGTCCCGATGGTTCAGTTAACGAAGATACAATTCATCACGCTCATCCAATTATTAGTGGCGAAAAAGTGGTCATCACTAAATGGTTTAGAGAAGATGTTTTTGTCCCTAAAACTAAAAAGAGCTAACTTCTTAAGTTAATAACGTCATAACGCGGCGTTTTCCTGACGCCGTAACTCTTCTATATCTACCACCTAGTTAGAAGTTAACTGCGGCATTTCCTTTATTATTCTGACATTTACTTCAGCACCCTCAATTATGAAACTTTTGTGACAGTTCTGTAATGTAACAAAACTGTCATTGAGCTTGGGTAACCTTCTCGCGATTTTACAACTTTCGTTATCAAGTCATTAATAGAAAAAACTTGAAACTATTTAACACTCGCATTTGGAGAGCTCGATGGAAATCAAAAACATCTTTAAAGTAAGCGCTATAGCAACTGCTTTGGTACTTGCTGGTTGTGGTGGTGACATTAATATTAGCGAAGGCGATATTGATAACAGTTCTACCGTTAACAATCCACCTACTACTACACCTACACCAACGCCTACTCCTACTGAAGATGCTCCAGGTGAGCTAGATTCTGCTCTAAGTACAGCTGTTTCCACGGCACTAGGTGAAACCATCGAAGTGCGTACCTTATCTGGCCGTTTAACTGATGCTGATGAAGATAGCAGCGGAAAAATCACCTTAACCAACGACATCGTATGGGCACTAGACGGTGCTGTTTTTGTTGGTTCTGATAACGCTGATAGCACGGTATTAGAAATTGAAGAAGGTACTATTATTTTCGGAAGCACTGGTAGTGATTACTTGGTAATTAGCCGTGGTTCACAAATTGAAGCCATGGGTACTTCATCTGACCCTATCATCATGACTTCTTATAATGATGTTATCGGTGATGAAATTGGCGCTGGTCAATGGGGTGGTTTAGTACTTCTTGGTAACGCTCCTTCAAACAAATGTCCAACCGATGCTGATTGTGCCTTGCAAGTTGAAGGGGTAGAAGAAGGTGCTGTTTTTGGTGGTGACGCTGAAGACGACAACTCAGGTATTTTGAATTACTTGGTAGTTAAGTATGCTGGATTCGAAATTTCTCCAGATAACGAATTAAATGGTATTACTTTCGGTGGTGTTGGTTCTGCTACTGAAGTGGATTATATCCAAGTCCACGCTAACGCCGATGATGGTGTTGAATTCTTCGGTGGTAACGTGAATGCCAAGCACCTTGTTTTGACTTCTAACCAAGACGACAGTGTTGATTGGGATAACGGTTATCAAGGTAAGTTGCAGTACGTTTATATTGAACAAGATAGCGCTAACGGCGACGCAAACCGCGGTATTGAAGCTGATAATGACGGTTCGCTTCCTGACAATGATCCACAGTCAAACCCTACTATCGCTAACCTTACCATTATCGGTAACGATTTTGACGGTGAAGATGACTCAGAAGGTGTGTATCTTCGCGAAGGTACTGGTGCGCAAATTTATAATATGGTTATCACTGGTACAGATGGTATGGGTGAATGTTTGGAAGTTGAAGGCACATTAGAAAGCCAAACCAACTTGTCTGACGGAACCATTACTATTGAAAATTCTGTTTTGGCTTGTACTAACGGCGAAAACTTCAAAGATGGTGCCTTACCAGATGGCGCAACTCACACAATTGTTGATCTTGAAGCTTGGTTCTTAGACGAATCTCGCGGTAACCGTGTATCTGAATCAGTGATGCTAAATGCTGATGGCACACCAATGACTGGCTCTTTGCTTCTTGAAGGTGCTGCAGATGTTTCAGAAATAGACGGTTTCTTTGATGCAACTACGTTCGTTGGAGCGGTAAGTTCTGATGATGATTGGCGTCAAGGTTGGGCATTTGGATTTGGCGGTGGAACCGTTAAAGTTACCCAAACAGCCTCAGGTTGTCCTGCTGGAACTACGACTATCGCCGCTGTTGATGGTGTAACCAACACATGTGAATTATCAGGCCGCATTACTTCTGATTTAACTCTTACCGAAGGTAACTTGTATGCCTTATCTGGTGCAGTTTTTGTCGGTGATGACAACGAAGATAGCGCAACTCTAACTATCGATGCTGGTGTAACTGTTTACGGTGCTTCAGGTAACGATTATCTAGTGGTCAGCCGTGGTTCTAAAATTGATGCGCAAGGTACGGCTTCTGAGCCCGTTACCCTTACATCATCTGCCGCTGTTCTTGGTGGACTTGAAGCTGGTGAAGCGGGTCAATGGGGTGGTTTGGTTATTCTAGGCAACGCGCCATCGAATAAATGTCCAAGTGACGCGGATTGTGCTCTTCAAGTTGAAGGTGTTCAGGAAGGTGCAGTATTTGGTGGAACAGATTCTACTGATAACTCTGGTACGCTTCGTTATGTTCGCGTAATGCACGGTGGTTTTGAAGTTGCACCTGATAACGAATTAAATGGTGTTACGTTCGGCGGTGTTGGTTCAGGTACCACTGTTGAGTATTTACAAGTTCACAAAAACGCGGATGACGGTGTTGAGTTCTTTGGTGGAAGCGTTGACGTTAAATACTTAGTGCTAACAGACATCCAAGACGACAGTGTTGATTGGGATAACGGCTTTGTTGGTCGTATGCAATATGTCTTAGTGCGTCAAGCACAAGATAACTCTGATGCGAATCGCGCTATCGAAGCTGACAACGACGGTTCAGTGCCAGATAGTGAGCCTCAATCTAACCCAACTATCGCTAATATGACGATTATCGGTAACGATTTTGACGGCGAAGATGATGCTGAAGGTATCTACTTACGTGAAGGTACAGGTGCACAATTATCTAACGTCATCATTACTGGTTCTGCTGGTATGGGTGAATGTTTCGAAGTAGAAGGTGTATTGGAAAGTCAAACCAACTTAGGTGATGGAACTACCACTTTCACTAACTCTGTTATTGCTTGTGAAAATGACGAGAACTTCAAAGATGGTTCACTACCGGATGGTGCTACTCACACAATCGTAGACCTAGAAGACTGGTTCTTAAACAACCAGACTGGTAACAGCGTAGCTGCTAATCAAGCTGCGGTTCTAGACGGAATATTCACTATCTCTGAAGTAACGCCTAAAGATTTCTCTGGTGATACATTCTTTGATAATGCTGACTTCATCGGTGCTGTTGATGAAGACGCTGATTGGACGTCAGGCTGGACTGTTGGTCTAGAATAGGGTTCTTTATTAACTCGTTTTTAGATTTGATATGCGCTTTTTTGGAAACGAAAAAGCGCATTTACGATTAAGATAAATGACACAATGTATAAGGCAGTAACATCGTTTTTAAAATGCATTTAGCTGCCAGTTTGTACGACAATGAGGTTAATAATGAATACGCCTTTTAACAGGTTTCCTCTCAAGCCAATTTCTTTAGCCATTTTAGTTGCTGTAACACTGCCAAGTGCGCCGTTATTTGCTCAGGATGCTTCCGAAGAAGACGTGATTGAGGAAGTTGTTGCTACCGGTACGCGCTTGAAAGGAACAGCTTCTGCTGTACTTCAGGAACGTAAAAACCAAGCTTTCGTAGCAGATATTCTCGGCGCTGAGCAAATATCCCGTACTGGTGATAGTGATGCTGCAGCAGCACTTCGTCGTGTAACCGGCCTTACGCTAGTGGATGGAAAATTCATCTATGTACGAGGTTTGGGTGAACGTTACTCAAGTACCCAATTGAATGGGGCATCAGTTCCCAGTCCTGATCCGACTCGTTCAGTAATTCCTTTGGATTTATTCCCTGCAGATATTATTGAAAGTTTATCGGTACAGAAGTCCTTTTCACCTTCAATGCCTGCTGCCTTTGGTGGGGGGAATGTTGATATTCGCTTAAAATCCATTCCTACTGATTTTGTGTTTAACATCACAGGCAAATTAGGAACTAACACCGATAACTTTGATGATGCATATCAATACAACGGTGGTGGTGATGATTGGATGGGCGAGGATGACGGCACCCGTGCTGCACCGGATTCTTTTGTGGCGCTATGGGATAGCAAACAATTTTTAGACAATATTAGTACCACTGAAGCCCGTGATCTGTTGAAAGAACTATATACTGACTATGATCCGGTTTTACAAAGTGTTGACCCTGATTATGGATTCAATTTGTCTTTGGGCAATAGCTTTGATTTAGATGACGATTGGCGTGTGGGTTTCTTGGTTACGGCAGGCTACGACAACTCATGGAATGTGAGTGAACAGTTTATTGGTGAGCAAGCCCAGCGAAGTGGGGATATTATTTCCTTTCCTCGTTACTTTGATGAAGTGGATGTAACCGAGCATAATGTGCGCTTCTCAGGTATGGCAAACTTTGGAATTGACTATAACCGGAATCATCGTATTGATTTTTCCTCAGTCGCGTTAAATGACACTAATGATGCAATTAGTGAAAAAGTAGGTAATACCAACAACATCCAATTGAGTGATGGACAACGAGTTCGAGATTTCGAAGTTGTATACGAAGAGCGTCAGATGTGGTCTAACCAAATTCGTGGTAAACATACTTTTACTAATTTGGATTTTTTAGGCTTTGATTGGCAATATACTAAAAGTCGTTCAAGTCGATACGCACCAGGCACGATCAATACTCGATTCATCTTAACCGATGATAATGAAGACGGTGTGTATGATAAGCAAACTGAAAGTTCACTAACAAACGCAACTACAGCTGCACGTTATCAGTTTCAAAGACTTGATGATCGGGTTGAAAACTTGAGCTGGAATCTTAACTACCCATATACCGTAGACCGTTTTGATATGGAATTTAAAGTGGGTGGCGATTTTGTCAGTAAAGCAAGAACTGCCGAAAACCGCAGATTCGATATCAACACCCGTGGGTTTTCTGATAGCTCTGTACTAGCTGGTGGCGTGTTCAACGAGATTCTTAGCGATGAGAACTTAGATGGTGCTGAACTTTCTTCTATTCCGCTGTTGTCAGATACCACCATTGCTGGTGATGATTATGTGGCAGCGCAAAAGGTTGATGCTTACTATTTCGAAGCTGACATTTTCTTCGACAATACGTGGCGTATCAGTGGTGGAGTAAGATGGGAAGACTATCGTCAAGCAGTGGTTCCATTTGATCCCAAAAGCAATCAAATTGATTTGTCTGATGAAGACGACCGTTCTCAATTGGCATTCCAAGAAAGTGATTTCTACCCTGCATTGGCTGTCACTTATATTATGAGCGAGAAAGTTCAATTCAGAGCAAGTTACGGTGAAACCGTCGTTCGTCCTGACACGCGCGAACTGGCGTCATCAACCTATATCGATCCGCTTACTGATTTCCCAATCGGTGGTACTCCTGGATTACGTACAACGCAAATTAAAAACTACGATTTCCGTTGGGAGTGGTACTTAGATCAGGGTGACAACTTGTCTGTGGCGCTATTTTATAAAGACATGGATAGCCCGATTGAATCGGTTCAGTCACCTGCTCAGGATGGTCCGCCATTAGTGCGTATCGCCAATGCAGAGTCTGGTGAGCTGTATGGTGTCGAATTTGAATTCTTGAAAGGACTAGGGTTTATTGGAGATGGCGTTTGGGATAATTTATTTGTATCTGGAAACCTCACGTTAAGTGATTCTGAGATCCAATTAGACGGTCAAAATGTGGTTGAGCAAACTGGTGTCTCTACTTCAGTAACTAACTTAACTCGTCGTTTAACCGGTCACTCTGAATACGTGGTAAATACCCAAATCGGTTTTGACTCTGATAACGGTGAGCATTCAGCGTCTTTGGTTTACAACGTGTTTGGTGAGCGTATTCTAATTCCTGGTATAGATGGATTTGACGACAGCTATGAGCAGCCGTTTCACTCCTTGGATTTAGTTTATACTTACTATCCAAACTTCAACACAACAGTGAAGTTTAAAGTTCAAAACATGCTAAACCAACAAAAAGACATTGAATTCGAGAATACCTTGTTACGTTCAGAAACTAAGGGCTCTAGCGTTAATTTATCGCTTAAATACGAATTTTAAGTTGTTTTTTAAAGCTAACAAAGCCGCTTCGTTTAGCGGCTTTTTTATTGGCTATTATTTGTCGTTTGGATTTAGTTTGGTGGGTGTTTTCCATGGCCTGGAGGCCATGCTACCGCCCGATGATAGATCTCCATGGCCTGAAGGCCATGCTACAAGGGGGGATTTGGGTAGAATTTGTAGGTCGGGCTTTAGTCTGATGAGAAGTTTCCATGGCCTAAAGGCCATGCTACAAGGGGGATTTGGGTAGAATTTGTAGGTCGGGCTTTATTCCGATGAGAGGTTTCCATGGCCTAAAGGCCGTGCTACAGGTTGGTTACATCAAGACATGGTACCGCTAACAATGGGTTCAAAGGCGGTCAGGCTATCCATCAGTGTGCTATTTCCCAACCCATTAGATGGGAACAAACTACTAAAATTACCTTGTTCACCGTGTAACGCCATGTAATTCAAAATGACGGTTTCTACCAACAAATTAACATTGTTAGCCGCTGGGGTCGCGGCGGTTTCCACAGAAGCATCGCTGCGCATATAACCAATTTGTTGATGTTGTGCTTGTTGTTCAGTGGTTGCGCCTATGAGTTGTGGCGTGCCGTTGGGGTTGTACACCAAAAAGAAAGATGCCGCAGTTGATGAATTATCACCAGTCCAAACCCCTTTGCCTCGGCCGTCCACTGAATCGTCGATCATTCCGTTACTCGAAACTGAGCCGTCACTACAAACGTACATCATTAGCGGCACGCCTACGCGCGCAGCGTACTCCATGCAGGCTCCCATGCAGCGTCCCGCTCGTAAATCTCGTGTTTCACCGACCATGCGATTGCCAGTGTGATAATCAAACCCACCCATAGTAATAGTGCCAGCCCCGGCAAAGCCGTTGATCACTAGTTTCATTACGGCCGCAGTTTTGCGGAATTCACTATCACTGTCGAACTCTTGCTGGGTGAAAATCCCAGATGGACCAACGATGTCGCCATCTAATTCAGGATCAAGTGACGACGGATCGCCGAAGCGGTCGGTAATATCTGCACTTTTCACGTAACCACAACGCACCAAATCTTTGATCACATCATCGGTGGTAATTTGCGTGTTCACTCTGCCCAACTTCATGTCACTGATACGTTGAATCGACTCCATGACTGCTACTGAGTCTTGCTGGCTCAATAGTCCAACTAAATCTCCAGTATCCACTAACCCGGTTACATCAGAGGGACGGTCGACTTTAGTTGGACGCTTTGCAGTATCTATCATTGATGCCGGTGACATACTATTGCCACCTGAATCAGAATTACGAGAGCCAATTAAGGTCAATAGAGAACCATCTGCGCCCACTTGGTTAATCCCGTACATAGGATTATGTGGATTATTACCGGTATCGTTTTCGGAACGTGCCGGTATCACTGCACCGTTAATATTGGCGCGATTTGCCGGATTTACTTTTTCTAAGATACCGCGCAAATAAGCACTATCAGCGTGAAAAGCTAAGCCCAGTTCATTGTTGATAAAATCACTTAAACCAGAGGTTGGGTTCATGATTGAAGGCACCATATCACCTGGTAAACCTAATTTACTGTAGCCACCGGTGCTAAGGAAATCCATTTGCCCGCCACGACCGCCAACCAGCACATTGGAGCCTGCGATATTTGCTCCGCCAGCTAGATCGAAACAAATAAACGGAATTTTTCCCGCTCCTTGGGTTGCTATACCACAACTGGCTTTTAATGCCTCTAAATCACTGGATAACGCGGCATTGGCTTTTTTAGGGTTGGCAAACATACTAAATACTGAACCTGCCATTACCGAGCCTAAACCTGCAGTAAAACCTTGAGAAATAAACTCGCGACGCGTAACCGGCTTAGCGTGATCATCGTGCAGCAGAGGAGCATCGGTGGATAAATTGTCAAACTTAGTTTTCTTCATTTTATTTACCTAAAACTCTCTGCTTATTGAATGAGTATCGCTGCGCTACCAATGGTGGCGGCACATGTCGCTTTTACAATAGTTTGGGTGTAAGTGGCGTTACATACTTTATCGCCACTGCAATCGGAAAGAGTGTCGATTAAATTATTTAATTCGTTGCTCACCTCATCTCTTTGCGGCTGGGTAGCAATGTTGTTACCAATTGTTTTGTCTAATAATGGCGTTAGAATAAGGTTGCGATCTTGCTCGATAAAGGCTGTATTTGCAGGTTGAGTGAAATCAAAACCGCTAAAATAGCTTGCCCGTAAACTGCTATTTTCGACTAATTGATCACAGTACTTAATTGCCATTTGTGTCACTGCCATTTGGTTTGATGCCAAGTAGCTATCAATATTTGTGACGCTAGGAAGCTGCTGTTTGAGCTTTTCAAAGGATGCTTTTACTGCGGCGTTACTTGTCGGCACGCCCGTTACCACTGACATGCTGGCATTGATTTCAGCAAAGTTACGCACGCCTATATCAGATTGAGGCTCTAAATCTGCAGGTAATGCCGCTGCAGGCGGATCGGCTTCTATTACTACATTTGTGGCACTGCCAAGTTGCTCGAAAGTCAGGAAAAACTCATCAGCTTCAGGGCTTTTTTCAATTGCCACTGTGGTCCCTAGAGAAGACAGGGCTTGACCTTCACCCGTGATGTAATCGCCATCGGTGATTGTCACATCTAAATTCTGGAAAACCTGACCTGTAGTCGCTTCACGTCCGTTAATACCAATACGCATACCTTGTATAGGAACCGTTGAAATAGTCGCATTGTCATCCAAGCTAATGAAAAACGGTTCTGCAAATAAATAACTGTAACTATCAAATTGACTAACTTCGAGTACCACATAACTTTGTGCTATGCCTGTGTGCTGAGTAACGTTAAATAAGAGGAAAAACTTTTGTCCGATACCGGCTGCGAAATTTTGCGCAATTTGTTCTGATGTTAAGGTTCGATTGTGCACAGCTACCATGCGTATTGAACCCGCCCATGGAATATCACTGGATACTTCGTTACCTAAAACAAAGGCATAGGTGTCGTTCCATTCGTTAAAATTACCTACTTCTACATTATCTGTCACGCCGGAGTGCATGCCATTTACGTAGATTTGGCGACCATTTATTTGATCATATGTAATCACCACATGTTGCAAACTAGATTGCAGTAATTCGTCAGCATCAGCTGTGGATAATGCAGTTTCACCATTGGCGTCAGTATTACTTGTTCTAAGTAAATAATCATAATTGTATAAAGTCTGACCAAGGGTGAAGTTACGTGTTTGAGAGCCACCTGAATAACTGATTATGCGGGCTGGACCTTCTTGGGTTACGTTCGCAGGAACGACCCAAGCTTCAATTGACATTTCACCTGTGGCGGTCAGCAGAGTGTGCAACTTTTTGCTACTAGCAGTGCTTCCTTGGGCTTTGCCATTTACCATTTGTAGCCCCCATCCGCCAATCCATGAAACATCGCCACTGAGGGTTAAATCAATCGCCGGTTCCACGCCACTGGTGTCAAAAGCCGTCGTTCCTGTGCCGGTTTTAAATTCCCACTTGGCAATTAGGTCATTTTCGAATCGTCCACCACCTGTGGCTAAGGTACCTTCGAATAACGTTAGGGCTTGGCTATTTACTAATTCGGGGGCTAGTTCGGTTATATCTATGCCATCAGCCATGGCTTGGATAGCCGCACTTAACTCACTGGCATCACTGCTACAGTTACTCCAGCAGTTATGGAACTCATCTCTGAGTCGGCCGACAAAACGCGAAGACTCAGGAGTATCTAAACTGATTCTGGCTTTCGAGGCTTGGTAAGCTTCGTCTATATCGCTAGATGCAAAATAAGGTGATATAGGAATCGTTGCTGAATTGGTGTGACAACTGGCACAGTAGGTTTCTAATAATGGGTGCACTGTTGCTGCAAATAAGGCACTGTCTTCAGGAAAGTTTTTATTTGCTCCTGGAGATTTCTGAGCGGGTGCTTCTAGTTGAATCTTATTCGCACTGACATCATTATCGGCCCAATTCGCTATCCAAGTAGTCATAATATCTGCACAGGCAGACGGACTTGCCAACCAACAATTGTGACCACCGGCAACTTTAGTGACCAAGGTTGAGGTTTCTGGCTCGTCTAAATTAACCAACGGGTTAGTGGCGGAATAGGCAAGGTTAATATCATCCGCTCTAACAAATTCCGGTGATTGACCACTTTCAACGTGACAAGCACCGCAGCGCTCTGCGCTACTAATATTGTCCCATAAATTAAGTTTGTAGCGCTGCACATCGTCAGTATTTGCTGGTGGCCCTGAATAAGTCTCGCCGGGTTGAGAAACTAGCGGTGGAGTCGGGTTTTGTTCAACTTTTGCTGCGCTGCCACCACAAGCACTGAGCAATAGGGTTAGTAACGCAGTCAATCCAAGTTGTTGTATTCGGGAGGGAAATAATAACCTCATATTTAGCTCCCTTTACAGTAGTTAGCGGCATCGGCAAATACCCGTTTAATCTGATATCCACTTCCTTCGAAGTTATCCACCATTGCATCTACTTGTGCCCAATCTTCACTGTCTTGTGGTGCGCGCAAGCATACATTTTGAAAGACTTTTTTAACCTGACATTGAGAAAATTGTGCGCTGTGGGCAAGTTCTTGGCCCATGCTTTTAGCACCGTATCCCCTACCTGGAAGACTCGCATCCCAACCCAAGTTTTTATTTAAACCTGCTCGCCAATAGTTGTCCCATTTGTCATCTTGAATCATAAATCCATAGGGGAAGTTATTGCCATTGATTTGGTGTTTAGCGGTGACTCTTGAACCGGTTTCTGGATCTACTTGACCCTCTGTGTTGTAACTTAAGCTGCCGTTTAAACCGTCAGGGTCGGTTTCGCTATCGTAGTTATATTCATAATACGCAAATGCCTGCGCTAAGGGATCCATTCCAGAGTGACAGCCAATACAGGAATTTAAAAATATTCGGCTATCACCACCGGGGCTTCGACTCACATCCTGTCGAATGCGATCAGGCACGCGGCTGGTGTCTTTCACGCCTTCCAAATCTGTGCATAAATGATTGATCAGGGTAAATCGGAACATGGCCCGATTCGTCCCGTCTTTGAAGAATGATTTTGCCGCAGCCCTGGTGGTTAACACCCCTGCGGTAGCACCTTCTGGTAATCCTGTGACCGCGGTTTGTGTTGTAGCAACTAGACCGTCTTTGAGGTCAATCTCTTGATCCTCTAATGCCTGATAATGGGCGTTGTTATCTATGCCGTATGCAGGAATATCGAGTGTATTGTCGCCGACGTAAAGAATATTACCGCTTAATAACAAACGAAAATCTACATCATCCCTAGCCATGCCTATAACGGTTGCCGTGTAGTCATTCAAAGGTGCAAAAACGTCAGCTTCTTCATTCGTCCAAGGGGTCACCCAGTTTTTCAGGGTAACATTGTAAAAAGCCGAATTATCCATGGCTAAATAGGCGGCCTCTGAATTTTTTCCTAGCTCAATCAAACTGCTCATCTGTTCGAGAGTATTAGAGGTCGCTGGCACGCCCGTTAGGCGATTGTGCATGCGCTGAGCTTGTTCGGTGGGGCCAGCAAAAACACTCATGCTGAAGCACATAAGGGATAATGAAGCCCAACCAAAAAAGTGTCTAGTTAGTTTTTGCAGGAGGAATCTATACTCTCCCTTTTCTGATATTGCTGTTTCCAAGCTGGCGCTCCTCAATACGATACATCTAAAAATAGTCGAATTTGCCAGCAAGGGTAAATATGACAGTCTACTATTGGGTGTTAATTTTAATACCCAAATTACTTTTGGATTAAACAAGCTCAACAAATTATGAGGTTGTTTTTCAGATGGTCCACTCCTAAATAACCTTACGAATTCAGTTGCTCAACTTCACATCTTGAACCTAAGTTGTTGATCTTAAGCTAAGTAGCAGTTTTTAGGCCAGCCCAGTGATTACCGGCATTTGAGACTATTGTTTAGACTCCAGTGGCAGTAAAAGCAATAAATTAGTCTTTATAGCACTACACAAAATATTAAAAGTATTTACTTTATCAACATAGTGCTATGAAAAAATAACAGAAAAACAGTAAGATACTGCATATTGATGACGAGTTTGATGGCGTGTTGAATCCGCTACACTCATTATAGCGTTAGCGCTGCATAGCGTTTTTATTCGTTTTTTATCGCTGTTTTATTCGCCCAGTGGATTCAATTAAGGTATTAAAAACTATCACTATGCATCAATCCTTAAATTGTTTTGTTAATCACTTAATGAAACACTTTAGCCCATAGAATACCGTTGAATTGTGGTTCAAATTAAATTGAACGAAGGATGTATTAACTGGTATCGGCGAGTTGTCGTGAAGCAGAGACAGTTTAAAGTTTTATGCTTACGATGGATAATTAATACTTTTGAGCTCCACAGAGCTTGAGTAAATAGTTAACACTCTAATCCAGTTGCGAAACAGTTAGTTTCCAACAAATGAAGGTTCAGCGATATTTATGTCACGTATTTTTAGCCGCACAGCAACAGAATTGATTCGCAACACTGCACTTTGTGTAGTTATCTGCGTTTTATTAGTGAGTTGTGGCGGGGAAAATCAGTTAATTTCGTCATCTCAAGAGCCCGATCCCGTGGTTATTGATGTACCTATAGCTTATGTCAAACGCCCGTTACCTTTAGATGAAGATGGCGTGTTAATCACTGACGACTTAAGACAACCTTTTGAATTTTTGCCCGGAGCGGCTTTATATATTAAGCCCCGTGCGTCCGCCAGTGCAGTGGAAACTAACATAACGGACCGCGCTTTTTTCACTGCAGAACAAATCGAACAAGCTACAGAACAAAATCCCTTAGCTGGTTACGACGTGAAAGATGTGGATGTGTCTTATGACTCTGAACGATTAGTGTTTGCTATGCGCGCGCCGGAAATTGAAGGGCTAGATGATGATCAACAACCAACTTGGAATATTTGGGAATATAACCGTATTTCTGACCAATTGCGTCGGGTGATCAGCTCTGATATTCAAGCCGAAGAAGGGCAAGATACCGGGCCTACCTATTTGCCCGATGGTCGAATTGTATTTAGCTCAACCCGTCAAGCAGGGAATCAGGCAATATTATTAGATGAAGGCAAACCTCAGTATCTTGGTTTAGACGAAGGCTTAGATGAATATGCGTCAGTGATTCATGTGATGGAGAGTGATGGCTCCAACATTCAGCAAATATCTTTCAATCAAAGTCATGATTTGGATCCGGTTGTACTAACGAGTGGTAAAATTTTGTTTAGCCGTTGGGATCAGGCTGGCAATAATAACAGCATCAATCTTTATCAAATGAACAGCGATGGCTCCGGTCTCGAGATTCTGTATGGCCGTCATAGTCATGCTAGTGAGCGCACAACCCAAAGTTTGCAGTTTGTAAAAGTCAGAGAATTACAAGATGGCAGCATATTAAGTGCGATCCGTCCGTTTGATAGTGACACTATTGGTGGTGATTTTGTCAGTATCGATTACATGAATTACATCGACAACAACCAAAGCATCGCTTCGCAAACAGGTTTATCTGGACCGGCACAAACCCCAGCCCTTTTTGATAATATTGTTATTGATGGCAGCCTTTCGTTGGGTGGCCGATTTGCATCAGTTTATCCACTGTGGGATGGCAGTGGACGAGTTATTTTTAGCTGGAGTCAATGTCGCGTTTATGATCCAGAGCAAGAAATTGCTGAGGGTGAAGTAGTTGAACGTAAAATTTTACCCTGTGACGATAGCCATCTTGAAAACCCAGATATTCATGAAGCGCCGCTGTTGTTCGGTCTTTGGATGTATGACGGCAATGAAAATACCCAGCTTCCTATTGGTGTGCCTGTTGAAGGTGAAATGTATACCGAAGCGCTGGCGATGGAAGAGCGTGCTTTTCCTGGCAATGCACAAATAGCGGATGAATATGAACAAGCCTTGGCTGATGAAAATCTAGCAAAAGTGCATATTCGTAGTGTCTACGATTTTGCCGGTGTGGATTCTTCTGCACAGGGAATCGCGGCGATGGCCGATCCTACTCAAACACCGGTATTACAGCGTCCAGTGCAGTTTTTAAGGGTAGTCAAATCGGTTTCGATTCCCGATGACGAGGTGAAAGATTTTAGTAATTCCGCATTTGGTCGCAGTCGCAGTCAATTGATGCGTGAAATTATCGGTTATGTCCCTGTTCAACCTGACGGTTCAACCATGTTTGAAGTACCGGCAAATTTACCACTGGCGCTTAGTTTGGTCGATATTGATGGCAAGCGGGTGGGAGCGCGCCACCAAAACTGGTTACAGTTTGCTCCAGGTGAGGTCAAAACTTGTAACGGTTGCCATACACAACAAAGCACACTGCCCCACGGTCGTTTGAGTGCTGAAGCCGAATCCATAAATTTTGGCGCGACTTCCACAGGCGTTCCTTTCCCGAATACTAATCCAGCGTTATTTGCGGACTTGGGTGAAACCATGGCGCAAACTGCAGCCCGGATTAATGGTGCCGATTATCCACAACCTGACTTAGAATTTGTTGATATCTGGACTGATCCTGCGATAACCACGCCAGCGGAATCATTTACTTATTCCTACGCCGACTTATCCTCACCGTTGCCAATTACTGCAGCCTGCGCGACAAATTGGACAAACCTGTGTCGGATTCAAATCAATTATCCCGAATCTATCCATCCCATTTTTGAGGTAACACGTGAGGTGTTTGCTGATGATGGTGTCACGGTAGTCGAAGATAACACCTGTGTGAGCTGTCATTCGCCAACAGATGAAGCTGAAATGCCTCGAGTGCCTGTTGCTCAATTAGATTTGAGTGGTTCGGTTTCTACCGACAACCCAGATTATCTCACTAGCTATCGTGAACTGATGTTTGCCGATGTTGAGCAAGAATTAAATGAAGGCGCCATTGTTGATCGCCTAGTACAGGTGTTTGATGCCAATGGTGACCCCGTTTATGAACTAGATGAAGATGGAGAACTAATTCTTGATGCTGAGGGCAACCCAATTCCAATCTATCGAACGGTAACTGTGGCCAATACTCTAAGCACTAATGGAGCTCGCAGCAGCGCAGCCTTCTTCACGCTCTTCGAGGATGGTGGCAGTCATCAGGGATGGTTAACTAAATCTGAACTGAAACTAATCGCTGAATGGCTGGATATTGGCGCTCAATACTATAATAATCCCTTTGCAGCTCCGGCAGATTAGTTGATGGAAAGTATGGCAAAGTGGATCGCCCTTATCGGGTTAATGTTAATAATAAATACGGCGCATGCCGAAGAACAGTTGCCTGAAGTGCAAATTGTTGAGCCTTATATCGATATGCGCACAGGACCCGCTGTAGGTTATCCAATTTTTCACGTAGCTGAAAAAGGCGAATGGATCAGTATTCTTAAACGTCGCACTAGTTGGTTTAAGGTACGCACTCAAAAAGGCAAAGAAGGTTGGGTGTCGTTAGATGAACTCAAGCTTACTGTGAGCAGTCAGGGTGAGCCTGTACAGATAGAAGATGGCAGTTTTAGTAGCTATCAACAACGTGATTTTGAATTGGGCGCCAGCGGTGGCTCACTAGAAGGTGTGCCGTCGTTAAGTATTTTTGGTGCTTGGGTCGTCACCGAGAATATTGCCGCAGAACTGAGTTATAGCCAAGCATTGGGTGACTTTTCTGAAAACCAATTTGGGTTGTTAAGTGTGACCCACACAACGTTTCCAGAGTGGCGCTTATCGCCGTATTTCCGCCTTGGTTTTGGACAAATTAAAACCAAGCCTACAGCTAATTTAGTGCAATCAGGTGAAGAAACTCGAACCAACGATTTATTGGTTGGTGGGATTGGGGTGCGGTATTACCTAGCGCAGAATTTTGTCGTGAAATTCGAATATCAAAACTTACTTGCGCTGACTGAGCGTGATGAAAATGAGGAGCTTGAAGAGTGGAAACTCGGATTTGCAGTTTTTTTCTAGGGGTCATTTTAATTAGTACAGGCAATTTTGCTTATGCGCAGGCAGATGATCGAGCTGCGGTACAAAACGTGATTGAGCCTGATCTAAAACGCAGAGATATAAATGAGTCGAATATTGATACTGAAGATTTCGAAATTGGCTTATTCGCTGGGGTGATTAGCATCGAAGACTTTTCATCTAGCTCATTAGTTGGAGCACGATTAACTTACCACATTAATGAAGATTTTTTTGTGGAGGCTAGTTATGGTCAAGCAACAGCAGGCGAAACGAGTTTTGAGTTATTAAGTGGCGGCGCGCCTTTCTTAACTGAAGACGAACGAGAATATAGTTATTACGACCTGTCACTGGGTTATAACCTCAATGGCGAAGTGTTTTTAAGCCGTGATTGGGTGTTCAACTCTGCCACTTATTTTACGCTAGGCGCAGGTAGTACAGAATTCGGCGGCGATAATCGTTTCACCGTCAGTGTAGGAGCAGGGTATCGGTTGTTATTAACTGACTATTTTGCAGTACATGTGGGGCTAAAAGACCACATTTTTAATAGTGAAATCATTGGCGAAGAAAAAACAACGCACAACATCGAGTATGGACTCGGTGCCACGTTTTTCTTTTGAGCCTAATAAATAACAGAATATTTGACGGAGTATTGTCATGAATTCAAAACCCTTATCTAACTTTGTTTTATTGTTTATCGCTGTGATGTCTTTAACCATACTAACAGCCTTTACCGCAGGAGCTGCCGAGTTGCAATCAGCGCCAGATTTCACCTTGAAAAGTAATAGCGGTGAAAATTTGCGACTTGAAGAGCAGCAGGGCAATGTGGTCATAGTCAATTTTTGGGCTTCTTGGTGTGCTCCTTGCCGTGAAGAGTTACCGCATTTTGATGCTATGCAAAAAGAATATGAAGATCTTGGTTTTACCGTTTTAGCCGTGAATGTTGATGAGTACCCTGAAAAAGCGAATAACTTGCTCAATGACATTCCCGTTAGCTTTCCGGTCTTGTTCGATAATCAGGATCAAGTGAGCAAGCTTTATGATGTAAGAGCAATGCCAACGACTGTGATAATCGACCGTGATGGTAATAAACGTTTAACCCATTACGGTTATAAAAGCGGTGACGAAGCTAAGTATGAGAAGGTCGTTAAAGCGCTACTTCGAGAGTAAGCACTTACTTTTATAATTGGCTAGATTTTAAAAAATAAAATACACAAGGATTGATGATGAAAAAACAACTGCTTCGATACAGTATGGGTGGCTTGATTTTCACCAGCGTGCTGTTTGTCAGCGGCTGTGCAACTTCCATTGAGCCATGGGTGAAGCCCTATGAACGCGACAATTTGGCTGACCCAATTATGAGTGCAAATCGCAATCCTGTATCTTTTAGTTATACAATGCATGCGTTCCAAGCGCGCGAAGGTGCTCGTGGTGCGGAAGGCGGTGCTGGTGGTGGTTGTGGGTGCAACTAGGGTGAACACTAATATGAACAACCCCAAGCTTGTTATTTACATCCTAATGCCATTGTTGTTGATGGTTTCTAGTACCAGTTACGCAGCAGTTTTACCGCAAGAACGTGCTGATGTGATGTATCACTCCTATGAAGGCGATGGTATGTCCATTGATGGCCCATCGGTGTTGGTGCGCAAACAAATCGGTAATAAAGTGTCGGTTTCAGCAAACTACTATGTAGACATGATTTCCGGCGCATCCATCGATGTATTAGCCACAGCCAGTCCTTACGAAGAAGAGCGCACTGAACATAGCGTGGGGGTTGATTTCCTTCACAATAAAACCTTAATGAATCTTAACTTTACCAGCAGTTCCGAAAACGATTTTGAAGCTCGGTCGGTGCATTTTGGTATTTCTCAAGATTTTTTCGGCGACTTAACCACTTTAAGCATGGGTTATTCAAAAGGTTGGGATGAAGTGGGCAAACGCGGTGATGACAATTTTCTTGAAGAAGCTGAACGTCAACAATTTCAATTCGGTATAACCCAAGTACTCACAAAAAATATGATTGTTGGTATCAACTTCGAAAACATTTCAGACGAAGGTTACTTAAATAATCCCTATCGTGCAGTGCGTTATGTTGATCCGACCGCCGATCGGGGATATCGTTTCGAAACGGAAGTTTATCCAAATACCCGTACCAGTAACGCCGCCGCAATCAATCTGAATTACTATTTACCTTATCGAGCCAGCATTTATGGTGAAGCGAGAGTCTTTTCAGATACTTGGGGAATAGATGCCAATAGTTACAAAATTGGTTATATCCATACCTTTGGTGACAATTGGATTTTGGATTTACGGGTTAGGCAATATCAACAAGGTAATGCTGATTTTTATCAAGATTTATTTGCTCGCAGCGCTGAATTTAATTTTCGTGCCCGTGACAAGGAAATGAGCTCATTTAAAAATACCTCTGTTGGTTTGAGTGTCAGCTATGAATACCGATTTTCTCAGAGTTCTTGGGTAAAAAAAGGTACGATAAATTACGAATTAGACCATCTGCGCTTCCAGTATGATGACTTTAGAAATGTTTTGGCCGATGCACCTGTTGGTGAAGAACCTTTATTTGAATTTTCTGCCAATGTGACACGCTTATATGTGTCGTTTTGGTATTAGGGAACGAGATGAAACTGATGACTTTACGCACTTTTATGCTGACTACTTTATTGTTCTCGATTGTATTTCAAAGCAATGCGCAGCAATCAGATGTCACTGAACAACAGACGGTTGCAAAGCAATTACAACAATTAAGAAAAGAAGTGATTGCGCTTAATCGAGATTTGTTTGTACTTGAGGAAGATTTGCTTTTCCCATCAAGCACTCAACTTGTGGTGTACCTTTCCGTGGATGTAGGTACTTACTTCAAGTTAGATGCGGTGGAATTGAAAATTGACGACAAAGTCGTAACCGAATACCTCTACACAGACCGTCAAGTCGATGCGCTCTACCGTGGTGGTGCGCAACGCTTACATATTGGCAATTTAGCACAAGGGAAACATCAGATTAGTGCGTTTTTTATTGGCTTAGGTCCACAAGGGCGTGAATTTAAAAGAGCGACTAGCTTAACCTTCACTAAAGACTCCGATGCCAAAGCGTTGGAGCTCAATATTAATGACCAAACTGGGAAGCAGCAACCTGAGTTTACAGTGGTAGAACTTTAGTGATTGGAATTTTGTTCAATGGTTAAAAAGTTTTTAATCCTACGAAATTCAATGTTGTCAGTGTTCGCCTGGCTGATGCTCAGTGGACCGGTTTTGTCGGCACAAAAATGTGACACCGTCTTAGTCGATAAAGCATATCAAGAAATTTTGTATTTCTACTTCCAACACGACTTCTATCAAGCCTTAACCCAATTTGAGATACTCCAACAAGCCTGTCCCGACTCGTTATCAAAAATTACCCAGCCAGGAGTCGATCCGCAGCTACTCAAAGGTGGCATTAGCTTAGCTTATGGCCTAGATGACCAAGCGGCTGAGATTTTTAATCAGTTATTGACTAAAGCCGCAACCTTGGAGACACAAACTCAAGCTTGGTTTTTGTTAGGTAAATCATTGTTTGAAAAGCAGCAATACCAAGCTGCATCGACTATTTTGAATAAGATCAATATAGATAATGCTGACCAATATCTACAAACACAAGACAAAGACCAATGGTTATACATGCAAAGTCAGCTGTTCAATTGGCAGACCAGCCAATCTATTACTGTGGCTCGGGACAACAGCTATTGGTTAAATGAATTATCTGATGATTCGGTTTTTCGCCAATACGTGATTTATAATCAAGGTTTGCATCAACTTCAATCTAATCAGTATGTGCAAGGGATTGAAACCTTAGAACAAATTGGCTTATCCGATAGCAGTTTTTTGGACGACTTGCTAGGTGGATGGTGGTCACCGTTAACCGTAGTCGACCAAACTGAAACCGATGCACTGCGAGACCGAGCTAATCTAACAATTGGCTATGCCCATCTTAAAAATCAGCAAGCATTAAATGCATTAGACGCCTTTAATCGAGTTCGACTTGATAGTTTAGATTCTGACTCAGCATTACTTGGTTATGGTTGGGCTGCCGCGCAAAGAGAAGAATATCAAATCGCTTTATCGGCTTGGCAACGTTTACAACAACAACCGCGCAGCAACGAATATGTAATGGAATCGTATTTGGCTTCAGCCTATGCGTTTGAACAGGCATTTGCACCGACTCAAGCATTGGATAATTTACAGCGAGGATTAAAACGCTTTGCCCTAGAAAAAGATTTTTTACGTGCCCATCAACAGGAAATTGACGACCAATATTTTATTCAATTGGCGAAGACCAAGGATTGGTCACTGCAAATACCTGCCCATTTATCATCGATAATGCTCAGTAGCGCATTTCGGAATAAAATAGCTTGGCTGGAAGAGAGTTTAACTCTGCAAGCGCGGTTTGAACGCTGGCAACAGCAGCTTGATACATTCAGTCTAATGTTGGATGAGCGTCAACAAGAAGCGCAGTCACGACAGCAGGCCCTTAAACAAAACGATTTATTGTCTAAATTGCAACAATACCAAATGTTACGAGATTCGCTGCAGGCGAAGTTAGTACAATCTTCAACTGAGCCCAAAATATTAGCCGAGCAGCAAGAGCTGGGTTGGCAAGCACGACTTGAACGCGCTCAGCAACGACATAAAGATGTTAGTGATGCTTGGTTAACGTTGAATAAAAAACCTTTGAAACCTCTCTATGCAGACCGTCTAAAACGGTTAGAAGGAATAATGATTTGGAATGCTTCTGAGTCTTACTCTAAAAGACGTTGGCAAGCACAGAAATTGTTAAATGAATTGGATGAATTGATTGCGCAAACCGCACAACAGCAAGCACAACTCATCGCTCGACTAAATCAGACACCTGAATACCCTGCGCAGCGACAACGGATCGCACAACTACAAGAAAATCTTGAGGTGCAGCAGCGACGCAATCAATCTATACAAAGCCAACAGTTGGCAAGTTTAAATTTGTTATTTGTGGAACAAATAAACCAACAAATTGCGCAATTGGAAAGTTATGAGTTACAGGCCCAGTTAGCCGTAGTAAGACTTAACGATAAAGCCTATAGAAAAGCCGAAGCTGACAAACAGGGGGCAAAACAATGAGCCAACCTGTTTATTTTTCACGACTATTTTCAGTCCGTACGCTTCGTTCGTTAGTCTTGCTTATCAGTACTTTTTATTTGCTCGCGTGTGCAGGCATGTTTGACGAACCACCAGCGGTCAATTCTGTGGAAAAACGTAAAACGCTGGGCGAATTCTACTTTGAGCCTGTGACTTTGAATCATGACCCCTTGCCCGATCAGGGACTAAAGACATTGCGCGATGCGTACGTGAGTTTACTGGATATCGTCGAGGATCAAGAAACCATAAAAATCGTACAATATCGTCTGGCGGATTTAGAAGTATTGCTCGCTGAGCAACAGCAAGAGGTTGGTTCCGCTCCCATGGATAGGGGGGTTTATGACCTTGCAATTGCCCAATATCAATCAATTTTGGAACGTCATCCTGAACAAAAGGAAAATGCAGAGGTTCTTTATCAATTAGCCAAGGCCCATGATTTGCAAGGTGAGTCGCAGCAGAGTTTGCAAGTAATAGATAGGCTTTTAAGTATATACCCTCACACCCTTTATTTAGCTGAATTGCAGTTCAGACGCGGTGAAATTCTATTCAACAATAAAGATTACAGTGCGGCTATTCAGGCTTATCAGACCGTGCTCGAGCAAGGCCCTTATACTGACTACTTCATGACCGCAGCCTATATGTTGGGCTGGAGCTATTTTAAAGTCGAACTTTATCAAGACGCGTTATTGGCCTTTACTCAACTACTGGATCAAAAATTACCCAATAGCGTGATAGATTTTCAGATGTTGAGACAATTGAATGCTGAACAGCAATTAGAAAAGTTGCCGGTTGGAGAAAAGCGGCTAGTCAACGATAGTATTCGTATCATGGCGCTGCTGTTTTCATATCAAGGCGCTGAGCAAAGTATTAAAGCTTTCTATCAGCAAGTAGGCGAACGCCATTACGAAAATTTAGTTTACGACCGTTTAGGCCAACAATTTTTAAACGAAGATCGCTTTAGAGATAGTGCTTTAGTGTATCGAGGTTTTACTGACGTTCATCCAGAGCATAATCAAGCGCCGGTGTTTGCGGTAAAACAAATTGATGCATACATTATTGGTAAATTCCCAACATTCGTATTACCGGCCAAACAAGATTTTGTTGACCAATACGGTATTAACGGACCATTTTGGCAAGATTGGGGACAACTGATTCAAGAAGAAGTAAAACCTTTCTTGAAAGCTTATATTCAAGAACTTGCGCAGTACGAACATAGTAAAGCGCAATTGTTAAGCAAGGCCGCCAATCAACCAACGGAAGAGCAGTTAGATAAGGTAGATGACAATCGTCAAAAAGCACAAATTGCTTACGCTCAGGCGGCTAGTTTGTACCGCGAGTTTATTGAAACCTTTCCTCACGATGACTTAACTCCGCAAATTACCTTCAATTTGGCAGAAAGCTTATTTGAAGCTCAAAATTATCAACAAGCCATCACCGCCTATGAAAGATATGCTTATGAATATCTTAATGAACCCAGAGCTGCAGAAGCAGGTTATGCGGCGATTTTATCATTTAGGGCTCTACGAGAAACCTTGACTGATGTTGCCGCGCAACAACACTGGCAGGATGAACAACTTGCTAGCCAACAACAATTTGTCAGTCGATTTAGTGATGATCCTAGAGCCGTGGATGTGCAGTATGACACCATGCAGCAGCTATTTGATTTACAACGTTATTTACCAGCAATCAAAAGCGCAGAAGTTGTTTTGTCTTGGCAGCCAGAGGTCAGTGAGGAACGAAAAATGGCCGGTCAATTAGTGATTGCCCATAGTGAGTTTGCGCTGCAACAATATCAACGAGCTGAATTGAGTTACGAACAAATTTTGGCTGAATTAAACCAAGATGACCCTCTTTATAAGGACATGCTTGAACGATTGGCCGCCAGTATTTATAAACAGGCGGAAGGGAATCTCGCAAAACAATATGTCGCCTTAGCAATCGAAGACTTTTTGAGAGTCATTGCCAAGGCTCCTACCAGTAGCGCACGTGTTAACGCACAATATGATGCGGCAACCTATTTGATGGAATTGAAGCAGTGGCCAGAAGCAATAGGGTTGTTAGAAGACTTCAGAGTACGTTTTGCAGCCCATTCGTTGGCTGAAAACATACAAGATAAACTGATATTTGCCTATCAACAAAACCAAAACTGGTTGCCTGCCGCTAACGAATTGAAACAATTGTGGCAAGCCAATCCAGATTCAGAAGAAGGTCGCGAAGCTCTGTATATTGCTGCCCAATATTATCTCAAGGCCGAGCAACGGGATGCTGCACTTGATAGTTATCGCACCTATGCTCATCGTTATCCGCTGCCATTTAACCAAGTCACTGAAGCACGTTTTCAAATGAGTGAGTTTTATGCGCAAAGCAACGAACAGGCGAAACGACGATTTTGGCTCAAAAAGCTAATTCAAGGTGATGGGCAAGCGAGTGAAGCCCGCACAGACCGTTCACGCTATCTTGCAGCAATGGCTTCTATGGTCTTTGCTGAGGATGACGTACAGGCGTTCAACCGCGTCAAGTTATCCTTGCCCTTGAACAAGAGTTTAACTAAAAAACGCCAAGTATTAGATAAAGCGCTCGATTCTTTAAATGCAACACTGGAATACAAAATCGCTGAATTTAGTACAGTGGCTAATTTTAAAATTGGTGAAATATATGGACAGTTAGCCCGGGACCTAATGGACTCTGAGCGACCTAAAGGCTTGTCTGAGTTGGAATTGGAGCAATATAATATTCTTCTTGAAGAACAAGCCTATCCGTTTGAAGAGCAGGCTATTGGTATCCATGAAGCGAATATTCAGCGCACTTGGCAAGGGGTATACGATCGCTGGGTGAAGGAAAGCTTCGATGCGTTGCGTAAACTGTTACCTGGCCGTTATAACAAACAAGAACAGTTATCGGAGGCCACCAATGCGATTTTCTAACGCGCAGGTAACGAACAAATTTTGGCATTCTGTTGGCTGTTTTTATGCACTATTGGGCTTGATTGTGTTGTTACCTGGTTGTGCCAGTATGGACAGTCTTTTTAGCTCGCCATCGACCTCTGAATCTGCGTCTCAGGAAACGTTGAGTGAGCAACAAACTAATAGCAATGCTATAACCCCAGAAGTTGCCCCTTTGGATCCCATGCAGGTCAAGATTTTAGCATTAAAATCCCAACCAAATTTATATTTGTCAGGCTCTACTGCGGTAAAAGCGTCAGTTAAATACCAATTTGACCAAGCCCTTGCCGCGAAGCAGGCGGGAAACCTCAAACAGGCCAACCAGTTATTGCAAAAATTGATTAGCCAAGAACCCACATTATCCGGTCCTTGGGTACAGTTAGGTGATCTGAAAATGCAACAATTTGCAGACACCGAGAATAACCACGAAGAACAAAAAAAAGCCTATTTAGTTGCTGCTAAGGCGGATTATGAAACGGCCCTTGGCTTGAACCAACATAATTATTTTGCGCATAATCGTTTAGCCAAAGTATTCCGAGAAATGGGCGAGTTTGAGCTAGCTGAACAGCATTATCAATATGCTATTAGCAGTTATCCTGCTTATGACAATGCCTATTTAAACTTGGGAATATTGTATGATTTGTATCTGGGTAAAAAGCAACTAGCACTTGAAAACTACGAGCTTTATCAAGGGTTACAGGACAAGCCTAAACGACAAGTTAGGGGCTGGATAGCTGATTTACAGCGGCAGATTGCAAAATCTCAAAATGGAGTTAACAAATGAAAATTAGACCCAAAATGTTAAGCTTCTCATTCATTACTTTGTTCAGTTCTGTTAGTGTGTTTGCGCAATCTGAGCAGCAACCCTTAGATACTAATCAAGACGAGACAAAATCCAATCAAATAGTCACTGAGGTAAACGGAAAAATACTGATCCAAGATACAATTCGAGGTAATAGGGAACAGCCAAGAGTGTTATCAATTGTGCCTTGGCAACCTCCGCGAGATAAGGCATCCCTACCGAGCCCTTTTGTAAAACGAATAGAACAAGACTTTATGCCGTTAGATCGTGAAGAGTTCACCCGCAAAGTGGAACACTTTGAACGCGCTACGGGTAAAAAATAAAACAATAACTGGCTAACAGCCGAGTAGTAAGTTATTAAAATGATTAACTGTGTGGATAATCACATACGCTAAAAACAGACAGTAATGCGTAGACTGTCGGTATTGCAAAATTAAGGTAATTTTATGGATATTATAGTTCGCTTCTTTCAAGAAGGTGGTTCCTTTATGTTTCCCATTGCTGTGGTTCTGGCATTAGGAGTCGCTATCGCAATTGAGCGCTACGTGTTTTTAAGCAAGGCGAAAAAAACCAATCAAAAAGCATTCAAGTTAATCGAACCTATGTTGGAATCTGCCAACTATGAAGGCATTTTGAATTTTGGCAAAACGAATAAAGCGCCCATCAGTCGCATCATTGGCGCCGGTATCGCCAGAATGTCGTTGAGCCAACGCCGTGAAGATATTGAATACGCCATGGAAGAGGGCTTGATGGAGACGACGCCGCGTTTAGAGAAGCGCACAGCTTACCTAGCTACATTGGCGAATATATCTACTTTGTTAGGCTTGTTAGGGACTATTATTGGTCTTATCGCTGCGTTCTCAGCCGTTGCAACTGCCGATCCATCAGAAAAGGCTAGCTTACTTTCACAAAGTATCTCTGTGGCCATGAATACAACTGCATTTGGCTTGATAGCGGCTATTCCGCTGTTGGCTTGTCATTCTATATTGCAAACTAAAACCACTGAGATTATTGATAGTATGGAAATGGCTGGGGTGAAGTGTTTAAACACCTTGATGGGACGCCAGGCAATTTCTACCCGTTCACGTAACACGGATTAATTCCATATGTTGGGCAGAAAAAAACGTCTGCAAAAGCAGGATGCGGAATTAGATATCACTTCATTTATGAATTTGATGATAGTTTTAGTGCCTGTGTTACTGATGATGATGGTGTTTTCTCGAATCACCGTTTTAGAACTGACGTTACCAGAACTTGGTGAAGCCTCAGAGCAAACTGATTTGGATGAAGAAGACAAACAGTTGGAAATTATCGTGCGTCACTCTGGTCTCGAAGTTTTTTATCCCCAAGGATATTTAGTTAAATCGATTCCAAACTTGGATCAAGAGTATGATTATGAAGCGCTGCAATATGTGTTAAAACAAATTAAACAAACGCTCAAAAATCAAGAATTGGAAAAGAACCAAGCCACATTGTTGCTAGAACATGACATACCTTATCAGGTCATAGTGGCATTAATGGATACCACCCGTTCATATGAAGACGTCGTAGTGGCATCTGTGGTTCAAGCTGAATTGTTTCCACAAATTTCATTGGGTGATGCGCCACTAGAAGACGTTTCTAACCAATCGAACCAAACCCCATAGCAGAGGATTAGCGATGAAAAAATCAGTACGCGCCTCTCGCATGGAGAGACATCACAAGCGCATGGCACAAACGTCCAAACTAAGTTTGGTATCGTTAATGGATATTTTTACGATTCTGGTATTTTTCTTAATGTTTAATGCATCAGATGTGCAGGTTTTACAAACTGATAAAAGTGTTAAATTGCCAGAATCTACAGCCGATACGGCAGCCCAAGAAACCTTAGTTTTGCTGGTAAATGCCCAGCATATTTTACTGCAAGGTCAAAAAATGGCTGACGTTGCTCAGGTGATGTCACAATCTGATGAGATCATTCCTGCACTCGAAAAAGAGCTAACCTATCAAAAAAGTCGCACAAAAATTATTGCGGTTGACAGCAGTGAAGAACAAGATCCAAATGAGATTGCTCGAGCGATTACCATAATGGGTGATCAGGCTATTCCTTACAGTTTACTTAAAAAAATAATGCAAACTTGCGCGCAAGCGGGCTATACCAATATATCTCTTGCGGTAGCGCAACATCTACCAGCTGAGGGGGATAAATGAGTTCCCTAAGTCATTATCAGTTTAGAAGCCAGTTGCCCTGGTCTTCTAGTGAGCAGGAAAACAAATTTTTCAGCAAATTAACCATTGGGGTTTTAGCGATTACCTTTATGCTGGCCCTAATCGTTAAATTGCAGCAGTTACCAGAGCAAACCCGAGAAGAAAAGGAGCGGGTTCCGCCCCAGTTGACTAGAATTATCGAGGCTCAAAAAGTTGAACCACCTAAACCTATAGAGCCGCCTAAACCCATTCCGGAAGAGATTCCTGAGGTTAAAAAAGAGCAGCCAAAAGAACCGCCCAAGCCACCAAAGCCAGAAAAAAAGGCAGAAAAACCGAAAGAAAAACCGCAACCTAAAGTCGAGGTGAAAAAACCAACTGACGCAGAATTAGCCAACCAAGCTAGGGAAAAAGCCAGTCAAAGCGGTTTGCTACAATTTACCGATGATTTGAACAGTATGCGTGAGCAAGCCAATATAAATAATTTGGCGGATACCGAAATGATCAAAGGTGCAGGCAAAACTAATGAACAGCAACGTGCTTTTGTGGGCAAAAAAGTGGCAGATAAAAGTGGCGGTTTAAACACCAGCGATTTATCAACTGACGTGGGAGCAAGAGGCCAATTAGCTGGCCGTAAAACCACAGAATTTGATGCCCCCAATGAAGGTTTAGCGTCTCTTGCTGCTAAAGAGCTAGTCACCGAAGATACTGTGCTAGGCAGTCGAGATATTGAATCGATTCGTAAAGGTTTTGATGTCAACAAAGGTGCCTTGTACACCATTTATCGTCGAGCTTTAAGAGATGATCCCAGTTTACAGGGAAAAATTACGGTTAACCTCGAAATCGCCCCTGATGGTTCTGTGACCAAAGTAAAACTGGTATCTAGTGAATTGGACTTTCCAGAGTTGGAAGAAAAGTTACTTAATCGGATTCGATTGATGAACTTTGGTGCTGATCAAGTAACCGCTACGATTTTGGATTACTCCTTAGACTTTTTCCCATTTTAATTCTCAATATCCTGCAGCACGGGCTTTAGCTCGCGGTAAACAATTCAACCTATCCACGGCATAAATGCCGTGCTACTAATGTCCTGTAGCATGGGCTTTTGCCCGTGGCGTATACGATTCAAACAAATCACGGTATAAATACCGTGCTACTAATGTCTGTAGCACGGGTTTTCGCCCGCGGTGACCAATTCAACCAATCCACGGCATAAATGCCGTGCTGCTAATGTCTGTAGCACGGGCTTTAGTTCGCGGTAAACAATTCAACCAATTCACGGCATAAATACCGTGCTACTAATG